>NZ_JAMPKN010000130.1:0-2020 GCF_039962155.1 Trichocoleus desertorum AS-A10 | reverse complement strand
TTCTTTCAACGGTTCTGGCCCTCTTGGGTTTCTCAGATGTCAGTACAATAGCGGCATTGCTAAAGCTTGAACAGCTTTTCGTCAAAATGAGAATTGCTGTGAGCGAACCCCTGACCTTGTAGAGATTTTCTTTGAGATGATACAATCGAGGATCTCCCGACGACACGCTGCGGTCGCGATTTAACCCACCAGGTTCCAAACTGGAGTTTAGACTAAGGGAGGTGAGAAGCCAGCGAAAGAGAGCAGTCAGAGAAAGAACTGACCGCTCCTGGCATTCTGAGAGAAGAACCACCAATTCTCAGTGCCGCTATGAATGCTGACAAATTGCTTGCATTTCGTCAAACCGCTTATGCATGTCTGGGACGTGCTCACGACGCAATGTTTGAGTTGGGCGATGCGGTTTGGAGTAGTTCCAGGGTAAACAGCTTCGCTGAACTCAGTGGTAGCCCTTTGTTCAGGCGGCAGTGGTCGAGCTTGTATGAAGCTCTACAAGATAGCCGACCGCAGCGCCGCAAGTTGATGCGACTGTACATCGGGCAGATGAGCCAAACTGAACGTCCTGTCCTAGCAAGCGACCACACGATCTGGGTATGTCCTTTTGCTGTGACGTTGCAAGAGCGCACCTACGAGCATCAAGCTGCGATGCTAGGCAACTGTCCGGTTGGCGTGGGACAAGGGTGGAGTACGCTGGCTTGGATTCCCGAAGTGGGCAGCAGTTGGGCACTGCCCTTGCGACATGAGCGCGCGATCTCATTGTGGGATAGTGAGTATGGCTGTGCGCAATTTGTCTTGGCAACGGCTGATATTGATTGCGATAAGCTGATGCGTCTGCGCTCGAATCGCTGTTTGTGGACGGCTCCACCCATTTATGGGGGCAGAGGCAGACCGAGAGTGCATGGCGATAAGTTCAAGCTCAATGACTCGACTACCTGGCACAGCCCGGACCAACAAAGTGAGGTCAATGACTCTAAACAAGGACGACTGCGATTACGCTGTTGGCACCAGATGCACTTCCGCAGCGCAGCAAAGCATCCGCTGCAACTGATTCTGGTGGAATGGCTTGATCACTTTGGTAATCGGCGCAGCGATAAACCCGTCTGGCTGATCTGGGTGGGGGAAACGATGCCGCCCTTAGACCAAATCTGGCAGCTCTACTGCCGTCGCTTCGGCGTAGACCACTGGTTTCGCTTTGCCAAACAAAGACTCCATTGGACGCTCCCTCATCTGGGCACTGCCAAACAAGCCGAACGCTGGAGCGATCTGATGCCCCTTCTGAGTTGGCAGCTATGGCTTGCTCGTGACCTTGTGGCTGACTGTCCTCTCCCCTGGCAAAAATCACAAACTCGGCTCACCCCAGGACGAGTGGCTCAGTCGATGGCTGCCGTTTTTACGCAACTTGGCACTCCTGCCCAACCTCCCAAACTGCGTGGAAAATCACCAGAGTGGACTCAAGGACAACCTCGCAACCCTCGTGTTCGTGCGCCCATTGTCAAAAAGCGATACTCCAAACGCAAAAAGCAAGCTCGAGCATCTACCTAAACGTTTAGCACCTGGTTGCTCAACCCTCGTTCAGCACTACAATCAGGGCTGGGCTTACTTCCACTTAGTCTAAACTCCAGTTGGAATCAAACTGGTTTAATCTCAACTTCATCAATCCTAAAAACGCTTAGATCCCGAAGCTGTAGCAAAAAGAATATTTTTATACCTTCCTCTTTACAGGGATGCTTTGGAAGTGCGATCGCTCGCCTCTATGAGAGCAGCTTGAGTATTCAGAGTTGGAGTGCAGTGCCTCAGTTGCTGCTATCAATTGTGAATTTTGATTGTGAGCTTCGGATTTAACGAAGGCAATGACTATCTGCATATCCTAGCATTAATCGGTAGACCAAAATAGAATCTCTAGTAGATAGCAGCAATTCTCAGTATGGCAATTTAACTGGTATTGGGTGAGATGTCTAGCTCTAATCCTTCGAGCATGAAGGTGAGCAAGTGATCCCAACTGTCGAAATACAGGTAGCGGGTC
>NZ_JAMPKN010000129.1:0-2059 GCF_039962155.1 Trichocoleus desertorum AS-A10 | reverse complement strand
ACGACTCACACCACATAAGCGCTTGAACTCCGGATTCGATAGATGCTCTAGCTCCTGGTATTGCATAGCTGCTGCTGGAATGCGTCCCCACCCAAAATTTAGCCCGCTTTTCCCCTCTGCGGTCACTAACTGTCACATGTTTTCCGATTCATGCAGGAGGTCTATGGAGCTAGGCTATCAAAAAAGGACCCTTTTTTGATAAGGCTTTAACTCATAGCTCCCACCCTCATTTCAGGCCGTTTCAGCCTCGTCAATTTCTACCCGTTTTTTGATAGGCCTTGATGCCTGAGTTCGTCATCAACGATCGGATCGCTTGGGCTTGGCAGGAATAGGGTTAGAAATGGTCATGGCGATCGCTCAATCCCCCAGTCCATTAATGTTTTATCAACAGAGCTAGCTATGGTTAGAAGCTTCCATCAGGAGGGGGATGATTTCTGACTAAAACTAGCCAAAGCTCATAAGCAAAGGACTTTATAAACTGTGAGCGCTGTGGCTTTTCATCAGGACTATTTAGGGGTCGAACAACCTGCCACTGGTCAACTGATTCGGGAACTGCGGCAAACCTTAAAGCTGACCCAGGAGAAGTTTGCTGCTCAGCTTGGCGTCTCCTTTCCCTCAAGGAAGCTAAAAACATGAGGAGAGAGGAACACCCGGAGATGCCCGAAAATTCCTTTGGAGGTGGTGAGGTAGAAACAATTCTGAGCTCGTATGACTGGGCGCAAACACCACTGGGCGGGATCGAAACCTGGTCAGAGAGTTTGAAAACAGCGGTGCAGAGTCGGTTGGCTGAACTCAATCCAGCTCAAAGATCTGAACAGGTGCCGCAAGCATCGGTACCGTCGCAAAATTGCACCCAAACGGATGCACTGCTCGACTCCGCAGCAAAATACCAAACGTTATTTGAGTCAATCGATCAAGGCTTTGGCATCTGTGAAATGCTATTTGATGAAAACGGTAAACCCGCTGATTACCGCTTTCTGGAAGTGAATCCAGTGTTTGAACACCTCACCGGATTGAAGCGAGCCACAGGAAAACGGATGCGGGAACTCGCTCCCAACCTTGAAGCTTACTGGGTTGAAATCTATGGCAGAGTCGTACAAAGTAGGGAATCTGCTCGATTCGAGAATTACGCAAGTGCTCTAGATCGTTGGTTTGATGTCAATGCTTTTTGCATCGGTGAGCCGCAAGACAATAAGTTTGCCGTTTTGTTTACCAACATCACTGAACGCAAAAAAGTTGAGCAGGAACGCGATCGCTTTCTTGCCGTCGGGTCAGATTTGCAGGTGATTATGAGCAGCCACGGGTATTTCCACTGGGTCAGCCCGGCTTTTGAGCGTATTCTCGGCTGGACACCTGAGGAAATGACATCTCGCCCCTGGACTGATTTCCTGCATCCAGACGATATCCTCGCATCTGTCGCGGAAAGCGTCAGCGTGTTGTCTGGCTCCGAAACGTTTGCCTTTGAAAACCGTTATCGGCACAAAGACGGCTCCTACCGCTGGTTGCTTTGGAGAGCGCAGCCCCACTTGGAGGAACAAGTGCTTTATGCAACAGCGGTAGATATTACCAAGCGTAAACAGACAGAAGCCGCTCTGCGTCAATCTGAAGAACACTATCGTCGGTTGTTCGAGTCGATCGACGAAGGCTTTTGCACCGTTGAAGTGCTATTCAATGCCGAGGGCAAGCCGTTTGATCACCGCGTTTTGCAAGCGAATCCAGCCTTCGAGCGGCAGACCGGGATTGCCAACCCAGAGGGCAAAACAGCAAGTGAATTCGTACCGGGGCTGGAACAGTATTGGAATGACCTTTACGCCCAAGTCATTCACACAGGTGAGTCTATCCGCACTGAAGAGCGAATAGACGCGCTCGATCGCTGGCTCGACGTTTTGGTGTCGCGGGTCGGTGATGCCACAATGCGTCAGGTAGCGGTCATCTTTACCGACATTAGCGAACGCAAACAGGTAGAAGCCACGCTGCGTGAGAGCGAGCAACGGTTCCGACTCATGGCCGATGTCGTCCCGCAAATCGTTTGGATTACGGATGCCCAAGGGCAGCTTGA
>NZ_JAMPKN010000128.1:0-2312 GCF_039962155.1 Trichocoleus desertorum AS-A10 | reverse complement strand
CTGTGAGCTTTGGTATCTGCCGCCTTATTCCCCGGACTTGAACCCGATTGAGCATTGGTGGTTTGTGCTCAAGAATTGGCTGCGACAGCGATGGGATGAGTTTGCCAACTTTCGGGATTGTGTGGATAATGCTTTCAAACAATGTCCTAAGGTAAGTCCGTAAAGCTATAGATAGAGAAATACCGTCAGTTAGACCGTAAAAGTTCATGACTCAAGAGTAGTTTAAAGCAACTTTCACGAAGAAGATGCCTGTGAACAAAGTTGCTGTATTTGGTAATGCTGGAGGCGGGAAGTCTACACTCAGCAAACATTTAGCACAAATGACAGGTTTGCCTATGGTCGCTTTAGACTTGTTGAAGTATAAACCTGGCGGTGGAGAAGTTTCTGACGAAGAATATAAAACTGCTCATGATCAACTCCTCCAGCAAGACCAATGGATCATTGATGGATATGGATCATTGGATACGGTATGGGAACGATTAGAGGTTGCAGACACTTTAATATATGTCGATATGCCAGTTCTCCGGCACTATTGGTGGGTCACGAAGCGATTCTTGAAAGGCTTTCTAATTCCACCAGAAAATTGGCCCCAAAATAGTCCGCTCTTGAGGGGTACGCTGAACAGTTATTATACGGTTTGGCTGTGCCATAAGAAGCTCACACCCAAGTATCGAGAGTATGTGCTTAAAGCTAAGGAAAGCAAGCAGGTTTATCATCTTCAGTCTCCTGAGCAGGTGAAAGAGTTCTACCGAGCTGTCGAACTAGAACTCGCAAAATAAAGGTTATTGTGGTATTCAAAAACGCTTAAAAAGAGGTATGCCGCCCCAAAGTTACTTACGAGGTTATCTGTTAAATCAGATTGTGGGGAGAGCAGCGCAGTTCCAGCGAACAACCGCGTGCACCGCATTGACTGAGATGCTTTCTGCTTCGTTTTAAGTCCCCTACATCTGGTGACGCTAATCGTTATCGCATACTATTAGGTCGAGTTCTTTAATGAAGAGGAACCAAACCATGGCCCACTCGATTCGTTGCAATTGTGGCAAACTCAAGGGCACACTCAACCGCAATGCCAATGCCAATAGATGCGTGTGCTACTGTCTGGATTGCCAAGCCTTTGCCCGTTTTCTGAAACGAGAGCATGGAATACTGGATGAACAGGGTGGTACTAACATCATCCAGACCATTCCGGCGAATGTCACGTTTACCGAGGGCATTGAAAGCTTGAGCTGTATGCGTCTTACTGCGAATGGTTTGCTGCGCTGGTATGCAGCTTGTTGTAACACGCCAATCGGGAATACTCCTCCAAACCTCAACCCATCCTTTGTTGGTTTAATTCGTAACTGCTTGAGTTTGGACGAAAGCTCGTTAGACAAAGCGTTCGGTCCTGTACGGATGCACGTCCATACCGAATCTGCGATCGGGCAAGATAAGCCAAAATCGACAGGGCTTCTATTTGGCACCTTGCGTATCATTGGCATGGCACTGAGAGCGCGCCTTGATGGCAGCTACAAACAGACACCATTCTTTGTTCTAGAATCTGGTACTCCGATAGTTACTCCGAAAGTACTCAGCGCTCAGGAGTTGAAGGACGTAAGGGATACTGTATAGAGAATCGCGTTGCAGCAAAACGTACTCACCTTCTTCGTTGAGTTGCAAAGGTGGTTTGCTTCCGCTGAACATGACCGCCCGCTTGCTATCCGCTACATTATTTCAACAGAAGAACTTATAATCCTCAACATGACTGAGCACAGCGCCTGGCGAATTTCATTAGCTCATAAAATCACTCCTGCTTTCACGGCTCATCCCAAAGTTGCAGCGTGTTTTGTATTTGGCTCGGCAGCGTTAGGGATTTCAGACCAGTATTCTGATCTTGAACTGGGATTCATCTGGTCACAATTGCCGTCTGTCGAAGAATTACAAGCCACAGCGCAAAATGTTGGTGTCAAAGGATGGGAAATTGAGCCGTATGGAGAGGCAAAGCAGGCATGGTTGGAGCAGTTCTATCTATACGGCATGAAAGTTGAAGCCGATCATTGGGCGCAACATACGATGGATAACATTGCGATCGATGTGGTTGAGCGGTACGATGTGTCCCAAAACGGGCTGTTGTTTGAGAAGCAAGCGATCGCATCTCATCTCCAGCGTGCAGTAGTGCTTCACGGCGAAGGCATGATCAACCAATGGCAAGCTCAGCTTTCTCCTTATCCTGAAGAACTTGCGGTTGCGATGGTTCAAAAGCATCTAAAATTCCGCCCGTTTGATGGTCAACACATTTTGACCGAACGCCTTGAGATTCCGATGCTGTACGAAAA
>NZ_JAMPKN010000127.1:0-2500 GCF_039962155.1 Trichocoleus desertorum AS-A10 | reverse complement strand
AGCGTGAGCAGTTCAGAGGCAATCGGCAAACTGAAGGAAACCTGTAGCGGCTTGCAATTCATGAGTGAGTCCGACTACCCATTTGAGGTGTTTGCTTGGGAAGGACAGGCTGGAGAATCTTTGACTCCCGAAAAACTAGCTCAAGCAACTGGACACCCAGCAGATGCCCTAGTGAAGGTGATAACTTTGTCAGATTTCTTCAGGTCTGCCACTGAGGAGCAGGACTGGTTCGGCCCCGAAGAGAAGGAGAGCGCTGCTAAATTCAAAAATCTAGAGAGCACGATCACCAGCACCCTGAACGACGTGAAGGTTTATCGGGTTGGGCAAATCGAGATTGATGTTTACATCATCGGCACCTGCGGCAATGACTGCGTTGGACTTTCCACCAAAGTCATTGAAACCTGATTACTGACTATCAACATTGGCTTCAATTACCTGCTGCACCGATTGCGGCACGTTGCTCAAAAAGTCATACTGGGTCTTCGCTTCAATTTGGTCCACCGAGGTTTTGAAAGACTGCCAGCTATTCCTCTTAATCCCCTGTCGATTTGGCATCTCCACTGCAATGACTCGCGTATTGCTAGTGATGCCTTTCATTCCGGCACCTGGCTTGTCGAGCACCACAATTACCTTCCACGTGCTGGCTGGAACCACAACCTTGCCTGTTGCCAGCGTGGTCATTGTACCTTTGCTACCCGTACCACCTTGGCCCCTGCCTCCAGCGATGATGTAAAGCTCTTTACCCTGCCTGACTAAATCTCGGCAATACTCTTCCAACGCCACCCACGGCCCCTGATTATTGTCTGGCGCTTGGGGAATGATGTTGGTCATCAAAAAGGTGGCAGAGTTTGCCTCAACTGTTCCGCCTCGATCTTCCGATGACGTGAGATGGCCGCGGTCGAAACCACTGTTTGTATAGTCTCTGGGAGTCACCCGATACCAACCCGTTGGAAGTTGGGGGTCTGGGCGAAAGTTGTTCTGCCTCTCTGCCTCTCCCAGCCACTTGGAATTTAGTTGCCAGCTCACCCAGTTGGGAGTGCCTTTGCTGCGGTTGTAGGACAGGGCATACTGGGGCTTCAGCATCAAGTAGTTATCTGCTTGAGCAACATCGGCCACAGCATTACTAGGATTGCCTAGCCGTAAATGAACACTTCTAGAAGTCGGTGGCGAGGGTGAAGGGATCGGAGTTGGCGCTGGAACTGAAGGTGGACTTTCAATGGGAGGAGCGATCGCGCATCCAGCTAAGGCCAACAACAGCCCGATTAAGCACACGAAAAATTTGATGGGCACGTCACGCCTCCCAAAAGCTGCACCTTCTCAATATCTTATGGGCTTTCTAGAAACTCCAGAAAAGATGGCAAAACCTTTAACGCTTTGCTGTACGGCTCTAATACAAGCTTGAGCGTTAGAGATTTGCTAGTTTGGTGCTACTTCATCGAAGAATTGCAATGGCCCAACTATCAAGGCGTTTATTTTCTATTGCTCCTCGACTTCTCCTTGCTGGCGTCATTGCTGGGTCCTATTGTTGCGTTGCTTATATGACGCTCCGTTTGCTCGCTGCCCCCTATCTACTGAATACCCGTAGTGCCATCCCAACTTATGCTGGATTTTACCTTTGGTATCCGAGTTTTACCGGGAAGGTGTCCAACCTCCGTTGCTTAACCAACGGGCTAGGTATAGACAGCTATAAATACTACTGTCGCTTTAAAGCGAAACCACCAAATGTTGAGCAGTTTGTTAGGGAGTGGGGATTGTCCCCTAATTACATTGAAGAGTGCGACGATTCAAGTATGGCAACTATAGAGAAGTTACCCTCCTGGTGGAGACCTTCAGATCTTAAGGTTGTAGGAAAATGCTATGTCAGGTTTAGTAATGACTTTTATGCGTTGTTATACTCCCCAACCCAAGAACTCGTTTACCTATGGGAGGCTGACTAGTTCAGCGCCTTAAGTAGTGTTTTGGAATTATCGTGATAAGGAGTTTCAATGCTCAGATCTTGCACCAAGGCTTGAAAGGTGAGAGAAAGGGCGTGGAACCAATAGATTGCAAGAACCATGGACATTCTTGCCCACGCTCAAGAACTAATCTATCACTTGCTCGATGGGATGCCGACTCCCTACCAGCGTCAAAGCCTCCAAGCTTTGTTGGCGTTGTTTCTTAGAGCCCAGGGTGCTCCTCTGCCAGAACACAGTCTAATAAAGTCCCTCAGCGCTCTCAGCCGCTTCCTCAACGTCTATCGCTGGTCAGCGCGGGAAGTGATTCGTCGTCTACGCAGGGCTGTGCGTCAGAAACTCCAGCAGTATCCTCCTCGCGGTCAGCGACCGCATCTGCAAGTGATTGTGGATTTGACGACACTGGAGAAACGAGGCAAGTTCAAAGCCTTTGAGCAGTTAGTCTCTGTCTTTCCCGGTAAACGAGGAGTGCATCTGGTCATGCTGTATCTCGTGGTTGGGCCTTGGCGCATTCCTTGGAGCTTTCGAGTGTACCGGGGCAAGGACAC
>NZ_JAMPKN010000126.1:0-2656 GCF_039962155.1 Trichocoleus desertorum AS-A10 | reverse complement strand
AAGGCTTGCAGCAGTTGATGGCATGGTCAGTTAGGAGTCTCTGGCTAAAACGCTCTAATCCAGTATCTCACCCACTCTCTTGCCCCAATTTAGATGCGTTTGCCCTGCATCAAGGCATAAGCCGGTACCTCATCGTATTGAATAACCGCTGTGATATTTGCTCCTTCAAAGGTTTTGTAATGTTCATACAGGTCTCTACCATCACGTCCTCGGACCCAGCTGCGCTGATCGAGCCATCCGATCAGGGTAATTGCTTCAATTTTGAGATTGGTAAATTGGACATTTCCAACACGAGTAATCACCGTCTGTATGACTTCTTCGGGTTTGAGGGTGTAAAGGGGACGATGAATCTGTGCGAAGGGCTGGATCATTTCGTAGTCACTCAACAGCTCATCCCAAAGCAATCGCTGCTCAACGCTCAATTCCAGGGGATGAATAACACCAACAGATTTACAGGCAAATGCATCGAGTGATTCTCGCTTCGCATAGGCCAACAAGCCAGGCACGAAGAGATGACAGTGTTCTAACGTGCTGCTCTCTAGCGCCACAATCACAGACTCAACCTGAATTCGATTCAGCGCCAACGAATCAATCCAGATTGGCGGCAGCTCAGACACCTTGACCCAGCGAGGGATCATATGACGCTGCAAATTCGTGATGCCATTCACCAGATCCCGCAACCAATCCGGAGTCGTGCGCTCGTCAAATTCTAGGGATAACCGATTCTGTTGTTTTGTCATACTACTTCCCACTTCTACTCACCCTTAGCAGCGATCGCCCCCAAGTTTCGTAATACTTCGCTGACGACGACTGGATCAACATGGTTCAGAACCAGTGAGTTTTGCTGCTGCCAGTCAATGTTGGGATAAAGTCCTGATAGGAAGAAGCAGGTGTTCAGTTTAACCGCACCGCTGTCATATCCCAAATGGATTCCACTCGGATGCTCCATCACGGCTGTGACATTGGCAAAGGGAAACGCTTTGCAGTGATAGTGAAGTTGATTGTTTGGATGAATTGTGTAGTGCCACCCTGTTTTTTCCAGGATGGCAGATAGAATCATTGCCTGAACTTCAATGCCTTGAAATCGTTTGATCACCTGGCTCTCCACTTCTTCAGGCTCTAGGCTAAAAATCGTGCGGCTAAGTTGTCGGAAGGGTTGAATTAACTCGTAATCACTGAACAGTTCTCCCCACGTATTTCGCAACTCTTGAGATAGTTGAGCTGAATGTACAATCCCAACTTCTAAATCTTCATTGATCGCTAGCATTTGGTCATGCACGTCGGCATAGGTCAAATCTTCGGTAACGCGAAACGTGATGAATCGTTCAGACGCATCGTACACACCCCAGACAAGACGTTGCGCCAAATTTGTCATCAAAGGGTGATACACCAAATGTGAGCTAAATTCCTTAAACTGCCAGCGCCGTTGAGCTAGCATCGCTCTCTCTAAGCGATCGCGTTGCGTTTTAATAACGATTTGAATTTGCTGTTTCAGCAGTTTCCACTCGGCGATCGCTGGCTCTGTTAATGCCGCATCATCGTTTGCTTTCGGTTTGGGCAAATTGTTTTTCAGCTTGCCGTCCCCATCTCGCACCATTGGTTGCATTTCACCACCAAAGACAACGTGGAACTGGCGTGAACCATAGTCAAATACACGAGTGCCCTGCTGGTCAAAACCACAATCCGGCACAATGCGGTCTTCCAATTGTTCACGGCTCAGATGGCGAGCTTGAGCAATCGCCGCAATACAGTCTTCGGTTTTTTGCTTCAATCCTTTGTACTTCACTTTCTGAGCGATCGCGTTGATTTGCATCAATGCGGTATCCGTTCCGATCGTTCTTAAACATTCCAGACCCAGCACTGCTCTCTGGTGATGTCCTTCTCCAGGCATCTCTCTAATCAGAGGTGCAAGTTTCAGCACGGAAGGATCATTGCCCAGTAAACCAACGGCAATCATTGCCCAATTTTCTTTGGGTAGTGCACCTTCACTTAGCCAAATCTCAAATAGTCTCCATGCAAAATGATCTAGAGAGGATGGATGAGCTTGAGTCTTCAGAGCAGTAATAACTGGATGAGGAGCGGTTAATGTGCTTTGTTTCAGAGCAATCAACAAGTCCACAACCTGTTGTGGATTTAAGCAATGCTTACCAAGCAAAATAGGTGGCAATTCCAGGGGATGTAGCCAGGTGGGAGATTTTATCTTTTTAGAGGTCGCATGCTGGTCAAAGGCTTGCCACCACCAGGTTGGGGTTGATTCAGCATCAAGCGGTAGAGGGCCGCTAAAGTCGAGGACTAGCTTTTGTACCTTAGTGGCGATATCTGGATGCTGGTCGCTGAGACATTGACGAATGTACGCTTCATATCCCTTACGATTCATTAGATGGAGAAAAGCGATCGCCGCTTCTGATAATCGATTGCATCCTGCGGCAACGGGAATCAGTCCTGCGATCGCTTGGGCTGGATTGTCCTGCAACCATTGACGAGCAGGCTTTGATGGGCCGTAGGACAATGTCAGTTCAAGCATCTGGGAAGCAGCTTCTGGCATAGCCTTACATAGCTGTGTTAGGACGTTATTCTGAAGGAGAGAAGTGTTGGGATAGAACTATGCCTGCCCCTTACAGTTACGACCTGCGGCAAAAAGCGATTGAAGCGTTTC
>NZ_JAMPKN010000125.1:0-2679 GCF_039962155.1 Trichocoleus desertorum AS-A10 | reverse complement strand
GAGTTGTGGGTAAGGAAACAGGATTAACCAGTTACATTGAGCGATTCAACAACACCTTGAGACAGCGAGTGTCCCGATTAGTGCGAAAAACGTTGTCGTTCTCAAAGAATTTGAGCAATCACATTGGTGTGATCTGGAACTTCATTCACCACTACAACGAACACCGGCAACGGATCACTTCACTCAATCAGTCTATTTTCTCTATCCTTTCCTAAATGGCACTACCCCAAAGTTATTGTATTTTTGCAACCTCTTATAAGCATCAACAGCTTCAGAAAGACAGAGGAGATGGCCACCCCAGAAAAGGACACGAGCAGCCAATCCATCTGTTAAGAGGTATAACTCGTAGGTCTCCTTTGGTAGTTGATATGGAAGTTCACGTACTACTGATTCAATATATTCAAATTTCGCTCCTAGTTCTAAAACTCCTGGATACTTAGCTTCAAGACGTTCTATTGCTTCGGATAACGGTGACATCAAGGCTATCACTCCATTTCACTGCCAAAGCCATTGACTAGTATTCCCTAACACAGGAGTTAGGCTAAGGTTGTGTCGTCCTGAATCGGTTTGCCCTATGCCTTTTCAACTGCGTTATACCCTGAAAACCCTCAAGTTTTGGGAGCGGATCGGGCTTTATCCAGATGGAACAGCGA
This sequence comes from Trichocoleus desertorum AS-A10, assembly GCF_039962155.1. Classification (NCBI taxonomy): domain Bacteria; kingdom Bacillati; phylum Cyanobacteriota; class Cyanophyceae; order Leptolyngbyales; family Trichocoleusaceae; genus Trichocoleus; species Trichocoleus desertorum. Next base: position 2,026 of record NZ_JAMPKN010000125.1, on the reverse strand, counting down.
TTGTGGCGGTAGAAAAAGGAGGCATCATTGGCACTTGGGAAGTTGGCACAGGTAAACTCATACAGACTCTGGAATTCCGCGATGACCCCAAAGAAATTCGAATTTCTCAAGATGGCCAAACCGCGATCGTTCGGTATGGCAAGATTGGTTCCCTTTTCTATGATGCTAATGACAGAGTGACGATTTGGGATATTCCCTCTCAACAAATGCTAGGCGAGATCCAGTGTGGTTATTGTCAATTTGATGACCAATCCTTGAGTGCCGATCGCCACACTATTGTCGGTCGACACGTTTACCGAGAGCAAGTTATGGTTTGGCATCTGCCAACGGGTCAGGCATTCTGTACCTTTGACATGCCTGCTCAAATCACCTGTGTCGCGATTAATTCAACAGGACAAATCGTTGTGGCAGGTAATGAAACCGATAAGGGGGGAGCATTCAAAGTATGGGATCTGGTCAGCAATGCCGAGCTGCACAGCCGCTCTGTCATTCATTACATTCCATCGCCCATAAACCCCTATTCCGATAGCAGTGGAGAGGAGCCAAAGGGTGTGGCTGACATTTGGCTCAGTGCAGATGCTAAACTGCTGCTCTGTAAAATTCGTAGGGACAAAACGCAGATTTGGGACTTACAACGAGGGCAACGTTTAAATACTTTGCCGCCAGGAATGCCGGTGATTCCTAATTTCACCATCGGTGGCGATTTCAGCTACGGTCGCGATCATCGTCGGATGGCAATTTCTCAAGATGGTGGCTTATTGGCAACCACCAGCGAAGACGGCAGTCTAGTGCTGCGCAACTTAAAAACAAATGAGATATTTTCCCCATTTGCTGGGCATACGGGTGACATTCAAGCACTGGTACTCAGCCCTGATGGCAAAACTTTCATCACATATTCCATAGATAACACGGCGAAAATCTGGGATTTAGCGTCGGGCGAACTCCTACATAGCTTGACAGTTCAATTCCACCGTTGTTTCTACTATGGAATGACTTTGGCCCTGACCCCAGCGATCGTTGGTCTGCCACTCACCCTCTTTGTGATTGAAAATGGTGGGATTGGCATTTGGGATGTGGCATCGAGACGAAAAATTCAGAGTTTAAAGCATGGACGGTTCAGTTCATACAGATGTTCAGCCATTAGTGCCGATGGACAATGGCTAGCCAGTGGCGGCGGCCATGGTATTTACATTTGGAATTGGCAACAGGGCAAGCTCTTACACTCGTTTGTGCACGATCCAAAAATTGGCAAAGGCTCCGATGTTCTCAACTTGGTGTTTAGTAGCCGTTACGAGTGCTTGATCAGCACGGCGGAATCAGGTTCGATTAGATTTTGGAACTGGTTGACGGGCGAACCCCTGTCCTCTCCCTTACTTCCAGCTTCAGCCCAGGCAACCTGTATTGCGCTCAGCCCCGATGAGCGGTTGCTAGCAGCAGTTTACTGGCGAAAAATCACAATCTGGAATCTGGAGACGGGTGAAATGAGGCATACACTCCCAGACTACAGCGACCACCCATGCACTGCAATTGCTTTCAGTCCTGACGGTCGCCTTCTGGCAACGGGCTATCTTCAAACATTTTGTGTACGAATTGACCATGATATTAAGCTCTGGGATGTTGCCACTGGTCAAGTGCTACAACAGCTCAAGGGGCATACACGAACGGTAACTGGTTTAGTCTTCAGCCCAGATGGACAACTCATCAGTTGTAGTGAAGATGCCTCCATTCGTGTTTGGCAACTTGCTAGTGATTAAACCAGCAGGGGCTCTGTCACAAAAGCTGGGCAGCACTTACTCGATCAGGCAACGCAGTAAAGCTCAGAACTGGTTGCTGAAAAAGTGCTTCTAATTCAAGCCCGCAGGTTTCTGTTCAAATGCCTCAGCCAGGCCAATTGTACAACCTGAAGCAAGCAGAAATTGAAAAGGTAGTCCTAAATAGGTAAGGATGCATTGTAGTGATGAACAAAGTACCAAACTGCACCAATATGGTTCTCTAACTTCTTGGAAAACGATAACGTCCTTCTCAC
>NZ_JAMPKN010000124.1:0-2804 GCF_039962155.1 Trichocoleus desertorum AS-A10 | reverse complement strand
CTGTGAGCTTTGGTATCTGCCGCCTTATTCCCCGGACTTGAACCCGATTGAGCATTGGTGGTTTGTGCTCAAGAATTGGCTGCGACAGCGATGGGATGAGTTTGCCAACTTTCAGGATTGTGTGGATAATGCTTTCAAACAATGTCCTAAGATGCATCCGTAAAGCTATAGCAGGCAAGGTGGATGGCTGTAGTCGTTTTGCCAACCCCACCTTTATAGGCAACGATTGTGATTATCATTGAATTTAATTGCAAACTCTTAACTAGCCAGCCTGCCAGAATTTTGACCAGCTGGCTAGCCTTCTTGCTAAAAACCTAGTTACTTAACAGTTTAACTAAGCAAATATTCAACGCACTGAACAGCTGCGTACGCAGTTACTCAAGTAGATAATTAAAGTTTTAGTCCAAGATGTTAGTCCAAAATAATTTATTAAGTTATTTGCGAGCAAGCTAAGTAAGGATCTCACAAAATGGACTAATTGCGGTATAGGCAATGCGTCAAAAAAAGAGCTTGGGGCGATCGCTCATCTTCATTCCAAGGACTAGGTGCAAGATAGAAGCTTGTTCTACTGCTAAGGAACAGAACGATGGCTCGTGGAAACAGGCAATCAGTGAAGCCTCTTTCAAGAATGTATGTACTGGTCTGCATGACCTGGCAAAGCACTTTTCTGGGGCTGCTAGCAGGACTGACCTTTGGTGGACTGTATGGTTTAGGTGTCTTTTTTCCGATACCCGGTGGAGCCTATTTTGGCGTTTTACTGGGTGCTATGTATGGTCTGGGGCTAGGGCTATGTAATGGTTTGTTGCTGGGTCTCGTCACCTGCGTGATTTTTTATCCTCTCACCCACGTGAAATATCATCGCTGGATGAGCCGGGTGATGGGGGCTGGTTTTTCTGGCATTGGTGTTTGCCTGAGCGTGCTCTTAACCAATATCAACAAAGGCATGACTCCCATCTCGGCTTTGTTGATTGGCTTTCATTGCGTGACCGTCTCTGTCTTTGCAACCCTCATCGGCGATGCCCTTGGCTACAACTTGGCCCAATGGTATGAAAAGCAAACAACAGCCAGGACAGTCGTAGCGGGGGATGAGCCGCCTTCCCATCTGGTTGCACTCAACAAAATAGACCAGATGTTAACTGCGACATTGCCCCTGGCCCCTATGGGTTGGCGACTCATTGCTTCACTGTCTTTCATCTTGTCTGTGTTCGGGTATCGACAGTTGTACTTCAGCGTTTGTGAAGGAAGAACTGGAGATAGTTGTCTATCCTCGCCGCGTCTCCTGACCTCTGCACAAGCAGGCTTCGCGATCGCGCTCCCCCTGTTTTTGATAGGCATCGTGCTTTATAGCCAATATCGAGTTCGGCTCCAAATTGATGAGCATCGGGTTGCGATGATTTATGAGCTATTCGGATACCCATTCTGGACACGTTCTTGGGCTAGAGAGGAGATCAGGCAAGTCCGCCTAATTCGACCCCGGGTTGGCAACTATTTGGACGTTGCCCTACAAGTGAGACTCCGCTACCAGCAGATTACTCACGGACAACTCACTCTCAGAGAATCCCAGTGGCTAGCTCAAGAACTCAGCAACTGGTTATGCGTTCCGCAAATCAATCTGAATTTGGAAGATTAGTCTGCACCCTTGCTTTGGTTTTGTGGGAGTTAGCACGCATAGTTTTGAACAAACTGCGCTAACTCAGATGAGTCTACTGGAGTGCTGCTTCGAGTTGTTCAGGAGATATCGAGCCGTCGTAGCTTGCGAGTACCTCAACGATATTTAGAGGTGTTGGGGCCATAACTGAAGGGAGCGATCGCGTCTCTTAGCTTCTAGGCACGATTGAAAGCTTGAACGTTTGAGATTTGCTAGCTTGGTGCTACTTCATAGGGAATAACGATGGCACAACTATCAAAGCGTTTATTTTTTGTTGCTCCTCGACTGCTCATTGGTTGTGCCATCGTTGGTTCCTATTGTTTCCATGCCTATGTCTTGCTTATTGCTTCCGCTGTCCCCCGTCTGCTAAATACCCGTAGTGCTGTCCCAACTTATGCTGGATTCTACATGCAATATCCCAATCTGATTGGGAAAGTATCTAACCTCCAGTGTGTAACTAATGATCGAGACAGGACAGCTTACTCTTATTCCCACCAGTGCCGCTTCAATGTGAACTCATCAAATATCGAGCAGTTTATTAGGGAGAGCCAATTACTGCCTCAGGATGAGTGTTACAGCGTGGGTGCGCCGCACGTAGGAGAGTATCGTCCAACGGCTTCGTGGGAGCCGTCAGACGTTCAGGAGGGAGGAGAATGTTATGTCAATCGCGAATTTCGGGAAGCTTCAAAAGGTTTCGTTGATGAGTTGCTTCTGTTGTATTCTCCAACAAGTCAACTTGCTTATATGCAGGTGCATGATTGAGAAATCTAGACGGGATACAAGTAGCGACTGCCACCCGCAAATTAGCGGGATTAACGGCCTTAAAGAGCTGGGTGAAAGAGTGAAAGTGGCGATCGCTCGCGAGTGGTTAGCAGAACAGCGCGGGGCCTAGTTGTACTCTCCAGGAAGATCAGTTTTTCTAACAGTAACGCTGCCAACTTTCTTACCTGACATTCTCAATAATTCATCACCTGAAAATTCAAAACCAAGCTTTAGTGCTATTCGCGCAACATCATCTGCGGTTGATGCTGCGAGCACCTCGTTTTTAAGTTCAGGTTCAGACTGCATTTTCTTTAAAAATGCTTCGATTTGCTCAAAAGCCATATTTAAAATTTGATCCTCGCTAGCTACTCGTAATATAAAGAAAAACAGCAGT
>NZ_JAMPKN010000123.1:0-3005 GCF_039962155.1 Trichocoleus desertorum AS-A10 | reverse complement strand
CCCTACAGAGTCACATCGCCTGTGACGTTGCCAAATACCGTACCACCCGTCACTTGACCAATCACCTGGTTCTGATTGCCTGTCACATGCTGAACAATTTGTGTCCCAGGTGTGCCATCTGGAGCATCTTCCTCCATAATCTTGGCGATCGCCTCTGCCAGACCAGGGTCAGCTTCTAGAATCTTCTTGAGCTGCACCCGTAATGCTGCTTGTGAGTCTGCATCATCCGGTGCTTTTGCCACATCCTCGACCGCTTCCTTGGCAGATTCCTTCGCCTCCACTTTCGGATGCAGCTTATCCCAAATGGCTTTGGCTTTGTCCAGTGCCTTTTCGGTTAACTTCGTGCCTGCTGTCTCTCCAGACTTTGCAGCAGCACCCTCTAAAACTTTGCCACCTAACTTTATCAAGGCGGGGAGGAAGGGAGCGAGAAACGCTGTTAGGGTAGCGGGGTCCATGAGCATCTCCTCAAACAAGCAGGGTGTATTTACGATTCAGATGAGCAGTGAATCTGCACAATCGATGCTAGGAAAAATACGGTGGGCATCGCTCTTAGCGTAACTCACCGCCACTTACCAGGTGCAAGAGTACGCACACAACTACAGACCCTCTTAAGGTTCATAAGCCGATTGCTGCTCATTTTCTACGCTGGATCACCTTTAGCATGAACCAGGTAGTTGCAGTCACAAGATGACCAATGCCACCAGCTAATAACTCGCTAGTGGATTGAAGCCAGGAAGAAATATAGGCGGCTTCAATACGGCTTTGTTGCATGACGAGGGATTGCGGAAGGGTGGCAGGCCGTCACTGCACAGTCCCGAGTTGACACGTTGCTAATTATCACTCTACCAACCTAATTCCACGGAAAATCAGCGTTCCTACATTAGGAAATCATTTTTCCTACACTCAGAAGCTCATGAAATAACCTGATGCTTTCTTTGATTTGCCTAAACTCTCATCAGACAAACATTACAGGCTGAGATGAGTGCCTTTAAAGTAAGATTTCCAAGTCTTATGTTTTTATCTATTTCCTTGAGATTCCAGGACAGCATTTCCATTGGAGACCCCTGTTTTCAGGACCAATACGTTCAGTACTACCGGGAAGGGCGGACACGAGCCATTGATGATATCCACCAGGGAGTACTGGCCCCCTGTCACATCGATTTGCTTGCCAGATTCGAAGTACGAGCTAATCTCGTCGTCCCAATTCTACAAAGGGAAACTTTGTGGGGGTTGCTCATTGCTCATCAATGTGGGCAGCCAAGACACTGGCAACAAATAGAGATGGGGCTGCTCAAGCGGATTGCAATCCAACTGGGTATCGCGATCGAGCGGGCAGAACTTTATTCCAAGTAGTTATATATTGACATTCATTCCATCAGGCACCTGAACTAAAGCGATCGCTGAGCAGTACGAATGCATGTATGGAGGTAAGCCTTGGATCGCAGGGCTATTAGCCAAAATTGGGGCTGGGGAATTGCTAGTGGTGCCCGCGCCACCAAAGGCAAGGGATAGGGAGTGAGACTTTACTAACTCTTTACTGCGATTGCGTTAGTTGTCTGTAGAGATTGGGAGCCCTAGAAATGGCCTTTTACTCTAGACCCAATGAAAAAAGCCTCCATCTGGATTGCCTCCATACTTGTAGCCCTCTCTCCTACAGCTGCTATGGCATCGAGTTATGTTAGCGCCAATGGTTCAACCCGACTGCTGCTAGATGAAAAAAACTGGTATGGCGAATATCAAACCCAAATTAATGGGAAAGTTTGGGCGGGCGAGATAACTCCCGGTAGAATTTTAGGGCACACTGGCAATCGCGCAATGTACAGCTCCTTTAAGGATAATCCAGGTGTGGTGCTGGAAAGTCCGGACGAGGTGAATAGCTTTTGCAGTGGTGGTTTTACCGCAATTCAAACGGTGGAGAATGGTCGTTATGTCTTGAAGGCCCGTTGGAGCGCCAGCGAAGGAAAAAACTGTCCAGGAGTTGGTCAACCTATCACATTGCGATTGGTAGAAGCATTGCCTATTGCTGACAAGAAGGGTGATTATTTCTTCGAAAATTCCAAGGAGTGGTACGGCCTTCCTAATGGACAAAATGAATTTCATACTTGGGATCTTTGGCAGGTAGTAGATGCCAGTGGACCATTAAGTTGTCGGGTGAAACCTAACGGTAAAATCATGAAGACTTATCGACGGGGCGATCGCATTACTGCTGGCTACGATGGTCGAGGACATGCCAGCGCGATTTTGGGTGCTGACAACAAAGAAACACATCCAAGTGCATTAAATCCGTCAAGCATTAAAGGTGCCCCCTGGATGCGAACTAGTGACAAATGTTTTGTTCGCGCTAATCGTCAATATATTCAACCCCTGTCAGGATCAAAAATTTGACCGTTTGCTAACTCATCCGAAGCACAAAAGATCTTGTATGACGTTGCAATGGGAGTTGTAGCTCTCAGGTTGGTCTTTGTATAACCACGAAAGCCTTTGCAGTTTCAACCCTCACCATCACGTTCCCCATGTGGGCACAGTATCTCTGGTCCCAATTATTCACAGTAGAAGTTTGTGTGAGCCCAAAACCAATCGGCGCGATCGTCAAAGCGCGGGGCGTTGCTTGTAGAACAAAGGAGCTATAGCACTATGAAAAATATGAATCGATTTTTGGCCTTAGCAGCGGCGATCGCCATCTTCTCCCCCTCCCCACTCCTAGCCCAAACCAAACAAACAGGCACTGTCATTAGCACAGGGGATGGAGACACACTGCGCGTTCAAGTGAATGGAAAGCCTGTCACTGTGAGGCTCGCCTGCATAGACGCGCCGGAGGCTAACCAAGCTGGAGGGAAGGAAGCAGCAACACGTCTCAGCCAATTTCTACCCAGGAATCAGGGTGTGCAGTTGCGAGTGGTAGAAATAGACCCTTACCGTCGCACTGTAGCCGAGGTATTCAAAAACGGGCAGTCGGTGGATCTGCAGATGGTGCACGAGGGGAGAGCCGTAGTTTATCGGCAGTA
>NZ_JAMPKN010000122.1:0-3199 GCF_039962155.1 Trichocoleus desertorum AS-A10 | reverse complement strand
CCTCTCAGCCTGTACTACTCTCCCTCAAACCCTCTCCCATTCTCCCTTTCACTCTCTTTTTCACCGCGTCATTGATTCTGTTAACGACGTCAAATATTTTGTTAAATGACAACATTCAACCGCTTTTTATAGGCATTAGGGGTTTCTTGAAGCACTCTCAATATCTCTTCCATTAACGAAAAATTTAGTCATGATTGGTCATATTAAACCTGTACTTTCCTTAAATTCGCGCTCGCGGTAGGGGCGGTGAGGAGAGAGGGCGATCGCTCAACTGCCTACTCCGCAATCTCTTTGAGGATTATTCTATTTGTGAAGAAAGATGTGACAATGAATAGGCCAATGTCTCGGATGACGCAGGATTGCTGGAGATGCTGAGCTTGAACATCGATTACTTCAAGTCAAAGCCTGTGAACATTCCGAAGATTACGATTTTATTAGACCACGGTTATCATGTAGAGCATTTGATTGAGGAGTTAGAGCAGGTTTATCCTCAGATGCTGACGAAGGTCAGGTTTGAGCTTTCCACCAAACCCTCAAAGCAAGAGAAGGCTGCACAAGGGAAAACAGGATTTGTACCAGCAGTGGCTCGATGGGTGGTTGAACGCTCAAATGCTTGGATGGAACGTTGTCAAAGCCTGGTAAAAAACTTTGAGCGAACCTTATCTCATGCCACGACCAAACTCAATCTCTGTTTCGTGAGGCTGATGCTCAAGCGGCTTGCAGTCCCTTCCTAAGATCTCAAATGGGTTCTATATGGGCTCACCTAAACAACCAACCCTCTCGATTTACCAAGTAGTTGACGGAGAATATCAGGTTCAGCCGTTTCGGGGTAGCGATCGCCTTATTTCTGCTGCCTTTCCAGAACTGCAACTCACCGCAGAGCAAGTCTTTGCAGTCGGCCAATAGGCTAGTTTTAGGCGATCGCCTTTCCCTTCCTCACGGGTATCCAGGCAAAAACGCTCATTCTGAAGCGACCCACGCATCCCAAAGCAACGCCCGCTCGCTCCAGGCAGAGCGCATTAAATTCCAGCGAACTTCAGGGGTGGTGTGACCAAACAAGTTCATCATCGTTTGCAACATTTCGGGGGTAGAAAGGGTATTTGCCAGAAAAGCAGTCCACTGCGATCGCGGCAACTGCAAGAAGGAGGCAAAGAAGGCCTGTAGCGTTTGTTCATCAAACCGCATCAAATTCTCTAAACCAAACAGGTAGAGGGCGCGTTTCCGCCTCTCATCACTTGACCACAGCGTTTGCCATGCAAGTGCAGCAATTCTGGTGGGGGGAGCTTCCAGATTCTCAACCGCATGGGCGATCGTCTTCGCAACCCTAGGTGCACGTCGGAGCAAAGCCCCCACCAGGTAACCTGAGGCGGGATGCACTAGACTCGCTGCCCCACCAAACCCCATCACGGTCTGTTCGAGAGACGGTAACGGCAAATTCATGGGAAACAAACAGTATTCCACGTGCTGCACTTCTTTCACCTGCACACCTCGAAAGGCAAGCCGCTGCTCTAACCGTTGCTGCAACACCTCAAACGCCACAGCGGGACTGCTCGCCAATGACGTCTCTTCGACAAAAAAGACATCATTGCCTAAATCCATCGCGTAGAGGAAGGTAGGAGGCGCTTGGCGTTCCGCAGGTGGCAAGTGATCTGAGCGGTAGTCCATCAAGACAAACTGTTGGGGTTCGATCGGGGGTGAAGAGAATCTGCCCACGATGCCGTAGGCTGCTTGGTAAGCAATGCGATCGCTTTGGGGTCTGTTTAACAGCGCCGGTTTGTGACCACTGGCATCAATCACAAGTCTGGCGGATAAAGTCGTTCCTTCTGTGGTTGTGACACAAGAGCCATTAGCTAAATGCTCCACGGTGGCAGCAGTGCCCTGATGCCACGTCATTTTGCCGCGATCGCAGCGTTCCAAAAAGTAGTTTTGGAGTTTGACGTTATCGAATAAGCCATACTCGCGTTGAAGCGAAATTTCTTGTTGAGCCGCATAAGCCACACTGTTCTGCCAACGGTGGCTCAAAAGATGCGTCAAGTTCATCGGCTCTAATTCATCGCACCAAATCCCATAGGTGTTTGACCACTCAACCGGAGGCGGAACGGGCGCTAAACCGGCAACGTTCAACCCTTCATCACAAAGAGCAGCGGCGATCGCCAATCCTGCGGGTCCAGCGCCAATGACCAAAGCATCAAACACCAAAATCTAACCTCCCCTTTCCAGAACAGAGCCACTCCAATATGATTCCAACTGGCTGATGCTAATTTCTCTTGCCATACTGCTCAACCACTTTCCCCGGACTAATAAATGAAATTCCCTGCCCTCCAGAGGTGTTGATCATGACTGCTTCAATCACAGGTTCTGACACCGTTTTTTCTGCAACCCATTCCACCACAAAGTTTGCCCCTGATCCACCACTCGTATCATCCGCTGCCACAAAGAAGCTAGTGGAAGCCAGGGGCTTTAGGGCGACTGGGCGCTCAATATCTTGCCGCATGAGTTGACCATCCGTATCGTAGTACTTCACAGAGGTAATGATAATTGGATCGCTCAAGTCTGTATTGCGAACGCTCAGCGTCGCTGATAAATTCATGACCCGGTCTTGACTATTGTGATGATAGATATGCGAATAAATGGGAACATAAACGGTTTGCCCCATAACGATATCGTCTTTATTCAAGGGAACGGTTTGAAGCTGAGTTTCACGCTTTTGAACCGACACCGGATTTGACAAGTGGGTTTGAGGCGAGCAGGAAGCAAGCGCGATCGCCCCAATCACCCCAGCAAGATACAGATGATGTTTCAGCCTCATCAACATTCACCCTGTGATACTGATGCAGCATTGGTTCTTCAACCATAGTCGGAACCCTCGTAGACTCAAACAGTAGTCACTCCATTTCCACTATGCAGCTTGGCACTGCTGGCTCATTCCAAACTTGCGGACATTCAACACTATTTCCTTCACTTTTATTGAGGGTTCACCTTGGGATCAAGGGAGTCAAATGGACTCGGCACTACAGGGGTGCGGGTGCCATCAGCACCGGTGCGGTTGAGGGCAGCGCCCTTAAAAGGCAGGTGCCACCAGTGTTTGGTAGTCCTAAATAGGTAAGGATGCATTGTAGTGATGAACAAAGTACCAAACTGCACCAATATGGTTCTCTAACTTCTTGGAAAACGATAACGTCCTTCTCACTAAGCGGGA
>NZ_JAMPKN010000121.1:0-3277 GCF_039962155.1 Trichocoleus desertorum AS-A10 | reverse complement strand
CGGGTCACCGAGTCATAAGGTTGTCGTGATCTGTAACTGAGAGCAACTGTCTCTCCATCATCAGCACCCGACAAACTTCTGTCGTGACCTCGTCTATACAGTGTCGTCTAATAAACGTGACTCCAGCGAAATGGGAGCAACGGAAATCGAGCAGTTTCTTAGCTACTTGGCAATGCAGGAACACGTTGCTGCTTCGACTCAGAATCAGGCACTCAGTGCCTTGCTATTTCTCTACCGTGCAGCCTTCAGCTATAGCTCCGACAACGTCAGTGGCGACTGACTGAACAGAAACTCTTTTGCATTGTGTTGGAAATTAGCGATCGCACCTCTTGATTTTCAGGTTTGCGAGGGGATGCTATGAGCTTTTGAGAAGCATTGTCGAAAATAAGTAATGGCGTATTTTTTGTAATATGTCTCAAACTATTGTTAGCTCAAGCGATCGCAATCCAAACAATGCCGAATTCACTCAAATTCGGCATTGTTGCTAGCTATTAACGGCAAAAGTAAGCGTCGACAAGCAACACCGAAACGAAGCGTAGAATTTCTTGCTCGTCCGCTTCACTGCCGTGTTATCTTGATTTCGCCTCGGATCGCCCTTAGCCACTGCTCCTCAATTGATCTAGCGTGGAAGGGGTGATTCAGGTGTAAGGCATGTTTAACGAGTGAGAGGTTCAGCTTGCAGGTCTTTAGCTTTCGCTTGCTGTTTTTCGAGTTGGCGTTGCTGCCGCTCACGATCTGCGGTGGTTTCTGGAACTAGCTTTTCTAGTGCCCGTGCAATGATTGGTAGAAAACCGATGATAGCAACAACGCCAATGCCATTAAATAGCATTTGAGCATTCGCAACCTGCCGTCCAACATCATCACCAGAAATTGATTGAGTTAGTTGAGCCAACTGTGGAGCTAAAAAGATTCCTAGAACGGCACTACTAAGGTTAAAGAAGAGGTGAAATAAACCCGTTCGCAACGCAGCACTACCCCGTCCGATCGTAGCAACCAGAGTATCAGCGCAGGTTCCAACTTCTGCACCCAGCATAATTGCAATTCCGGCGGGCAAAGCAATCAAACCGGAGCCTGCTAGCGTCACTACGATTGCTACGGTGGCTGAAGAAGATTGAATAATCACCGTAAAAATAGCTCCTAGCAAAGCTCCTAAAACAGGATTACGACCCAGACTCTCCATCAAGTTTAAGAACGGTTCGTAATCTCGAAACGGCTCCATTGCTGAGTCAATCGCTTCAAGTCCATAAAACATCAATCCAAACCCAAGCAAAACGATGCCAAGAGATTTAATACGAGCCGTTTTGCCTAAGAAGAATACCAATAGTCCGCTAAACATCAAAATAGGAACATACAGTTCGATATTGAGAGAAATAATTTGTGCTCCGACCGCTGTACCAATATTGGAACCCAACACAACCCCAAGGGATTGTACAAAAGTAAGAATGCTGGCGCTTACCATCGCAATCACCAGAATGATCGTGACGGATGATGATTCCAAGAATGTTGTGGCGACAATTCCGGTTGCAACCCCTGCAAAGCGGTTTGTAGTGAATTTGCTGAGGAGGCGTTTCATCCGTTCTTCCCCCACGTCTTCTAGTCCCTCAGCTAGGCGCGTAACGCCATAAATAAACAACACTAGACCCGCGATCGCGCCCATTGCCATCTTGAAGAAATCGATCGCTTCTTCCTCACCTTCCCCTTGTTCCTCCGGGCTTAAAGGAAGCTTAGGTTGTTGAGAATCGCTAGACTCAGGCTCCTTGCTTTCAGGTTGATTTGTCTGAGCATTGACGCTAGATGTGATAGTAGGTGAGCCTAAAAATGAAACTTGAGTAAGAAACGCAGGTGGAAAGATAAATAATGTTGTAACTAAAAGTACAAGACTCAAATAGCTGAACAGTTTTCGATTCAATTTCTTTAAGATCAACATGTTTGTCTCTCAATTAATCTTGTAAACGTGCGCACGAAACTGCTTCCAGTAGTGCGATGTAAGCACACTTAGAATAGGTTGATAGTCTTGTTCTGCTCTCTTCTAAAAGACGTAAATCAATTATTTTTATAAGAAAAATTACATTTTTACATTATATTTAAGAGACTTAACTTTTTCTAAAACTAAACTTAATTAATAATTAACTAATAATTCATTTACTTAGAAGTAAAAGAAAAATTAAATCAGTTCTTAATCCTTCTTTTGTTACTTTGATAAGAGTAAAGTAATCAGCTGCAATCAAGCTACTTTTAGTGCTAGTACGTTTGGTCCTTTCAACCCTGGCCTTGGCAACAGGCGAAAGGTATCCATCCAATTCATTAACTGCTCCAACCCATAGATCAGTTCAGGGATAGAAAAAACTTGTAACCAAGGCTCTAACCACCCCCAACAGCAATATGGTTGCAGTAGGAGTCGCAGATTATTCAAAGCACTCTTCCAGGTCATTCCTAACTCCCAAAAGGGATGCTGCTTAAACGGCAACAAAGGAGATGAAGAAACGGTGGCATTCTCACCTTTGAGTTGTGGGGAATGCTGAAAGGCATCAGCATGCAGACTAACCAACAGGTAAGCGCTAAAAACGAGCTCCCACCAGCGTTCGATACTGCTGTACTCCGTCAAACGATAATCATGCCATCCCAACTCATTCTTGACCTGCTTAAATCCATACTCAATCTATGTTCTCAGCGTGTATTGGCGACCTACACTCAGAAGGACATCCCCGGCTAAGTTAGTCATGATAAACCAACTGTCTGCCCTGTCTGGGTGGTCAGTGCTGCCTTTCGTGATTTGGTAGTAGCGGATAGGTCGCCGCTGGCCAAAGATGATTTCGCGGATATAACGACGTTGCGTGGGACGTTCAGCTAGAGGCTGGTCATAGGCGTGCCGACGGTTATAGCGTACCCGTTGTCCCTTCGGCATCAGCACCCCATGATTGGAGCGAATCGCCACAATGTAAGGAAGCTGGAACTGACGCAAGATGGGTTTGGCTATCGATTAGGTTAATTGGTAACGCCACAAGGTAGTCAGCAGCTTCTTCAAGGGCTGCTTTTTACACCTCCACAAGTACCATCTGAATTGAAAACGAAGCCACCCACCTGTATTTTATTTTCTCACGTAGAGAATAGAGTAATTAAGAGCCTATAAACTGACGAGCGATTGCACTATTCATAGCGAAACGTGGAAGATGACCTAGAGGAGCTACTCGCTCAACAAGCTCAAACAATCGCCAAGCTCAAGAAAATATTGGGTCAGATTCGTAGTCTTCTAAGCCTATTTCAAGACCTGAAGCAA
>NZ_JAMPKN010000120.1:0-3347 GCF_039962155.1 Trichocoleus desertorum AS-A10 | reverse complement strand
GCCGTCCTAGACATAGCTACTTTTATACGGGTTTGTATGCCTATGGCTGGGTCAACTTTGTCGACACCTGTGCGGATTTGGTCAATGCCTTATTGCAATTGAGCCCTGGAAAGTGACCGTTTTATCAACGAGGTCAACGGGCTATGTCCCTGGTTCGCTCTCCTTTGTAAGCCCTTATGTCCCCCCGCCAGGGCTGAAACACCTAGCAGCAGTTGTTCTGGGCTAAGGCAATTAGGTATTGACTCAGGCACATCAAAAAACATCCTTTCTAGCGGGTCGAGCCAGTCATAGCTGTAGAACCCCACCTGAGGCGTTAACACACGCATCTCTACCGGCTGAATAACTATTCCAATGAAACGACGGGGTTTCCCTGATTACTGTGAAATAGCTGTAATCAATGGGTCGGGTACCGGGAAGGAGCGCTGCCTTAGCAGCGTAAACTGCCCTAATCCCGCATCATAAGCGAATACCTGACCGGTCTCGATTTCGTACATCCAAGCATGCAAATTTAGCTGCCTGCTATGCAACTTGGATCGAATGACAGGATACGTCTCTAAATTCTCTATCTGCGTCAACACATTCTGCTCGATCGCGATCTTGAGCAATCGCTCGGGCTGTAGGTGCGCATAATTATCTAACACTAAGCGTCGCGTCGCTTCTCCATGGCGCTTCAACCAGTCGTAGACTAGCGGCATCTGCTCACTCAGATTGCCGATTTGCAGCAACCCCTTCATGGCCCCACAGTGGGAATGACCACACACAATGATGTCCCGTACCCCGACGCCAGCGACCGCATACTCTACCCCGGCGGCTTCAGCACTACTGGCGGCTCCATAAGACGGAATGATATTCCCGACATTGCGCATCACGAAGAGTTCACCAGGCTGAGACTGCGTGATTAAGCAAGGGTCAATCCGAGAATCGGAACAAGTAATGAAGAGAACTTCGGGTGCCTGCCCGTTCGAGAGTCGTTCAAACAGGGCTCGATTTGTGGTGAAGTAGTCGCTCTGAAAGGCATTAAGTCCCTGGATTAGACCGGTCACTGACATAAATCGATTCCTACTGCTGGCAAGGCTAGTGAGTGTACTCACACGGCATCCTCAAAACGGATGTAGTTCTATCCTTCCCTACTACACACGAACCGTAACATTTTCCGTACTTCGGTAAAGAAATGCTAACAAATGACTTGATCAGGGGGACACAAGAACACGAACCAAGGGCAAAGGTAGCGGTGCGATGTAGCAAAGCCAAGTGCTAGAGGATTAAGAGGTGCAATCAGGATAGGGCAATGTTGTACATCTGTTGATGGCACTTTTTACACCAATAACCCAAACTCATGCCGATTAATATACAAACCAATGACAACATCATGAACGGCTTCAGATTTCGAGAAGCAAATCGTTCTCCGTGCCAGTCGCTTAATCCGAGTTCTCCAAGTCAAATGTTTCCGTTCAATCTTCTGGGTATTGGCTTTACCCACTTGGTGCAGAACTGAATCTAAATGTCGTTCATAGGCACCCCATCCATCCGTGTAAAATCGATGAATGCCAAATGGCTCTAGCAGTTGCTTCAGCTTGAGAAAGACATCATCCCTGTGCCCACCTAAGACGTAGGCTAGTACCACTCCCGTTCCATGGTCACTGGCATGCCAAAGCCATCGTTGATTTGCTTTTTTCTCAACAAAGCTCCACATTTCATCTAATTCACTCTCCCAGGTTTCCCAATCAGCTAAAAGCTGGACTGGAACCACTTCTACGTTGAACTGCTCCGGTTCAACCTGCTGTAAGGCTGCTTTGTTAACAGACTGGAGTTGTGCGGCTTTTTTTTAGTTCACCTATCACCGTTCGAGTACTGACATGGAGCACTCTGGAAATGTCTCGCACCCCACTGCCATTCAAACTCATATCCACAATTTGTTGTTTAATCGCGGGCAGTCGTCCTGGGTAGGAAGGATTGAGCATGAAAGTGCGTCCTTGACACACCTCCGCTCGACAGCGAAATCGTTGTTTACCCTCTGTGCTTTTATCGTTCTTGACCACCGCTTCATCACTGCGACAATGAGGACACACCACAGAAATCAGTGCCATTGTTTGAGACTCTTATGAGAGAGGTTAAAATTGCAGATTTCTTGTACATAGTTTAGAGCATCAACAGATCTAAGACACTACCAGCAAGCACGACCAACCTGAAAGATTTTCGTAACCAACTGGGTAACTGTCGCACCAAGTGCAAGCGCAAGTGAGCGGGTGAAGTAGTGTCCTTGCCCCGATATACTCGAAAGCTCCAAGGAATGCGCCAGGGTCCGACGACCAGATACAACACGATGAGATGCACGCCGCGTTTGCTGTGAAACACAGAGACTAAGTGCTCAAAGGCTTTGAGCTTGCCACGTTTTTCCAACGTCGTCAAATCCACAATCACTTGCAGATGCGGTCGGCGGCTTCGGGGACGATACTGCTGGAGTTGCTGACGCACGGCTTCCCGCAGGCGACGAATGACCTCACGCACTGACCAGCGATAGACGTTGAGGAAGCGGCTGAGAGCGCTGAGGGACTTTATTAGACTGTGTTCTGGCAGAGGAGCACCCTGGGCTCTAAGAAACAACTCCAACAAAGCTTGCAGGCTTCGACGCTGGTAGGAACTCGGCATCCCATCGAGCAAGTAATAGATTAGTTCTTGGGCGTGGGCAAGAATGTCCATTGTTCCTGCAATCTATTGGTTTCACGCCTTTTTTCTCACCTTTCAGGCCTAGGTGCAAGATCTGAGTTGGGCCGAGTGGTTTACGAGAGACGATGATGCACTCCAATCAGCACAACCGGATGAGTGAACGGTAGCCCATGCAGTGCAACCAGGGGTAGGCAAGCTTTGGAATTGATTATGGTTCCTAGCGATCGCAGCCTAAACCCACATAGGCCGATTCACCGCGATCGCCTCCTGGAATATTGCTGACCCTCTGCAATCTACGATCTACTGCTAAACACGAATATAATTCCGTAGTTTCTCAGAGGACTAGAAACCTAACTTTAAAGCTTTAGTGAAGCCTAAGGGAAAATACTAGGAATCTTTGACTCAATGGGTGAGGATGGCCCCGGACACGCTGCTAGTTTACGAATAGGAGTAGTTTCTTCCAAAACCAGGGTGAACGCTCCTGCCATGCGATGTTCCTCTGCTGTTTATCCGCTTAGAGCCATGATCAAAGCTGTTCAGATGCAGCCTTCAATTGCCATCATCGGGTCAGCTTGTCTTGCCGGGAGCATGTCACCTTTGCGAGGTTCGGTGAAATCAGTCAGGATAGAGGCAATTCATTGTTGCAACCCCTGACATGACTCCTGCTCAAGCACAAGCCC
>NZ_JAMPKN010000119.1:0-3358 GCF_039962155.1 Trichocoleus desertorum AS-A10 | reverse complement strand
GTTGATTGGTTAAGTCTTTTCGCGAGATTGGATTGCGTGCGACCAATGTCTATTAGGTATCTTTGAAATACGGTTATTTCCATTCTAGGTTAGGGTTTTAAAACACGTCCTAGCAACCAAAAAATAGGTTGCAAAGGAAAGACATAAAAAATACAAATAGTAAAAAGTTACATCGCCTCGTTTCAACCAGTCGATGTAACTTAGCTCCAGACTAAAACCGTCACCTATATAGCCGTATGAGAACCATTTTATGAAAAGCGAACAAAACAAGATGGACATTCCAGCGATTGGCAAAAAATTTATAAACTTACTGGCAATAGTTCGGTTCATGGCTAAAAATCTTTAGTCTAAGCATTTAGGAGAAGCAAGAAAACTCTCAGAGGACTCAGTATCGCTAGCAGTCTAACGTTGTAGTTGAACGGCGGCAATCAATTTCTGAATCATAGCCGATCGCCCGATTCCAGAGGCGGCTCAGTCCGTGGAGCTGCCATGAGCCGTGTTAGTTGAACTGGGACGACTGGCTCAAGAAAGGGATACAGGTTCATCATGGCAGTATTAGCCCCAGACAAGACCAAACGATATACTCCGCCAATGGTAGATACAACGCTATGCATTGTCATATCTTTCTTCACAAATAGAATAATCGGTAAAAGTTATATGCAGTCTGTATTTGAGCGATCGCCCCTTTCCCTTTCGCCCTTTGCGGGATCGCGAATTTAACGAAAGTACAGGTTTAATATGACCAACCATCACGGTATTTTTCGTTAATCGAAGAGATTTAGAGATAGCTTCAAGAATGGTCAATTGCCAATAAAAAGCGGTTGAATGTCTTTAGGCGTAAGGGTTTGAGGCCAGTTAGGGAGAGTGGATTTTAACAAAAATTTGTACTTTTGAGAGCGATCGCTGTGGTCTTGGGTCTAAAAAACTGGCAGCAAATGGATAAGGATGAAAGTTTTGTGCGGCAGCCGTGTGGCAGATGTTGCTGCACTGGGAATCTGCAATGTATATGCAATCCAATTTTCGTCTTGCGTCCAGATGGTCAGTTGTAAGTCAGGTGTTGCGCAGATGCTGCGAGAAGTTGGAGATGGGTTGGGGTGCAGAGGAGTTATGGGATGTAGATTTAGGGGATGTGCGGCGGAATCGACGGCTGGTGAAGATCGTGGAAGACTTAGTGGCACGTCCCAATGAAAGTGTGCCGCAAGCAAGTCGAGATGAATCTGCGGTGCAAGGGGTGTATGAGTTTTGGGACAATGCGCGGGTAAGCGATCGCGAGATATTGAGCCCACATCAGCGGCGGACAGTGCAGCGGATGGGGTGCTGCCAGACGGTATTGGCGATCCAGGACACGAGTGAGTAGGCTTATACAATTGTTACTAGAGCACGATCGTCTTAACTTTAGGCTCTTTTATTCGTTTAAGAGCAATTGTTAACTAATTGACTGGCTCTACTCAAAACAGCTCGGAGTGTGGTGGCAAAAGATGAGCTTACGAACTATTACTGCGACTAGATATGTCACACCACTGCGCGAAGGGGGCTCGCTACCAGCCATTGTAGAAGCCGATGATGATGGCCTGTATGTGCTGAAGTTTCGAGGGGCAGGCCAAGGCGCGAAAGCACTGATTGCAGAGTTGGTGGCAGGGGAGATTGCTCGAGCTTTAGGGCTGCCTGTTCCTGAGATTGTCTGGGTTCATCTCAATCCTGAACTTGCCCGCACTGAGCCTGACCCAGAAATTCAAGACTTGATTCGAGCTAGTGTCGGGCTGAATCTGGCGCTCGATTACCTACCCGGTTCTGTGACATTTGACCCCATTGCGGCGAAACCTGAGGCAGACCTCGCCTCTTCAATTGTCTGGTTTGATGCTTATGTGACGAACATCGATCGCACAGCGCGGAACACCAATATGTTGATGTGGCACCGACGACTGTGGCTCATCGATCATGGTGCAGCTCTCTACTTCCATCACACCTGGAGCAACTACCTAGAACGGAGCCGCACCCCCTTTGCAGCTATCAAGGACCATGTGTTACTCCACAGCGCTAGCACTCTACGGGAGGTAGATGCGAAAATAACGGAACAGTTGACACCCAGCCTCATTGAGTCCATTGTGCAGCTGATTCCGGATGCTTGGCTCGTAGAAGAGTCCCTGTTCAATGGAAGTCAGCAACATCGAGCAGCCTATGTCGAGTACTTGATGAGACGATTAGAAGCGCCGCGTACTTTTCTGGAGGAAGCTATTCGTGCCCGATCTCTTAGCGTATGATTACGCCATCATCCGTGTCGTTCCTAGAGTGGAGCGCGAAGAGTTTGTCAATGTGGGGGTGGTCGTTTCCTGCGCCAGCCACAAATTTCTCGGAGCTCGGATTGAGCTTGACGAGCAACGACTCATGGCGCTCGACTCCACCCTTGATCTTGAAGTCATTCGAGACTACCTCGCTGCTATTCCCCTCATTTGTGTGGGCGGTGAACCCGCTGGACCCATTGGTCGGTTGCCTCAACGCGATCGCTTCCACTGGATTGTGGCTCCTCGGAGCACGGTAATCCAGACATCGCGAGTCCATACAGGTCTTTGCCCCAGCCTACCCCATGTGATCGAGCATCTCCTCGATACCATGGTGCGTCCATGCAAGCAAAACAAAATGACGGCCATCCGTACGGCTTAATCCCTCAGAGTTAAGGTCTGTGGATTTGCAGAAACGTCAGTCAGTGGACACATGAGATTTTAGTTGTGAGAGAATGTCTCCGGCTTTAGTCCAGAGAATTAGATCCGCCTGCTTGGGGATCAATGGTATGAGAAGCATGCTGTAAGCGCGAGGGTGACGCCAAAATCAGGGGAGTGCACCGTGCTCGTATCCAAAGCGCCATACCAGAGATCGGCGGGAACGGTAATATTCTCTACGTCTACGGTCCATAGAAGGGCATTGACTAGATCTCGGGCATATCCTTGGCCACCTTGTGAGAAGCCTTCCTGTAGGGCCCGTTGGTAGGCGGTGCTAAACGGTTCACTTTCATACAAAGCTCGATCGCCCTCCCCACTCATACTGATGATGAGCTGCCACAACCTTTCTGCTGTAGCTATCTCAGCAAAGTGTTGCTCAAACTCAACTGGGGTTCTGTTGAACTGCTGCAACCATGCCTGCTACGTCCAGATACAGAAGTGGTCTGAGGGAGGGATGATACCAATTCAAGAAATACCTGCTACAGATAGGGCATTGACGATATAATCCCAACCTGTTAGCGAGGCAATCAGGGCAAACGCATCTTATTGAGCAAAGACTTTAGCCAGATAATCATTATCCCAGCCTGCTTTGAGGCGCTTGGCCTTCATTCCCCCCTTGGCAGTCTTCTCTTGGCTCAACA
>NZ_JAMPKN010000118.1:0-3443 GCF_039962155.1 Trichocoleus desertorum AS-A10 | reverse complement strand
AGCCATCGATACTCTGTTGCAGTCAAGCTACCACACAAGAAAATACTGCCAATCAATTCTTCTAAATCAGACGCTTGGGAAAGCACTAAAGACTGCATAGCGGCTAGGCAAACGTTGAATTGCCAACATCAGATGACGATTCCAGAGTGCCTCGGGGCAGTTACATTTGGCACCGAACTATCACGGATATTTTCCCACTAGCAATTTAGTTCGCTCCATAGATTCCGCTGCTAGCAGTCAGGAGAGTAATGGCATTGAGTTAAACTCAGCGGAGCAGTCACCCACTCCGCTGAGTTTAACTCAATGCTGACTAGGACTGGCGATCGTGCGGCACTTAGTCGAATTGCACGGGGGTACGGTTGAGGCCGCAAGCCCAGGCGTTGGCAGGGGTGCCACCTTTACCGTGAGGCTGCCGCTCATGCCCCTACCCTACAGCCAATCACCCATCAGAACACCCCAGCGTCAGAGCCCGCTGCTGATTTGAACGGGATTCAGGTTTTGGTCGTGGATGATGAAGCAGATTCACGGGAGTTTGTCGCTTTTGTCTTAGAGCAAGCAGGAGCAAAGGTGCTCACAGCCACGACCGCCGCTGAAGCCTTGAGCCTGCTGATGCATTCAAAACCAGACGTGCTGTTAAGTGACATTGGGATGCCTGAGATGGATGGCTATATGCTGATGCAACAGATGAGAGCGTTGCCGCCAGAGCAAGGGGGACAAGTCCCCGCGATCGCGCTGACGGCGTATGTCGGAGAAGTCAATCAGCAGCAGGCGTTGGCAGCAGGGTTCCAGAAGCACCTCTCTAACCCGCTAGACTCCCAGAAGTTGAGTCACGTGATTGCTCACCTGATTCAGTCCACTTAGCGATCGCTTGGGGCTGGAGGAAGTCAGCACTCACAGCTTCAGACGCACGGCTCTGACCCAAATGAGCGGTGCAGGGATACAGCTACAGGTTCCGATGGTATCTTGAGGTATCGGAGGTGCAGCTGGAGGGGGCGGTTTTGAGCTTCTGACTCATTCGTGTGATCGTCTTGTGAGGTAAGAGCACGACAAAAGCCTAAAACTTTTGTGTTTTAACCAGAGGGGATCACCTACAAATGCTTAGGCACACTCAGCCGTCGAATTAGTTCATCTAGGGTGCTGCAATAATTCATCCGCAATATATCGTCTAGTTCTTCAGGGGTTAACTCTCTTTCGAGTTTTAACCGCATCCAGGCAGCTAACTCCGGCGACCATTCCCAACTACCTTCATTGTGAGGGCTCAGTTGCCAAGTAGCCTCTAAGGGTGTTTCAACCCAATCACTAGAATCTGGATTATTCATCTGGGTCTTTCGTCGAGCGTGCACAGATTAAGGGTTAGTTGTAGAGTGTCTAGACCTAACCTTTGATATTTACCCTTCCAAGAGAATTTTAGAGTGGGATTAAGCTTTGTACGCTACGGAAGTTAAAGTTTCAGTTAAGTGTAACTTTAATCACACAGTATACTTGAAACTTAACAAAGAATGGGATTGTGACATCAAAGGCTTTACATGTACCCCTTAGCGCTATCTCATGACCTCGTTCAGCCCTTTAAATTTTGGTACCAGAACGAACTTCATGAGGGAATGTATTCTGACAGGGAAATCTATCGCCTCTGCACGACCTGCAAGGCTGAAGATAGGCAAAAAGCTTTTGCCTTGGCGCTTTCTTTAACGGAGCATGGCGCTCAAGCTTGCATTACTTGTAAGAGAACTGAGTACAAAGTGTGGGTCAGCTTAAGAACTCAGCATCTAGCTGCCTCTGTTCCTTCTCCAAAAGCGATCGCTTCTGGGGTTCACGGCATTGCATTGGCTGTTTGACTAGACTGAGCACGGGTCTAGGGGGCAGGAAGGCGTGAAAGTTTGAGCTTCAGACAAAAGGCTGAAGCATTTACGACACTTCTAGTTAGGGGCGATCGCAGCTTTGAGCTTTATACAGTAGCTAAGAAAAAGCAATCGCGGGAAGGTTTTTGCCTTGCTCTGGCAGAACGCTTGCATCTTGCCCTATTGATTGTTTTCTTCTTAGAGAGGATTTAACTGAGTTCAGGTTTAAGCCATAACAGGGCATCTATTGAAACTATCTGTCGCTGACAATCTACGTCTGTCACTGCCCACTGAAACGGCTCTCCTCGCTTTTGCAATTCAGCCTGAATCACTGATTCCAATGCTAAAGCTGAATCTTGTAGAGCTACTTCTATTGTAATTAAGTACGCTGACATACCTTGTCATTCCAACGCTTGCTCGCTGCTACATTGTAGGGGTGGCCCTCTGACTCCAGAAGCAACTAAAGAAAGATTTCACTTGTTCTCAGCCGACTCCTCATCCTAGCCTCCAACTCCTTCATTTCCTAGTCTGAGCCAACGAACTGATTCGACCTCAACGATTCTTATGTCCTCATCTAGAGATTTTTCCCTTGGACCATCCGCTCGACAGGCCAGGGTTTTACTGGTTGAAGATGAGGCAGTGATCCGCGATACAGTAGCTCTTGCCCTGCAAGCAGAAGGATTTCAAGTTGTAGCCGTCGAAGATGGTCAGCAAGCTCTTGAACAGGTGCAGGGCTCTACATCTGCACAAGGCAATGGCGATGAAGCATTTGACCTCATTGTTCTGGACCTTCTGCTCCCGTTTATCAATGGATTGGATGTATGTCGCTTCATTCGTCAGCAGAGCAATACAACTCCAATTCTGATCCTCAGCGCCAAAATGGCAGAGGCTGATATTGTCGTGGGCTTAGAAGTAGGAGCGGATGACTACTTGACGAAGCCTTTTAGCCTGAAGGAGTTCATTGCCCGATGTCGAGTGTTGCTGCGGAATTATCAAGGTTTTAACCCTCAGCTAAAAGAAGAAATCTTGAGCTTCCAAGACCTCGCTCTCAACAAGCAGCAGTGTCAAGTCACGCTACGCGGCGAAGCAGTCACGCTCTCTCCAAAAGAGTTTAGTCTTTTAGAGGTGTTCATGCAGCAGCCAGGTCGAGTGCGATCGCGCGAGGATTTGATTGAGAAGGTGTGGGGTCTAGACTTTATGGGGGATTCTAAAACTGTCGATGTTCACATTCGGTGGCTAAGAGAAAAAATAGAGGCTGACCCTAGCAATCCTCAGTACCTTATTACAGTGCGAGGGTTTGGCTATCGATTAGGTTAATTGGTAACGCCACAAGATAGTCAGCGGCTTCTCCAAGAGCTGCTTTTTACACCTCCTCGGATGCTATCTGAATTGAAAACGAAGCCACCCACCTGTATTTTATTTTCTCACGTAGAGAATAGAGTAATTAAGAGCCTATAAGCTGGCTAACGATTGCACTATTCATCGCGAAACATGGAAGATGACCTAGAGGAGCTACTCGCTCAACAAGCTCAAACAATCGCCAAGCTCAAGAAAATATTGGGTCAGATTCGTAGTCTTCTAAGCCTATTTCAAGACCTGAAGCAA
>NZ_JAMPKN010000117.1:0-3786 GCF_039962155.1 Trichocoleus desertorum AS-A10 | reverse complement strand
GGCGTGATCCTGATTGGCAAGCATAAGGGCCAAGAGATTGGCATTGCCCTGCGAGATGAGCTGTTTGATCATTGGTCGCCTTTGATGGCTGCGGACGTACTGGAGCAAGATGGTACAACTCGCACCTATCTATTAGATGGCTCGAATTGGGTGCTGTATGAGCGCGAAGCATTGTGCAACTTTGAGGGAATTTGGGTGGGCGATCGCATCTCCACCACAATCAACGGCAGCAACACCGCAACCACAACCCTGAAGCCGCCCTACCTGGAGGTAGACGTACTAGAAGCTGGCCTGGCATTGGCTGCTCAGATTACTGACTACCCCTACAGCCTGGATGCTGGAACTGACTTACTACAGGCAGGACTGGGCATTGGGTCTCAGATCATCGATACTCCACCGCTCACTGACACCTTGCAAGCTGGCTTGGGGCTAGGGGCGCAAATCGTCGAGACTCTGCCGCCTAGCGGCACTCTAGAGGCTGGACTGGGACTAGGAGCAAGGATTCTAGATAACGAAAACGATACGCTTTGGGCTGGCTTGGGAGCTGGGGCTAGAGTGGTCGATGAGGCGATCGCTGATCAGCTTGAAGCAGGACTAGGACTTGGCGCAAGAGTAATAGATGGCGCAATCAAGTGGCAGGATCTGAGCTTTAGTGATTGGCAAAATCTGGACTTTGAAAACTGGAAGAACCTGGAATTCTAGGGCTGTGGGAACGATCGCGCCGAATTAAAAGCGAGCTCTTTCCTATGGCTACAGTCGGTTGCAATCACGTTCCTAGCTGGCAACTTTACGTTGCTGAGCTAATGCGGAACCTCGGCACCTATCGCTTGGTGTTCTGCCTTGGTGCAGGCACAGCCACAACGATCGAAGCAGTGGTAACAGCCGAATTAGCGGAAACAGGTGGCTATGGACGCAAGCCCTACAATCCCAGCACAAACAGCTACAGCTCAGGCAACAAAAGAGTTGAGGCATCAGCTGTAAATAACTCTTTGATAGCCTCCGGAACATCTCTGCAATACGATAGCGTTGCCCTAATTCTGGATGCCGCTGTCTCAGCCAACAAAGGCTTCACTGATAGCAATGTAAATGCTTCGACGGACACGATTACGGTTACTGCTCACGGACTCTCTAATGGTGACGCGATCGTTCTTACTGCTGACGCAGGCGCAACTTTAGCAGGTGGGTTAACAGCAGGGACGCTTTACTACGCCGCCAATATTGCCACCAACACCTTCCAGGTTTCAACCGCCGCTGATGGAAGCGCGATCGTTGACTTAACCAACGCAGGCAGCGGTAATATGCGATTGAGATATGCCAAGGGCAGATTGGTTTTGGTAGGCAACTATGGCTCCGCGCAAACGATAGCGGATGGAGCAAGCCGCACCATCACCATGAACATTGAGCTGCATAACAGTGGCTACACCACAGGAGTGTAGCTATGTGGGGTGGAAGTCTTGCTGACATTGCCGCGCTCAAGGCGATTAATACCACTGGGCTGGAGAATGGCCTGGGGTTAGCGGTTCAGTCAAAACTGGAGTGGTACTTCCTGAACACTAGCTCCAGCGCTACTGCGGATGACGATGCCATTGTTGCGCCCACAACGGGTCCAGGTCGCTGGGTTCGAAAAGCAGCAGGCGGAAGTAGCAATTATCAAGTTAAGACTGCTAACTATGCAGCTCAGGTGGGCGATCGCCTTCTTGCAGATACCAGTGCCGCAGCTTGGGCTCTGACACTCCCCAACACAGCCTCCCCAGGTGAGGCTATTCCTCTTGCTTGCACTGGATCTCTTTCTACTTCTCCTTTAAGTCTTGTATCCAGCAAAAATATCAATGGCCAAAGCGGTTCAGCAAAAATTGTTAACAATTATGCGCGAACAGATCTGATTTACCTAAGCGATTCGGAAGGCTGGATCGCGTCCCCCAACGTCGTTGTGTTCAGTACACCGAGGCTTTACGCCTCTAATGGCGATGCAAATGGGGTTCTTTACTACGCTGGCACCAATTGGGGCGCTAACGGCTCCTGGTCAAACCCAGTGACTCTGGGAACGGTATCCGCCACCGCGACTGGCGGCACCCTGGGCGGAGTCGTTGGGAACTGGATGGACCGAGAGATTAACGAATATCTCTCGAACGTCGTTGGCGAGGCTTACTACGAGATCGACCTAAAAACCAAAAAGTTGCAGCTCAATAGGTACAGCCTAAGAGCGAGAAATGACGCGATCGCTGGAGCAGATGCGCCTAGAACTTGGAAAATGCAAGGACTGAACGGATCGACCTGGATTGATCTGGATTCTCGCGCTAACGATGCAACGCTAAGCACTCAATTGCAGTGGGCAAATTTTGGCGTTACAACCAGCAATTCATACAGCAAGTTTCGCTTCCAATGGTACGGACCAAACGGGAGCGGGCGAAATATCATGGCCCTTTCTGAAATCGAACTGTACGGATTTTTGGATAACTTGTAGCCATGACCCCTGAAGAGCTGCTACGCCAAACCTCGATCGCAAGTCGTACTGCTCACCAGCAGAAGCAAATCAAGCAACAGAAAATCCGATCGCGCCAAAATCCGCATGCTGTAGCACTTCCATATGATGCCGATCGCGGCTCTCAACAAATCCAGTTGAGCGATGGCAGTATTCGCGAGGCTGAATCAAACAGCAACGGCGTGATTGGCGAGGGAGATACAGTTGTTCTGCATCAGGGAAAGGGGCGATCGCGCATTAATGTGATGCCCCATAAACCGAAGCAGCAACAGCTTGTCACCCCTCAATCAGTTCAGTCTGGACCCGTCAAGGTTTTGTTCTCGGTGGCTGTAGATGGCGTAAGGAGTTTTTATGTGGGGGGCGATCGCCAAACTCCAGCCAAAATTTTTCAGACATCCAAATCCATTGCCGATGCATACCTTACAAATACGGGTAGGCGACCTAGTGACTGGGTCGCTAGTTTCCGTTGGCTGGAATCAGGGGTTTATCACTATAAGCTCCTGAAGGGAAATGGAGCCACGGCACAGGTCAGTTCAATCGCACCCTTGATTTACTGGGGAGCGGGTTTTTGGGCATCTGGTCTACTGACACCCAACTTCATTGAAGCTGAAAGGATTGAACAAGGATCAGCAACCTCTTTTATAGGAACTTCAAGCTACTACCGCAGATATGTCAGAGGATCATTAGTCGAAAACAATGTTGTCGTAGTGAATCATGTAAGCCGAACTGACTACGAAGATCAAAACTCCGCCACTTTTGTTGCACTGGGATTTGCATCAGGAAGCGGGACCGAATCGGGTGGTAGTTCTGGTTTTGTAGTAAACACCGAAGGGATTCAGGATAATGAAAACACAAGCGAAAGTAGTAAAACATTGTCTGGTATAACCGCTTCTTTTTCCCTGGATTTGAATGGCCTAGTAGACAATGTGGGCAGCTATTCCTATCAGCAGAATCAAAATTCTTACGAAATCAACACCCAACAAGATGGTCCAGACTATTTCTTTAATAACGTCTCTAGCACTATTGCAGAAACTTACCAAGGGAGAATTTCTCTATCTTCTTTGTTTAATAAAACTTTGACCTTTAATGAACAGTCCTCCTTCTATGGAGAAAGCTCCTCTTCTTCTAGTCAAACCACAACCAGCAGTAGCTCTAGAAATCACATTGTTTACCAACAAGTACTGGCGGGAGTAAGTTCCGCGATCGCCCAGGAGAGGGAAAGGCAAGAGGATGGCCAATTCAGCGATCGCAGATTTCTGATCCAAAAAACAGGTGATACAGAAACAGAAATAACCCTGCTGAAT
>NZ_JAMPKN010000116.1:0-4070 GCF_039962155.1 Trichocoleus desertorum AS-A10 | reverse complement strand
GGCTCGCTTGATCAGGTAATCTCGGCTTTCCTCTGGGCTAAGGTTCCGTAAGGGTAAAAGATGGATTAAAGCTTGCCAACCTGAATCAGTCCGCCAGCCCGCCGCAGGTGCATGACGACCCGCAATCACGGTGAGGATATTGGCAGGAAGCTGAGGTAGAAACTTTTCGCGCAGCCAACGATCAAGGGGAGCGAGGTTTTCGTAAGTGTCGAGTAGGATAACCTGCCGACCTGTATGAGCCGCTAAAGCTACTAAAGGGGAGTCGGTCGAAGCTAGATTCAAATGAAATCGCAAAGCTTCTAAAAAGGACTCTGGCGACGGCTCGATGTTGCGGGCATCTAGTTGGATGACGGGGACCTGGGCTGGCTCACAGAGGCGGGCAAATTCTCCCAGAAGTGTGGTTTTGCCAACGCCACCAGGCCCAAAAATATGCAGAACATAAAATGGCAACTCAGCTCGGTTTAAAGCTGACTCAAATAGGTGGCGCTCGTGGGTACGCCCTACGAATCGCTGCTGGCGTACTGCCTCTAGATGCTCAGATAAGGATGGCATGAAAAATTACAGAAAAGTGCGGAGAGCTGAAAACCGCCGTAGTTCGTCCAGTAAGGTTATTCTTTTGATGTTTAATATATCGCTATATCGCTGAATTGTTGCCTGGTTGAGATTGCCAGCGATCTCTGTAAATTGTGCTCAGTGGGAAAACTCAAGTTCAAAACGAAGTGTGGATTGGGTGGGATACAAAGCTCACCTCACTGAAATCTGCGATGATGCTTGCCCTCATTTCATCACTAAAGTTTGTACAACGCTGTCAACAATGACTGCCGATGTAGTGGTTGAAACCGTCTATCAAAGCTTGGCTGAGAAAACGATACTGCTTGAAGAGCATTTGATGGATGCTGGCTACGTCACTGCGGAACACATCAGCAACAGTGAGACAAACTATGACATTGACCTGATAGGTTCGGTTCGAGGCAATCCTAGTTGCAGAGCCAGAAAAACTCTAAGTTCACTGCAGACCAGTTCTAGGCCAACTGGGGCGAACAAAAGGTGACTGTCCTCAAGGACACCGAAACGTCATTTGGCAACCCAAAATTGATAATCGTGGCTTGGCTGTGCTTCAAGTTCACTTTTCGAGCCTAAACACTGGAGGCGTCCTCCCTACCCGCCAAGCTAAGCCGAATGGATCAACTAAAACGTTATGCTGCTTCTGGATAGGGACGCAGCCTCAAGGGGAATGCGCTGTTCTAGAAATGAGAAAATTAGAGTAGCCATGCATCCAAACCAGCCGTTGGTTCGTACTATTGCCTGAACTCTACTGGTTAAGGCTAGATCCGGATGAATAAGGCAAAGCGATGGCTCTTCAACTTTTGGCTGGGCACAATCACCTGTGTGTTGCTGATTGGTCTCTCCACAGTCCCTTCTTGGAGTAAAACGGCATCGAATCGCTTCGTTCAGAGCGGAGACGTTCCGTCCTTCAGCACATCTCAAGCTGCTCAACCCGCGCAAGTTCAGAATCCTATCAATCAACATTTGATGGCAGATTTGCAAGAAGCTGAGTCTGTGCTAATTGCTCAGGGTGTGTCGGACAGCTCCTTGCAACTCTATGCGGCAATTTTGACGAAGAATAACGTGGTCCCGAACGTCCCCTCAACGATGGCAACGGGGGTAGCTGGAGCCGCCTTAGCAGGCGATCGCCTCATTGTTCGCGGAGACTTTGGAGGTCTCTCTAGTGCTCTACGTGACTATGAAACAGATCCCGTCGATCCTCCCAACCCCAACATTACCTCTGCGGCTCACATTCATCGGGGTGAGCCTAATCAAAATGGACCGTTTCAATATGCGCTAACCGTGATGTTGAACGATGCCGGAATGGGTGGCCGTCTTTCTGGAGAGTATACCTTGACTCCTGAGCAACTCCAGGCACTCTCTAATGGTCAACTCTATGTAGACATCCACACGAAGCAGAATCGGGCTGGAGAACTGCGCGGCATTTTTCGACCCCTCTAATTCTAGATCTCGGTTTGGCGGCCCTACCGGAGTGGGGCTGATGGAATCACAATGATCGCTGGCAGGTATAGTCTTGCACAGATGACGTAGTATACTTGCGGCTGACAATTTAACCAGCACGCGGACAAAAGCTAGGGAGCGAAGGGAGAAATTCCTATCGTTTCCGCGATCGCGGTTGTCCGCATTTGCAGCTTTGCAGTTGCTTCCACCCCTCCCCAACTCCAGGCATTCGTCTTCAAACACAAATTCTGGTGCCTATGCAGTCTGAGCCATCTGCCAATCAAACCTCTCCGGCGTCAAATCAGACGGATGCAGAATTGATTGTGGCCTTGAGCAAGGGTCAGACTGAGGCGCTCGGGGTTCTCTACGATCGCCACGCTGGGTTAGTCTACGGACTCGCCTTAAGTGCCCTGGGCAATGCTCAAGAAGCAGAAGACTTGACCCAAGATATCTTTCTGACCCTAGCCAAGGGGACTGTGTACGACCCAAATCGCGGATCTCTCCGCACCTTTCTGGCCATCTTGACGCGATCGCGGGCTCGGGACCGATTGCGATCGCGTCACAGTACTCGTCAGACGCTACAGCGATGGAAGTTAGGTGGACAAGCTGAGACCGTCTCGAATGCTCCGCTTGAGCACGTCTTTCAACATGAGCAATCCCAAGAAGTCAGTACCGCCTTGGCTCAGTTATCAGACAGTGAGCAGCAAATTCTAAGAATGGCTTATTACGATGGTCTTAGTCAGGCAGAAATTGCCAAACAACTGGAGATTCCCCTAGGGACGGTGAAGGCTAGAGCCAGAAGAGGTCTGCTCAAATTGCGCCAAACCCTCACAAGTTTTACGAGATAGTACAGTGATGGCTATGTCAACGCCTTCGGAAGAGTTACAGCTACTCATTGCAGGTTATGTTCTGGGTGACCTCAGCCCAGAGGAGGCAGCAGAATTTGAGCGCCTATTGCAGCAAGACCCCGTGATCGCCCAAGAAGTGGCCCAAATGCAAAATGCTTTAGAGACATCCTACGCTTCACGGGAAGTAACGCCTCCAAGTCATTTGCGTTCAGCAATTCTAGAAAAAGCTCAGGTGGCGGGTGCTGAAATGAATACACAACCTGCTTTCAGATCTCGCAGAACACTGTCGTGGCGCAGCGGCTTGGAGGTTGCGGCAGCAGTCCTGATTGTTGCCCTAGGAATCAACAACTACCGTTTATCGCAAGCTTTACAAACGAGCCAAGCTGAAACGCAACGTTACGCGGCACTGACTTATGTTCTAGATGCCACGGAGAGCAATAGTCAGGCTGCCGCGACGGTGGTGGTTAATCCCAATACTCTAGAAGCAACCATCACAGTCAAGAACCTACCTCCATTGCCACCCGGTAAAGTCTACGCCTTATGGACTGTGCTAACGCCAAACGCCCCCTTCACGACAGACCAGAAGCAGGCAATCTTGACAGAAACTTTTCAAGTTGATGAACGCGGCAACCTGAGTCAAACAGTCTCAGTTTCCAAAGCCTACCGTTCCAAAGAACTAGTGACGAAGATCGCAGTCACCGTTGAGGATGGCAATGCTCCTCAGAAACATACCGGAGCACCCATCATGATCACAGGTTTTTGAGTGTGAAACATCCTTTCAGTTTTTACGGCACAGCCAGATTCTCGACCTAAGCGATTTGAAGATTTGCTTGGAACCTCTAGCAGCGATGTGGGGTTCACGGGGGAATTCTTAACTCTGCACTAGCTGCTTCCTGGTGGGGGACAGAGTGGGTTCTAAGGCAGATGTAGCAGAGGTGGAGGGACAATAGGCAAATAAAAAAAGGTCCCTGCTTGTTGAGAAGACCTTCCATAATCAAAATGCCTAAATTCTACCAAACTCATCTGCGCTCTTGCCTCAGTCTGGCTCAATTCAGCAATTCTCAGTATGGCAATTTAACTGGTATTGGGTGAGATGTCTAGCTCTAATCCTTCGAGCATGAAGGTGAGCAAGTGATCCCAACTGTCGAAATACAGGTAGCGGGTCAACGCCCGCAAATCATCAAAAAAGGTCTTGCGCGTGGGCAAGTGTGAGCG
>NZ_JAMPKN010000115.1:0-4117 GCF_039962155.1 Trichocoleus desertorum AS-A10 | reverse complement strand
TTCACAATGCGGTGGCGATGTTTGCGGAGATACTCACAGAAGTTCTGTGCTTGTCTTTTCTGAACGTCTTCAAACGAGAGAATGGTTGCATCCACTTTCCCCATCCACAGTAGCGCTTCGGTTTGATGGAGACGCTTGAGCGAACCCCTGACCTTGTAGAGATTTTCTTTGAGATGATACCAATCGAGGATCTCCCAACGACACTCTGCGGTCGCGATTTGACCCACCAGGTTCCAAACTCCGTCATGGCCATCTCCTAAACAGGTCAAGGGATTTTCTAAAGCTTGAGCATTGACCCAGTCAATCAGTTGAGCATTGTTTTGAAAGTTGGCAACGCTACCTTGTGCGGTAGCAATGGCTTTGTAGTCTCGCCATTGACAGACCTCTCCCAATGGCGTTCGTACCCGCACCTTTCCCCCATCCACACCGAGTTCTGTAATGGGCTGCTGGGTCGTTGGCAACTCAAAGCTCTGATGATGTACCAAGCGTTGTTGAGTTTTAGCTGGAATGCGAATCCCGGTGAGATAAGCCACATCACGCTCTGACTGCTCATAGGACACATTAGCACTTAAGCGCAGACAACAGTTCTCTAAATGGGGACTCAACTGTCGGTAGGAAGCAACTGCCAGTTTCTCTGCTTGCCTCGTGGTGATTTCTAACTGTCCTAGTGTACTTTTTAGCCTTCGCACTCTTCCTGCTTGCGTGCCGCTAACCACTCGGATAAAAAACGCCCCAATTCTGGACTGACATGGGCTTGAATCTGCTCTCGAAGCGTCAACTCAATGCCTTCGAGCGTTTTCATCGCTTCCGGGTCACTTTCGGCGTACAGAATTTGAGCAATCGCTTCGAGATGAACTTTGAGGGCTTGTGCTTGAGCAGGAGTCATGTCAGGGGTTGCAACAATGAATTGCCTCTATCCTGACTGATTTCACCGAACCTCGCAAAGGTGACATGCTCCCGACTGAAGTAGGTCATGATTGAGGGAAAAGTATCCTTCAGTATGCAGCTCGTAGGGTTGGTGAGTGTCACTGAGAATGATGTAACCATCTCGCTTGCTGGCAGAAGCCTTGGCAATCTGCACCAATCGAATCTTATGCTCTCCCATGAGTGTAAAGAGATAGGTTTCACACAAGTATTTGGTTTCATCCATCTCATCGCCAGTTTGCGCGGTTAGCACAATCAGACTTTGGAAGTCATGGAAGGGACGAGATTGAAGCTCCAGCATCCAACGGACTAGAATTGCTGTGCTCTCAATTCCCATACCCCAGTTGAGAAGATGTAGTTGAGGAATCATGACTTAGAGACAAAAAGCCCTCCAAATAGGAGTCTGGATGCACTGATAAAAGAGGGGTTGTAGTCTTAAATAGGAGTTTCTGTTCGTTCAGTGATATGCAGGAACCCACTATTAGTACCTTCTGGGTTTGCCTGAGCAATCACATAGAAGAAGGCTTCTGCATTAGATTGTTTAACAATCAGGTAAGGGTAACCCTCATGAGTTAAGCCAGCCTGGTGAATTTGACCACCAATCAGCCTGGCAAGCTCTTGTTGATAGGGGTTCATCGTAATGCTCCAATTAGTCTGTATTTGTCGAAGCCAGCTATGAAAATCGATGCTTTGCGGTTCAGGCGTGCGATCGCTAGGTTTAAGTTTGCGCGTGCGTTCATAAATAGCTTCTGGCACTACGCTTTTTAGATGGGCGTCAATGACATTGAAATTGACGATATAGAGATTGCTCCAGGGAAGACTGATATGAAAGCGGTGAGATTCACCAAGCAGGTTGAAATTTAGATAGTGCTCCATCTTGCATTAAGGCTAAACGTTTGAAGCATTTAGAGCGGTAGCTCTGAAGTTGACTTAGGGAATAAAGTCTCGAATTCTTGGCCGAGTTTATTCCCTAAGTCAACTTTAGGGACGTTTAACCAGCCGGATGGAGTTCAGAGGATTCAAATACTTCACCTGCCGTAATTCGGTCTCAGCCATCAGGGGTTCCTCCTGCTTCAGCGCTTCAATTGCCACGGGATAAGCCGCATTCTTGTCCACATTGATAACGCGCGGTTTCTCGACATGACTAGCTTTCAGCAGTTTACAAAAAAACTGAGTTGCCGCTTACCATCCCGCTTCGCACTTAACATGAAATCTAGCGTGTTCCCATCTGAGCCCACTGCACGATACAGATATTTCCATTTCCCTTTGATCTCGATATACGTCTCATCAACCCTCCAGGAGTCGTTAGTGGGACTTAGATGCGGACGAATCCGTTTATCCACCTCTGGTGCGTACTTCAACACCCAACGGTTAATAGTCGAATGATCTACTTCCACCCCTCGTTCTGCCATCATCCCCTCCAAATCTCGATAGCTCAAGGAATAGCGACAATACCACCGCACATTTACCAGGATGATCTCAGGCAAGAAATGCCGCCACTTGAACAGAGTAGGAGTAGACATTAGAGCAGGAGAAGGCAAGGTTAGGACTATTTACCTTACTACCCACCAATTTTTGCGACACAACCGTTCCGTCAATCAACGAGACCACAGTCCACGACAGACCCGGAACGAGGAAGTAGTTGGAAAAGACCGTCAGCCACCCGTGATCGCCTCTGGGTTGCTAAGGTGCGGCAGCGTGAAGATCACGGCTGACACAATCACCAGAAAGACACGATTACTCCAGATGAGGCTCGTACCTTGCACGATGTATCCACGGAAGAAAAGCTCCTCGGTGGTGGTTTGGATGGCGGTGAAGATCAGTGCGATCGGTACGAAGAGCGCCAACGCTGCCAGGTTGGAGTTAAAGGAAGAGGTGTCGGGGTAGAAGAGGTACTGTCCCAGCCCACCGATTAGGCAGAATGGCACGAACCACGCCACGAAACCATGCCCGACGCGATATCAGCTTATCTTCTCCTGCGCCGTGATCAGCGTCAGGGGAGGGCGGCGGTGGATGAGGGAGACGGTGAGCAGGGTTCCCCCGAAGAAGCACGGGAAACCCGCCATGATCACCAGGAAGCTGCGCACAGAACCGAGCGTGGAGTAATCCGCTTGCCTGAACGCTGCAAACCCCTCCTGTCCGCCGATGGCGATCGCCACGAGTAAGCTGGCAACGGTGCCGACAACCAGCCACGCAAAGAGGAGGATTACCAGCCCCAGAAGATACCGCCACCAGCGGTGACTACCTCGCCGAGCAGCCTCCACATAAGTTGCATTTTTCATGAGAATATATCCTGACTTTTGCAGATGATTTACCCTGCGCTACTGGTTTCATCCTTGACCTTGTTGATCACGAAAGCCTTTAATTCGACCATCTTGCCGCCGCGAAAGCACCAGACATCGTAGTACGAGTAATGAGCCGCCTTCCCGTCTTCGTCCTTCAGTGTGATGTCGCCGAGTGCCGTGACGAAATCCCCCTCAGCGATCAAGTTCGCAACGGTATTCAAAGGCGGTACCACATACTCTGTTGCCATCCATCGGCGAACGGCTGCTTTTCCTTTCAGGGTCTTGTCCCCTACGAACGTCCATTTCGTGTCGTCAGTGCAGAATGACAAGAATCCTTCATAGTTGCCTGCAGCGTTCGCCGTGTTTGCCGCTTCTAAGATGGCTTTATTGTTCTCTGACATCTGAATCTCTCCTCCATTTAAAGCAACAAAGTGGTGTGAGTTGTTATGCTGTTGCCCCTCACTGGTTTACTTCTAGGGACCGGTAAACGGCTTACATTGAATCGCCTTCACATTTCGCAGATAGTTCAACTGTGGCTCGAAGCCAGTCGGACAGAAGACATAAACATTGTCCTGAGATCGGCTAATGACTAAACGGTAGCTGGGTGGAATCCCTCCAGAACTTCCGATCAGTTCGATTCTGGGAATCACTTGTGAACTGACTTGAGCCAGGGATGGAAAATTGAACAGTAGGAGTACGCCGAACAGAATTGTGATTGCGATTGTGGTTGTAGTTGTGATTTTGGTTGAAAGAATCTTTCGGTTCATGAGAAATCTCCTGTGGCTTGTGGTTGTTTAATGTTCTGTTGTTTCCAAGGAAGCGGTGATCGATAGGGGTTTTCGTGCATATCCAGGACTTCCCAGGTGGTTGGATTGACTCGCCCTGTAACTGGGATTCCGTATCGTCGC
>NZ_JAMPKN010000114.1:0-4188 GCF_039962155.1 Trichocoleus desertorum AS-A10 | reverse complement strand
GCGCTTTTACTTCAGCCTGAACCGTGCAGGGGTGCTCTTCCTGGGAAGTTCAGAGTTGTTGCCCCAGGCGGATCGATTGTTCAAGTTGCTAAGCGTGCAGCATCACATGTTTCGCAAAGTAGAGAAGTCTTCCCTCACCCCGGACCTACTAATCCAAGGGCTCAAGCGAGCATAAACCCTGGGGCGGGTAGGAGTCAGTACCCACAGTTTTAGAAGAACGGCTCTAACCCGAATGAGTAGCGCGGGGGTGCCGCTGCGGGTGATTCAGGAGATATCGGGACACCGTAGCTTGCAGGCCCTTCAGAGGTATCTTGACGTGTCGGAGGGGCAACTGGAGGGGGCGATCGCGACTCTTAGTTTCTAAGTTGCCTTTGATGAGGATTACGTTTACACGTTCTTTGCATTGAGTTTAGCTAGAGCTAGGTAAGCTTGAACCCAGGCTTTAGTTTTTAGGTTGATTCAAATGACTAATGACCCAGTTGCTATCAGTGAAGCTTTGAGGGAAAAAAGCAGAGCGGTACGAGCTTGGAGCGAAACTGCGCGAACTACAACTGAGCGACAGCGTGCTAAGTGTCGAGCTGGCAGCAATCAATGTTGGTTGACTCGGAACGAGAGCCAGCTGCTACAAGCTGAAAGTCAATTGCTGAGGGGTTGGGAGCTTCGCAACTATAGTCATCCTTTTTCGCTCGTAACCTCTTATTCGTAGCTCGTAGTTCGTAGCTCGTGGTTCGTAGCTCGTGGTTCGTAGCTCGTAGTTCGTGGTTCGTAGCTCGTAGTTTGTAGTTTGTAGTTTGTAGTTTGTAGTTTGTAGTTTGTAGTTTGTAGTTTGTAGTTTGTAGTTGTCTGCTTCTGGCGATTTCCTCTTGGCTAGCCGCAGTAATCGCTTGAGCGTTAATCTCCAGCCCTTTTACTGTTCGCCGCAAGACATGATTCTCGGCTTCCAATATCTCAGCTCTAGGGTGGTGTTGCGAGTCAGAGCTAGTGTTTGAGTCCTGCTGCTCTAGTTGGATTTGTGCAGGGATTAGACTGATTAAGTAGCGCATGCGCTCGATTATGGCTCGAACCGTGTCGAGCGTCTCGGTACGCTCTGCTATCAATTCATCAAATCTTCTAGCGTGAGTCATACTTGCGTAACTAGTAGCGGTGCTATGCCATCTAAATATTGGCAAAACTTCCTAGCCCACAAGGTCTACCCAAGGGTCGAGTAGAGTGCAATTTCCTTTGTGATACGGAGTACAGAGCCAGTGAAAAACTTGAGGTAAGTTTTCAAGCTCAAGAAGCAATCGCCTTGGTCTCTACAACTGGGTTTAGGGTGATGAAGTGTGGGCTTCTGCCTCAATCACCTCAATTAACTTTGTCAATGAGACTGGCTTGACCAAGTAGTGACGGGCTCCTAGTTTTAGCGCTCGCTGTTGCTCCTCTTGAAAGGCAAAGCCAGAAATCACAATGATTGGTAGTTGCGGCAAATGTGGTTGCTGCTGTAGCTCTTCTAGCAGCTGATACCCATCCATATCAGGCAACCTTCAGTCAAGCAACACTAGATTGGGTTGAAACTGTTCAATAGTCAGAAAAAAACCTGAGCCTTGCGCCAAAGTGAACACTTCATAACCACAGTGACGCAGATAATCTCCCAGCAATTCACGATTTAAGTCATTGTCCTCGACGAGGAGAATGCGGAGGGCTGTGCTCCCTGGGCATTCTTCAGCATCAGTCATGGCATCACTCTGGCACTTGGAATCAACTCTTAGCTCCGTAAGATGGTGGAAGATGACCACACTCTCCCATAGTTCAGGCTCAAGCGATCGCCCCTCCCTAAGTCGAATTCCGACTCAACTTATCTCAGCAGCTTAGTAGGATATTGTTTGAAAACACTGCTGCAACCTCTGTTTAGAAGTTTGCCCCTATCTACAGCCAGGTACCAAGCCAAAAACAATGCTGAACGAGACTTCTGACCGACTCCAGCAAAATGCTCCAAGAATCATGCAGCTTTGGGAGAAACGAGCCCGCGAGGAAGTCAGCTCCTTCATCCATCAAGACTCTTTGGTTTTACAAGACTCGCTGCCTCTGTACCTCGGCCAATTAGTGGATGAACTCTCAACCCAGATTGAAAGGACCCCTGCCAGAATTAGAACCGATAAGGTGGAAAGCACTCGGATTGGCAAGCTGCATGGGCAGGAGCGGGCAGGCTATGCGGACTACTCCATGACTCAACTCATTTTTGAGTACCACATCCTCCGTCAAGTCATCTTTCAGGTTTTAGAGGAAGAAGGGCCTTTAGCGCTACGGGAGCGAGACATTATTATCAACTCCATCGAGCAATCGGTTAACGATGCCGCCACACAATTTTCCCTGACCTTGCGAGAGATTCAAGAGCTTTTTATGGTGACGCTGACTCACGATCTTAGAAGCCCCGTCAATGTGGTGAAAATGGGAACCCAGCTGATTCTACGGCGGATGGAACGCGGAGACGCCCATAGGGATGTCGCGGTGAGAATTGTCAGTGCGATCGATCGCATGGATGCGATGATTCAGGATCTCTTAGATGCAAGTCGGTTGCGAGCCGGGGAGTCCTTAAAGCTGCAATTAGAAGCCTGTGATTTAGCTAGGCTCGTCCAGGAGATAGTAGAGGATTTGAATTTCACTTATGGGGAGCGGTTTGTGGTTGTTTCTGATGCTGAGGTCAGGAGCCATTGCAGTCCTAAACAGATTCGGCGGGTGATTGAAAACTTAGCAACTAACGCCGTGAAGTATGGGGCTGCTGATACACCCATTACACTCACGCTCCAGCACAGTGAAACCCAGATTAGCTTGACCATTCGCAATGAAGGCAATCCCATTGCCCTAGACGCTCAATCCATCCTGTTTCAACAATTTCGCCGTACTCTCGACGCTGATGAGCAAACCGGATGGGGGCTAGGATTATTTCTAGCCAAAAGCATTATTGAGGCGCACCAAGGAACGCTCCAAGTTGAAAGTGCGGCAGGCAAAGGAACCAGTTTTATCATTCGGTTGCCTAAACTTCCCCGCTAGTGGTCTCAAGGGGCGATCGCCTTCTCAAGTTTCTAGGCCTGCTGTCGGCTTCCCCTGCCCCACTCTGCTGGGCCCTCAAAAATTAGTCCTAGTGGTAAAGATGCATGTTCCGCTAGGACTCAATTGACCAAACTCATTGAATGGACCGAGAGGTATGAAAGGGCATGATCAAAATACAGCGATCGCCTGTGGTAAACGTAAACGATGCGAGCGAATTAAGTAAAACTTATCGATTGACGACAGAATCAAGGTTTCAGCCATTTTGAGAGAGCAGCGATCGATAAGCTGGGATTAACTGCTTTTCCTTGCTGGGATGTAACAACGGAGTATCAATGCTTTGTGCTTGTTACCTGAAGAAAGTTAAATTACTTCAGGTAAAAACGAGGTGGGTGGAATGAAGGTAGACGGCCACGGCCAAGCCAAGGTACTAACCCCCGGCGAAATTGCAAAATTGTTTGAGGCACTGGAAGGCGATCGCGCCCTCTTTGGCATCTGCCTCTATAGAACCCATTTGAGATCTCCAGGAGAGGCTGCAAGCCGCTTGAGCACTAGCCTGACAAAGCAGAGGTTAATCTTATGTTGCATGAGATAGAGTTCGCTCAAAGCTCTTTACTAGACTTTTACAACGCTCCATCCAAGCATTGGATCGTTCTATCACCCATCGAGCCACCGCAGGCACTTCGCCACTGAATGCACGTGCCAGTAGACAGTTGAGTAGGGAGGCAAGTATGAAGGCAAGTCTTCCCAGTTACAACCGTTTTCAAGAACTAAAACTACAACCACAGCGTACTACTTCCCTGATGTTGAAAGGGTAATACCAATCATCATGGTGCTTTGATTGGGGATGAGATTCCTTAGCGTACGATTTTTTACAAATTCTCGCGTGACCCCTAGTTGTACTCTCCAGGAAGATCAGTTTTTCTAACAGTAACGCTGCCAACTTTCTGACCTGACATTCTCAATAATTCATCCCCTGAAAATTCAAAACCAAGCTTTAGTGCTATTCGCGCAATATCATCTGCGGTTGATGCTGCGAGCACCTCGCTTTTAAGTTCAGGTTCAGACTGCATTTTCTTTAAAAATGCTTCGATTTGCTCAAAAGCCATATTTAAAATTTGATCCTCGCTAGCTACTCGTAATATAAAGAAAAACAGCAGT
>NZ_JAMPKN010000113.1:0-4230 GCF_039962155.1 Trichocoleus desertorum AS-A10 | reverse complement strand
TGTCGAGAAACCGCACGAACTCCACCGATATTTCATTGAGCGTCAGAATTAGGCCCATACCACCAAGCCGTCTGGACTTGGTAGCGTTCCCTCGACTCAGAGGCTAGGATTTGGGTAGCGATCGCTCAGGTCAGTCGCACCGCGTCAGACAGTGACGGAACTTGCAGGAATCCCGGACTCCTCACAAACGGCCAGGACACCGAACAGCGGCAATGGTGTAAGGCGATCGCCCCTCCAACTTTTCCCCAATTGGGGAAACTACCTTATTAATGTTTTGGCCCGATTTCTTTAATATACGGACACAGAATAAAGCTTATTTAGCTTTGCGATAATAAGACCAGCGATCGCTAGCACCAATGCGGCATAGCGTAGGAGGTAGGGGTTAAAGGGTTAGGACGTGGCGAGCCTAGCTGCATCTCTGCTTCTCCGAGCCAGGAATGCCAATAGTGAATTGGCGATCGCGCTGTAACGCAAACCCCAAGCCAAGTTCTAAGATTTAGAAAATTTCTGATTTTGAGCTAAGTGCTGGGTAGGGCGATCGCTCAGTAGCTAAAGTTTTCGGTTTGATGCTGACAGGCTCCAGCCTACGACGGTTAAACCTGCATCCTTGGCTCTCGCCAAAGCTTCTCTTGAGGTTTCACCTGTTAGCAGTTCACACGCAATCAAGTCCGAGTTCTCACAGAATTGATAGCCTAAGGGCAAGTCTGAAGGCGGTTGAAAACAGGTGAGAATGATTTTTTGGGCCATTCTTACAGGGCAACTAACTGGATAGGGACAGGCTCTAGAGTAAAAATTTTGCAGCGTTAAAAAAACCGCTAAAGCGCTTAATCCTGATGCCTAGCCTAACGAGCTAAGCAATATCTTCATAAAACGGAGTCACGACAAATCGCTCAATCGAGCCAGCAAGGCAGAGGGGCGATCGCCCCTCCAACTTTTCCCCAATTGGGGAACGCAACCAAGTCAGTGAACTGCTGCTCATCGCGCCAGTTGTCCAGAATTCGGACATTTTCTTGGCCTAGGTCTGGGATGAAGGAGCGATCGCTCGTGCTTGTTCTGAGATGCGATGTTTACCTCAATGAAGATGAATAGGAGCCTTGAGATTTCTTGTCTCCTGCTTTCCCGATCGCACGTTTAAGGCAGATGCTGGCCTAAGAATGGGTCTGGATAACGGTAGCGTTCACCCGCCGATGTAACCTCTAGACCCTTGCCAACTCCTTCAAGCATCATGCTCCTGTTGATTAGCCCGCATTTTCACAAACAAGCTCATTTTCACAAACAAGCTATACATTCTTAGCAGCAACGATGTAAGAGAAACGACGAATCAAACTACCCATACTTCTCCCATGTCCTATAGGCAGATGCCCATATGGTGCATTAAGGCTAAAGTTCAAATCTTCGTACCCCACCCATTGACTACGATTGTTTATCCAACCCACCCGCTGGGCGAACTTATCAATTTTTTCCTGCTCGAAGTCGCTATCTCCCGACTCCCAGGATGACGAGTAGTTGTAATGAGGAGGGGCAGCTATTGCACAACCAACTTCCTGCCAAATTTGGCTTTGGATGCTGAACCCAAAACGCCCAGCACTAAATCTTGTCCAAAGCTCATCCAGGATGAGCAAGTCTGTTGATGATTGCTGCATCAGAAGCGTAGTGGCTTGATCCGCTTCTTTCCATTGGTTACTTTCCAGATAGTTGGACAAAGTTTGATAGTGCTCATCGGGTAACTGCTGCGACATATTGCACGAGTCTCCTCTGGCTTGCCTTTACTATTCAGCTAACCATTGTTAGGCTGTCTGGGGTAAATAAGCGGAACAGTTCCGTATATCTTCACAGGTAGCACAGCTTTCAAAGCTGCCATTGAAAAACTGATGCGCGATCGCGGCTTGACTATTGAGCGATCGCCCCTCTCCTCACCTCCCCATCCCCTCGCCCCTCTCAATTTTTGAATTGGCCCTTTTTAACCCAAGCCCCAGCTATACGGGATCAAAGCTCAAAAACCCCAATTCAAACCAATTCAAAAATCCGATCGCCCGCTCTACCAAGCATCCCAGCACCTCACTCACTCACAAAAACCACCCTAATCAGCAGCAACGGTACTTCAAGGGATCTTCATGGGGCCATAAGGGCACCTTAGAGGTAAGGCGATCGCTCTTCTAACGGGGCTAAATTAGGAGAGCGATCGCCCCTCAACCCATTGGCTCAGAATCAGAAATTTTCTGACTACCAAAGCTGGGTCTAGGTTTTGCGTCACTAGAGCGATCGCCCTGAGAAAGCGTAAAACGGAAACGGCTCTCAAAAGTCTCAAAGATTGGGGGAAATAAGCATTTTCTTCCCATTGGAAAAAAGGGAGAGTTTTTGTAGAGCTATCGCTCTTCGTACTTCACATGAAAACCCTTGTACTTAATATTTTTGCAAAGATAAGCGTTTTTACTGAATACTGGCGACCCTTTCTGTAGGTGAGAGGATACGGTATTTTTACGATCCATTTTTCTCAAAGGCTTAAAACATGCTAAATAAAGCGTTCGCCACCCTCA
This sequence comes from Trichocoleus desertorum AS-A10, assembly GCF_039962155.1. Classification (NCBI taxonomy): domain Bacteria; kingdom Bacillati; phylum Cyanobacteriota; class Cyanophyceae; order Leptolyngbyales; family Trichocoleusaceae; genus Trichocoleus; species Trichocoleus desertorum. The sequence goes on along the minus strand of NZ_JAMPKN010000113.1, from coordinate 1,693 downwards.
CCGTAGCTACTGTTGCTACTCTTTCCACACTAGCCCCAAATCCTGCTGAAGCAGCAAGTCTAAACTTCAACTTCTTGTTCACGAATGAGGCTCATGGAGGAGGTACAGTTACAGGAGTAGTTCGAGGGCTTCTTGATAACACTACTAGTGCAGCAAAAAGTGTAGAAGTGCTGTCTAACACTGCCGGGTTTGGACTTGGTGAGTATGTAGGAAATCCAAGGGATAACTTTTTTACTGTTAGTAACGGCAATATCACAAATTTTGAGTTTCTCTCATTCGGTAACCGCAACACTTCCCCTGCCGTAACATCAAGTTCCCTATGGCTCGCTAGATTCGGTGACAGTAACAGAGGTGGACTCTCAGACAGTTCATACTATGTTGGGATTTATAACTCCGGTCCAACCCTTCAGTTCACTAAGGCAACGCCTGACACTCCTGCAACTTCTGTTCCCGAACCTACCGTAACAGCAGGGCTTGCGCTAACAGGAATCGCAATTCTTGCTAGACGAGGTAAGCAAAAGCAGAAAACCGCTGCATAGACGTAGAGAACGCTCTACATTGTTAGCTGTCTTTAGGGATTAGCGATCTGCCCAAGGTAGGCGATCGCGCCTAAAATAGAATTGCTTCTGGGGCGGGCTGGGTTATACCCGCGGTAATGCTGCCTTTGGGTTCGACTCCCTAAGATCTGGAGCCACAGATAGGAAACGAAGTCGTTGCCATTCAGGTTCGAATCCTGACGGAAGTATTGTAGCGATCGCTAGCTCAAGTATTTGTAAAGCAAAGTCAAGCATCAGTTGACCAAATCCAGGGCTTTGCACTTATTGGTGTACTACCATATGCGAGTCAACTAATGAGATGGCGATCGCCTCTTATGCGTGTTCAGAGCATCTACAATCATTTCGGCTGCTTGCGGTGTGTAGAAGCAGAGCTGAAAACCTAGCCAGCGGTACTCAAGATAGTATCCCCCTAGCTTATCTCTCCAGGGAAGCCAACGCCACTTCACTCCAGTAAATTTCAACAGAATCACAAGCGATCGCCCTTCCTAAGCATCCCTAAACACAATTCGACAGCGGCAGCGGCTGTTGCACTCGCAATCAACCCCCGGCGCAACAACCTGATCAATGGGCAGCCATAAGCCCCCGGTTGAGTGACCCAGGCAGGATGAACAGTGGCGAGCTTGACTGTCTAGGCTGCGCTTTGCCTCCCTCGCATCGTAGCTCTCACGGGTCATCTTCTCCGACTTAAAGAAGGCAGTTCTAGCGCTCACCCCATAGGACTTGGCACGGGAAAGGATTTGTTTTTCACTGAGTTCACCTTGGGCGATCGCATCCCCAAACCCCTGCAAATATTTGTATTGCTGCCTCAATTCTTGCCCTGCTGTGCCAAAGTGGCGAGCATTGAGCTGCTTCTCTCCACCTGCACCAAACGCTGCCATCCTCAAGTGAGAGAGCTTGACATCATCAGCCATCCGTAACTGAAACTCAGTCACACTGATTTTGTCCTGGGTCAGCAGTCGCGCATGACCACTCAGCCGAGTCTCAAGCCGAGCTGCCTCTGCATCGACCAACCGCAGAACTTCAGCACGGGCAATAAAACGGCGATCGCCCCCGTGAAATTGGCCTGTTCGGCGATCGTAGGTGACTTTGTTCACTGAATTTGTGGGCCGTAAGCATTGATTGCTACTCTTCCCATT
>NZ_JAMPKN010000112.1:0-4276 GCF_039962155.1 Trichocoleus desertorum AS-A10 | reverse complement strand
ACGCTTCAATCGCTTTTTGCCGCAGGTCGTAACTGTAAGGGGCAGGCATAGTTCTATCCCAACACTTTTCTCCTTCAGAATAATGTCCTAACACAGCTATGTAAGGCTATAATCCTCTCCTAGAGCGTTGATAAATCCTCTAGAATCCCCCGACCCACTCGCGCCTCACTTGCTAAAGACCTCAGCAGAGAAGAGGTTAAAGGTTGATGGGTCGTGGTAAAGCGCTTCACAAGCCTACTCCAGGAATGCCCACCGCTTAGCTCAGGGCTGTTGCGATCGCAACCTCTCCACATCAACTAAATCTATGGGTCCCAGTCCACTCGCTTGCTTCTAGAGCTTTTGCTCCTATCATTACAAATGCATCATTACTTCTTTAGCACTCCTGTAAACACACCTCTTTGAGTAAGTAATGAAAAAACACGACAAAGTCAATGGCAATCGTTTGAGCGCTCCGTTATCCCGAGGGACGCCCCTCCAGTTCAACACCAGGAAATGCAACGAGCTTGCTACGCTGGAGCATCCATGATGCTGAACTTGGCAAAAGGGGTGGGAGAAGACGACGTGAGCCAAGCGGCTAGAGTGGTGGCGATTGAGGCTCTTGAGCGCGAGGGTCAAGAGTTCTGGCCTCGCATCGGCATTGACTACTCAGGGCATTGCACCTCATGAAAACTCCAGAGGAACGCAGGCGATATTTGGATCAAAAGCTGCGAGAAATTCCACCCGGCATCCTAGAGAAGGCGATCGCAGTATTTCAAACACTGCCTGAGGAATTCAAGACTGAGTGCAGGGTAAGGCATGCCATAGAACCTGACACTTGGATGAACTCCTGGCATTTCAGTGTCGGCACGCAGCTCCGGAATATGCTGCGAGACCAAGGCTTGAGGGATGATCTATTGCCTGACAAAAATTGGCACGACTACTACATACCCGTATTGGAAGTCAGCTTAGGGCTGAGAGAGGAGCAGCCACCATGATTCAGAAAGAACTTGAGAAATCAATCCAACAAAAGCTAGACCTAACCTTGGGGTGAGATTCGAGACCGACGCAGGCAAGTGGAAGCGGAAAAGTAAAAGGATAGAGATGGAGGAGATCGCGAGTGATGGCAACTAAACTCGAAGAAATTCTGAGCAATAGGGTGACACGGTTTAAAGCGGTTCAAGCGATCGCCCTTGGCTTTCTACTGAGTTTGGATGGATATCACGATTGCGGCATAAAGCTCAGCACACTTCACTGGTTTTGATGAATCGGCTGAGTGCGATGCAACCTGTAACGCTTGAAGCATTTGCAGGTGGTTTGCCTCCTTGTCTGCTTGCTTAACGAGCTCTACAGCTCTCACCGTTAGGTCCGCGATCGCCTGCTTGTCCTCTTGGCACTTTGAATCAAGCTCGTCTAGCAAGGCAGCGTATTGCTTCTCGGCACGGGGCTGAGCGTCAATCGAGGCGAGCTTGGACTCTATTGTCTTCTGGCGGGAGCCACAGTTGACCAGAGCGAGGGTTGAGATCGCTGTACAGGTGAATAGGACTAACTGCCTCAAGGTCTACTCCTGAGTGGGTGACTCCACAACGCTAACCTGACTGAGCCTGCGATCGCTTTGTGACAAAGAATTGAGGCCAAGCTATCAGTCTTACTGGTTTAAGACATCTTTTCTGTGTTGGGGGGCAGCCGCGATCGCAGCGACTTCTGCAATTAGATCTTGAGAAACTCCCATCTCCTTGAGCGTTGTCATCAAATTTTCCGCAACGGCATCAAAGTGTTCGCTGTTTAAACCTTGCTTTTCTACCAACTCCTTGTGGGCTTGCCGCATATAACGACCATCATATCTATCAGTTCCGCCAAAGGCATAGGTCAGAAAAGCCTTCTGGTGTGCCCGTTGTTTCATCATATCGACATTGGCAAAGAAGTGCTTGATGCGCTCATCCTGCAAGACTCGCGCGTAGAATTTGTCAACCGCTAAGTCAACAGCCGCCGCACCACCAAGTTTTTCAAATAAAGTCGCCATATTTCTTCTGATCCTTTTCAGCAATTGCTTGACTACACTTCAACCGGTTCTTTTTCTGCTGCTTGCACAATTTGCACCGTTTTCGCATCGATCGCGGCTCTCACCGACTCTGGCAAGGCAGCGCGGTTTTCGGTGTGGGAGCTTTGGAACGTATCTTGTGCTTCAGGTTGTTGACAGGCAATCATCGTCTTGACGTGCTCTAATTCGTCTTCGCGAACGGCAACAAAGACATCATAGAGATTCTCAATTTGAGGGCGACGAAATGCCTCAGGATGTGTCGTTTGAAATTCGTCGAACATATACAAGTCGCCATCGCGATAGTAGTTGATGGCGACTTCTGGCGCAGGCATTTGTTTGAGTGCTTCGCCGTGCGCTTGGAGAAACAGGTCGTAGGTGTGGTAGGCGTGCTCTTCAACTTGCTGCATGAAGTGGTAAGCAGCGCGGGGATTGAGGATATACACCAAAACAATCACCCAGTAGTACATCAATCCGCCAATTCGAGCTAGGGAGCGATCGTACCAGTGGTCATTGCCACCGAGAGATTCGGCAATCAGGAGATGGTGCAGTTCATTCCAGGATTCCGCAAAATGCACTTTCAGCCAGTCAGATTTGCGCCACCACCCCATCGTTTCATACAAATGTAAGACCGAGGTGTAGGCAAAATAAGGCACCCGAGCCACTGTTTCCAGGACAAAAAATCGCGCAAAAATGCGATCGCGACCTCGATAAAAGGTGTTGAGCAGCGTCTCTAAGAAGTCAACGAGCAATCGTATCATGATTGAGATCCTCCAAAGTTTCTACCGCAACGGATAGGGATAGAATTGCCGCCTTCATGAGAGGTCAGTAAAAAGAGGCAAGCAAATCGGTGAGTGACTCTCACTTTGCCAAATTGTTCTCACCAAGAATATGAGCTACCTCATAAACCTAGATCTGGTTGTGTGCAGGGAGAGGCATCTTGTGATTACGGTCATTGGGTCTCATCTGGTTGAGCTGCTCTGTCACTCAGGCTACTATCATGCTTCAACCTCAGATTTCGTTGACACTTCATGAGGTAGCTCATATCTCTCTTGTCCGTAGTTTGACAAAGTAGAAACATCTGAACTGGAGGATAAGCCATGTCTCAATCAACCATCAATTTTGCAATGGCTCCTGGACATCAGGTGATGGCAAGTGCTGGAAAGAAGATTCTGCGACCGGGTGGTAAAGCTGCCACCGGGCAATTGTTTCACTGGGCCCAATTCCAACCGGGGGAAACTGTTTTAGAGCTGGCGGCCAGTTTTGGCAATAGCGCGATCGCCCTCGCCAAACAATATGGGGTTCGGGTGGTAGGGATCGAAAAGAACCCTGAAAGTGTGGCCCGTGCTCGTGCCAATATTCAAGCCGCTGGGTTGGAAGAACAAGTGTAGGTAATTGAGGGCGACATTTTCCATTTAGAGCAGATTCCAGGACAGTTTGACTATGTGCTGGCAGAAGCCATTCTTACCATCCAATCGGCTTCAGGTAAAGCCAAAATCTTACAGGGTATTTGCGATCGCCTCAAGCCAAGAGGGAAGTTCCTCTCCCATGAGTTGCGGGTAAACGATCGCGAAGATGAGATTCATCGTGCCCTGGCAGCCGCGATTCGAGTCAACTCTACGCCATTGTCTGAAACAAACTGGATTGCCACCTGTCAAACCGCTGGATTACAGGTTTTGAATCACCAAACAGGAGTGATGGGGTTACTCAACCCAGCTCGCGTCATTCAAGATGAGGGATTGATTGATGCGAGCAAATTCTTCTGGAATGTGCTGACCCGTCCTCAACTGCGCGATCGCCTACTGACGATGCGGCAAGTCTTCAAGCAGTACGAACACGAGTTAGGTTATCTCATTTTGTGTGCAGAACAAAACTAGATTAGGAGAAAAATGATGACTACGACAATGCACACTCCCTCATCTCTGACGGCTCAACTCAAAGACAAACTGGAGTATCCCGACACAGGAATCCTCAGCAAAGTGTTACTCAAACTTCCTCATTGCCAGTACACTCTCTTGTCTCTAGCCGCAGGCACTAAGATGGCGGAACATAGCTCAACTCGCAACGCCGTGGTTCAAGTACTTGAAGGGCAAGGAACGCTGAGATTAACAGGACAAGATATTCACCTGAAACCTGGCGTATTTGTGCTGATGCCTGCTAATGCGCCTCATGCATTAAAGGCATCAGCAAACCTGGCATTTCTGCTAACACTTTCGGATGCCGGTTAATGGTCTATTTTTTGCTGGGGTTAACAGGGAGCGA
>NZ_JAMPKN010000111.1:0-4593 GCF_039962155.1 Trichocoleus desertorum AS-A10 | reverse complement strand
AACTACTCATTGGTTGTGCCATCGCTACTCCCTGTTGTTTCATTGTCTATGTCTTGCTTGTTGCTTCCGCTGTCCCCCGTCTGCTAAATACCCATAGCGTTGTTTCAACTTATGCTGGATTCTACATTCAATATCCCAACCTTGTTGGGAAAGTATCCAACCTTCAGTGTGTAACTAATAGTCGAGACAGGACAGATGAGGGTTATTCGCACCATTGCCGCTTCAATGTGAACTCATCAAATATCGAGCAGTTTATTAGGGAGAGCCAGTTACTCTCTCAGGATGGAGAGTGTTACAACATGGATGGGCCGCACGTAGGAGGGTATTCTCCGGCATCGTGGAAACCGTCAGGCGTTCAGGAGGGAGGAGAATGTTATATCAACGACCAATATCGAGGAGTTCCAGGAGCTTACGTTGATCAGGTGTTGCTGTTGTATTCTCCAACAAATCAACTTGCTTACATGCAAGCGAATGACTGAGAAAGCTGGACGGGAAATACAAGTAGCGATCGCCACCCGCAAATTAGCGAGATTAACGGCCTTAAAGAGCTAGGTGAAAGAGTGAAAGTGGCGATCGCTCAGAATGTTATCAACTAGTCATATGAATACTCGAAGCAATTGGAAGCTTAAGTGTTGTGGTACTGGCTGTTTTAGTGCTGTTGCTCACAAAGAGACTGCGTAAGGAGCTTCAATGGAAAAACAATTACTTCGATTCCTCATTGTTTGTGCCATTGTTGTTCCTTATTGTTTCATTACTTATCTCTCGCTCCTTAGTTTCGCTGTTCCCCGCCTGCTGAACACCCGTAGTGCCATCCCAACTTCTGCTGGGTTCTACATTCAATATCCCAATCTTGTTGGGAAAGCATCCAACATTCAGTGTGTAACTAATGGTCAGAATGCAGATTACGGTTATTCCTACTCTTGTCGCTTCAATGTGAATTTATCAAATATTGAGAAGTTTATTGAGCAGAAGCGATTACTCGCTCAGGATTTTGAAGCTTGTCGCGACATGGATGGACCGCCGAAGATGGGTGTGTATTCTCCAGCACCTTCATGGGAACCGTTAGACCTTAAGGAGGGAGGAGAATGTTACACCAGAAGCCAATTTGCCAATGACTCAATGTTGCTGTTGTATTCTCCAACAAATCAACTTGCCTACATGCAGGAGAATGACTGAACAAGACTGAACAAGTTGGACGGACTATACAAATAGCGATCGCCCTCCGCCTTCTATGCCCGCTACCGCCTTCTCTTATCTCACCCCGTTGCGACCTTAAAAATTGTGACAACCGCTGCAGGGCAGGGTAGTACAGCCAGCACCCTAGATTGAGCCAAACTTCTACTGATACTTAATCTGCTTGTGGTGAGTTATACCAATTCTCTAAATTCTCTTTACAGATATTCGTAGGGGCGAATGGCCGTTCGCCCCTACAGCCAATCATTTGTAGCCCGATTTTTAGAAATTGGTATTACTCCTTTGTAACTTTGCAGAAAGAATATACCGACCAAAGCCGTACCAAGTAGGCTGAAGGCCTGAGGCTCTGGAACCGCTACGTTCTTCTGTTTTACATTTCCCGTCACTCCCATTGAAGCAGAGGGGCTGAGGTGGGCTAGTGCATTTCCTGTCGCTCCCATTGAACCAGGGGGCTGATGTACTCCAAAATGCGATTGTCTGGTGCACCATTCACAATAAAGCGACTTTCCCGAAAAATTCCCCTAGAGCCTGCTGTACCAACGGCATTTGCACCGCCTGAACGGCCAACGTAGTAGTACTGGCCTTGAGCAATCGGGCTAACACTCATGAAGTAAGAACCAGGAGCCAGATCGAAGGAAAGGTTATTCACTGCGACTGTAAACTCACCCCCTGTACGTCCTGTAGGAGTTACAGTTACCGGGCTGATACCACTGAAGAGGAAGGTTCCAAATTCACCATTGGCAACCCCAGTACGAACACTCCAGGCAGCTTCAGTAAAAGGAGGCATACCCGTAGAGTAGCCAGGAGTATTGTTGGAGAACAAGCCAGTTACATGCCAGCTGGCGGCATCAGTAACAACGAAGTCATCCAAAACGGTACTGCCATAGGCATCAGTTAGGCGGGTGTTGTTGAACGAACTGCTACGCGGATTGATATCTCCCCCGTACCACAGCACCTCGCTACGAGCGGGAGTAATTCCAACGATGAGGAGAGAGAGGGCAGTTAGGGTGGGCAAAGCTGCATTCATGACCTGTGGCATACTCTGGCTCCTTCGGAAGTATCCTCAGTTCTTTCTTAGCACGGGAAAAAATCAATCTGTAATAATTCCAGATTAATAATCAAGAGAATTGGTTACCTCAGTTGCTAGGAGCCGCTCTATCACGTCCTGATTTAGTAGCAGTGAAAATAGCCGTTAAAAACTTTTAATTTCCCGACGCTAAAACTAAGTCGTCCCTGGAAACTACTTAAGCGTGAAAGGACGTGAAAAGGTGTGATCAAAATACTGCGATCGCTCCCTCACTCCACTAGAATACTCACCTATTACTAGTGCCAATACACGTGGGGGAGTATGACAAGGAAGTTAACTCCAGCGATCGCGAAACGAATTCGCGAAAGAGCTATCAAATGGGCTGAGGAACAAGGGGCCAAGGAGAGATCGCAAGAGTCTGCCAGCAGTTCACCATCAGACCCCGTGGAACTATCCGACTCAAGTTCGCCTGTTACTAGTGCCGATACCCGTGGAGAAACATGCGGAAACTGACCCCAGAACGCACTAGGGAGATTCGTGAAAGTGCTTTGGCTTGGATGGCCAAGAAACGGGCTAGGGAGCAAGCGCAAAAGTCTGGCACCTCTCGAGACAGCAGTTCATCATCGAAACCCATAGAACCGTCTGATTCAAGTTCGCTACTGGAACAGAGCGATCGCCAATATGACAATGAACTAAGCAGCTAACGATGCAAACACTAACTACAACTTTCTTGATTCCCGACCATCTTAGTGCAGGCTTAGCGAGTGGAATTTACGAACGGGTCGGTGGTGTGATCCGTGAGGTAGGCAGCAAACACGTTGTATCTTGGCTCCGGGAGGATTTGGCACTGGTTGGCAGCAGGGCTATGCCACAAGTTACGTCTGCTGCGAATATGCTCACTCTTGGGGTATCAGTTATCGGCTTTGCAGTCATCATTCAACGCCTCAATGAGCTGGAGAAGCGTTTGCAAGATGTCACAGAGTTGCTCAATAAAGTGGACCGCAAGATTGATCTCGGCTTTTATGCCAAGTTTCGAGCGGCTTTAAATTTGGCGACTAATGCTTTTACGATGCATAAGCCTGAAAACCGTAGAAGCAGTGCTTTATCTGCCATCAAGCTCTTTTTAGAAGTTGAACATATTTACATTGACGCTGTTGATCAAGAACTCAAGCAACAAAGCCAGATTGCTGATGAGTATTTACTGACTCTATCACTAGCCTATATTGCAGAAGCTCGTTGTTATCTGGAGCTAGAGGAAGGGGATACTGCTTTGCGTCGCTTCCAGGAAGGGGCTGAGCAAATTCGCGATCGCGTTGCTAGATACATTGAAATTCTATTAACCTCAAATCCAGCTGCTTATCTAGATCCTCAGTTCAAAGGCCAGACGGATTTGCGTCGCCTTACACGTATCTATCAATGGCTAGACTCATCTTTAGATGAAAGTGCTGTCTTTGAATTACTTCGAGACCATCTGTTTAGTTGGAAAAAAGACCAAGGAACGGAGTTGGGCTACAAGTGGGTTCAAGAGTTACCTCCAGCCATTGTGGCCACAAGTGAGGTTCAGGGCAGCATCTTTGGCAATCGGGAAGAAATGAGACAGGAGGCTATGAAGCGGTTGCCAAAGGTATTTGAAGTGATGGAATTGATGATTGAAACGAATTATCGATTTGAGTCTTACCAGACTGAGATCAAAGCGATTTCACAACTCGGCATTTCTTTCCATGATTGGATGGAGTTGGCTCCATCTGAAGAAATTGCGCCGGAAGCAAAGAAGTTGATGTATATCACTCCACTCGAGAACCAATGGCGGTATGAATTGGAGAGCTTGACTCAACTCAACCTAATTAGGTAGTGCGCCGATCCTTGTGTTCCTTTGCTTGGGAGAGCATCCCTACTGATGCCAGTCTCCCCGTTTGATTCATGTGCAAAATTTGCAGAGTCCTAAAAACTGCACATGAATCAAAGCTGACCAAGCAACTGCGATCGCCCCAAAACTTTTCCACTCTTTCAAACGATCGCTGGATTACCCCACCTGTTCTTTATTAATTGAACTCGCAGGTAGGGTGATCCATCCACAACTCGTATTAGATAAGAAGTTGAAGGGCATTTTGCTGCCCTCAAAAGAGCCTAACTTTTACCGCCTACGATCGCACGTTCACACAATCACACGGTTGTACGATCACACGTTGGCACGAGCCATCACCCATTGACACCAAGCTGCACTTGTTGGCACAGTTTGTCACGCTGAGTGGGTTACGGCAGCAATTCTCAGTATGGCAATTTAACTGGTATTGGGTGAGATGTCTAGCTCTAATCCTTCGAGCATGAAGGTGAGCAAGTGATCCCAACTGTCGAAATACAGGTAGCGGGTC
>NZ_JAMPKN010000110.1:0-4682 GCF_039962155.1 Trichocoleus desertorum AS-A10 | reverse complement strand
GCTAAGCAGAAACAGCAGGTATTGGTGATAGACCTTGATCCTCAATCTAATGCTGCTTATGCATTAGGAGTTAACCCTGCTGCTCCCGGAACTGCTGAGTTATTGATGGGTGAAAATCCCTCGCCCTTGGAAGCAGCCCCAGGACTATACGTTCTTCCAGGTGGGCCGAATTTAACTAACCATACGATTCAATCACTGCATCCTGAAGACTTGGCTGACCTAATTGAACCCATGCCCTACGATGCGGTGATTTTGGATTGTCCTCCAGGCAATGAAAGTTTGGAGCGCTTAGGTTTGGTGGCAGCTCAAGTCACACTGGTTGTAACAAATGCTCATCCTTTTGCCATCATGGGCGCGAACCGAGTCATGGGTGTTTTGGAGACCTACCGGAGTAAAGAGCGCCGAGGACCTAAACAGTGGGCTTTAGTACTTTCCCAAATTGATGAGCGGCGAGCTTTAGATAAGGAGATTCCTGCTCAGCTAGCTCAACGCCACTCAGATATAAAAAATTTCACTGTGCATCAAGATACAAACCTTGCCCAAGCTGGAGCGCAACAGGTTCCACTGATGGACTATGCACCCCGATCGCGCTCGGCAGAGGAGTTATCAGCGATCGCTCAGTGGATTATGAAGACGGCTCAGGACTAGAGAACGAGAATGGCTAAAAGACGGAGTGCAGCAGAGTTACTAGATGCAGCCCAAGCAGCAGGAACTGCAATTCAAGCCCAAGATCGAGCGGCAGAAACGAGAGTTGAACAGGAGCAATCTCTTCCCTCAACCTTGCCCTTAGCCAAAATTTTAGACCGTAGCATTGATACTCGTGAGTTAAACACGCAGCATGTAGCTGACTTGGTAGAGTCCATCGCTATCTTGGGTCTTCTAGAACCTTTAGTGGTGGATAGACGAGGACGGTTGTTAGCAGGGGGCCACCGCAAAGCAGCAATCCTGATGGTTCACGAGCAAAGCCCTGACGCTTACTCGAAGCATTTTCCTCACGATTCGATCCCCGTTAGAATCTTAAACTTCGATGCAGAGGAAGATCCTGCTCAAGCACTACAGGTCGAGGTCACAGAGAATGAAAAGCGACGGGACTACACTCCGGCTGAAGTGCGATCGCTAGCTGAACGACTCAAGAATGCTGGATATGTAGAGGTAAAAGGACGGCCTGCTAAAGGTGAAAAAGTCTTGCGCCCTGCTTTAGAAGTGATTATTGGGAAGAGCATCCGAACCGTTAGACGCTACTTAAATGAAGCATTTGAGGAAAGTGTGACAGATGTCCGGCTTTCTGAGCAGCAAGATAATGTTGCTGCTACTGCTGCTTTGCGTCGGCTACAAACGGAACTTAACAGGTGGCAAAAAGCCTATCCGGAACCAGAACTCCCAGAACTTCAAACGATCACCCGTGACACAGCACGATTGCTGAAACGAGTAGAGTCAACCCTGAAAAAGATGAAAGGGTAAGAACTGCTTAGTCCCCTACTACCCCAAGGCAGGAATTTCTAGACCAAAATCTTTTAGTAGTCAGCCTTTCAACTATTCTCAATTGCTGAGATATCAATAGTATCTCAATTGCTCAAGCGAGGCGATCGCTTTGGCTGGGTGAAGCAGTCTAACGGTTCGGCTGAGCGGCTAATAACGTTTACAACTCCAGACGCAACTTTCGATAGTCTGCTCCAGCTAAATGGTTGTGCAGCTACTCGCCGCCACCGCCACAACCACCGCCATCGCTGCTTCCAGAGTCACCACACCCAGAATCGCCTCCGCTAGAGTCTGAATGATGAGAGTCAGAATGATGACCTGAGAAATCTTCCCAATTCCATCCGCTATAACCCCCTCCACCAGCATCACCATTGTTATTCCATTGTCTGCGAGCACGGGAAGGCGTTGGATTCTTCAAGGTAGATATGCCGGCAATTAACCCAAGTCCTGCCACAGCACCAAATACAAGTAGAAAAATTGGTAGAAAAATTGCTGTTAATGGATTAATTTCACTGGCAGAGCTTCCCACATAGCAGCCACTCATGATCAACGCCGAAACAACTGCTAAGCCTACTGTTGCAGCTTGATGGATTTGAGTTTTTTGCAGTACCCAATTCTGCTGAGTATTGACTCGCACAAAATGCAAGTCGCGGCCAAAACGATTTTGTGGTGTAGACCAAAGTTCTACTGGAGGCTTTGTTCCAAAAAATCGTTCGTAGCTCTCTAAGGTTTTGCTATACCACTCATCAAATTTTTGATTTTCAGCCTGTCCTCCACGGGTTGGCTCGTGATGAAGCGGTGTTTGCAAAATCTCTGAGCAGAACTCTTCCCAATAAGAGCGTGTATAGCTCAAGTGGAGATGCCAAACTTGGTCTACTGGGTCTGAGGGGGTGGCTGGATGACCTGCTACCACAGCCAAAAAAGCAAATTTTTTATACTCCTCAATGGCTTGCAGAGCATATTGTAGTGACCAACCATTATCTCTTGCTAACCGCGTGCTGAACGATAGTTGAGCATCTGGTTGGTCTAATGAAAACGCTTGAATTCGCTCATACAACTTTGCTTGCTCAGCATTTATTGCTTGAACACTCTTGACAGCCAATCCTTCAGGGTTCACCATTTTTTCTGACCCAGCTTGAAAAAACTTACTCCGAATTTAACATTGCCCTCCTGTTCGTCGAACCCAGCCTGATGCTGAAGCTCAAGCAATCACAGCGTTCCAGCTTCGGGTTAGCCTTCGCGGCTCCTGTTTATTCCAAACGATTACCGCTGTGGATTGTGGTTCCACTACTCGCGGGTTCGAGTCCCGTCGTTCGCCCTGGTTCCAGCGATTGACCTAAATAGCTGATCTAGATTTGATCTAAAAAAGCACCTCTCTAGGTTAGGGAAGGTGCTTTTTTAGGTCAGTCACTAAATTTCGCTGAGAGAGCTACGTGGCTTTTGACCCCTACAACCCCAAAGCAGGAATTTAAGGGCTGGAAGCCTTATGGAAGCTATTTTTCAGGAATTCTCAATAGCTGAGATATCAACGGTATTCCAATGTCTAGTTTGGCCTTCCAAAAGCAATCGAATCTGAAGTACTTATTCCCAATTTATATTTCCGTTGTTTTCTAGGCAGCAGAACGTCTCTAAGTTACTTAAGTTATTAGATTTAATATAGTAATTGTAAATAGAGTTTTTGTAATTCGGGAAACAGATTAAAAACGTTTCTTCAGATTTATACAGCATAACCTTATGTTCCTTTAATAAGCCTTTTTTGACTAAAGAGTAATTATGAAGTTCATGAGCATCATTGCTATTCCATCTATCTAGGAGAGGATACTGAGAGATCAGTGAATTTGATGACCAATAATACAAATCAAAAAACGTTATCTTGTGGTGAGAGTCCGCAGCCCAAATGAATTCTTTGGCTGTTGATTCTTCGTCCGATGCTATTAAGACATAGGTCCCCATTTGAATAAGGCTTTGAACTAAAGGTCTAAAATCTCGATCACCTGATAGTAGGACTGCCTTATCCATGTTGCCTCGGATGGCATGGTTCATCATGTCAACTGCCAGAAGGATATCTACCTCTTTCTGGCGTCGTTTTTTTCCATCTCCTACAAGGGTGCCTAATTGTACATGAAAGCCTTCAACTTCTTGAATACTATTGAAGAATTGCTTTTGCTCAAACAGCCGCAAGCTGAAATCTGATTCACTTTCCTGCGCCTTTCTCTGATTATCCAAACAATCATAATAAAAAGCTTTTTTTGCGCTAAAGTAGCCCTTTATCTTGTAAAAATCAATTTCGCCATTACCTTCAAACCATTGTTTGGTCTTATTGTATTTGTCCTTAAGATACCCGCCATCAATAAAAAGATAGGTAGTTTCTGTGGAGCTAGCTGAACTTCGTGCCATCTATTGTCTCTTGAAACATTAAGGTTCGACTAGTTTAAAAATAACTTATGAGATTTAATAAAACTATTTTGTTCAAAGACTTTAAAGGCCTTTAGGTTTAGTTTTGACCTTTGAAGTGAAAGTGTACTACAACAGCTTGGACTATTTTTGGACTAGAACAGCAAGAAAACCCCGTACTACAAGCGTAATCATGGGGCTTTTTAGTGGCTGGAATCCTCATTCCTTCGTTGAGTAATTGCGTACACCGCAATTTTTATTTGGGGTGACTGACGAGAGTCGAACTCGCTAACACTGGTGTCACAAACCAGCCCCTCCACCACTTCGGGTTCAGTCACAGTGGAGCCAAGGGGAGTCGAACCCCTAACCTTCCGCTTGCAAGGCGGACGCTCTAGCCAGTTGAGCTATGGTCCCAAGTTTGGCAGGAATGGCAGGACTCGTTCGCGTAGCGTTGCCGAAGGCATTACCTGCATGAAACTGTTTAGAAGACAGTTGCCTTATTCGTTAGGCGACACTCCTATATTGGTAACCTCGGCAGGGATTGAACCCGCGACTTCCTCTTTGTAAGAGAGGCACTCTCCCAACTGAGTTACGAGGCTACGAGAGCGAACGGCGAGAGTCGAACTCGCATCTGGAGATTGGCATACTCCGGTGTTAGCCCTTACACCACATTCGCAAGATTCAAGATTGGAGCGAAGGACGAGACTCGAACTCGTGTCTCCTGGTTGGAAGCCAGGGATGCTAGCCACTGCACCACATTCGCATTCTGGGGCTGGTGACAGGAGTTGAACCTGCAACCTACTGTTTAC
>NZ_JAMPKN010000109.1:0-4692 GCF_039962155.1 Trichocoleus desertorum AS-A10 | reverse complement strand
TTGAATGTTGTCTAAGAGCCTTTCTGAGCCTGGTTGAATGTGGATTGACCCAGCTATGCTCGGCATTTCCTGCTGCATAGCCGGTAACTGCACGATAAAGATTGCACCTTGATTGTCCATTAAAAAACTAATCAACAGCTCTAAAGAATTAATTTCACCAACGAAACGTATTAAAGCTTCTGTCCTCAAAGCATTTCAACTAAGGAAGATATTTCTTTAGATGTGAAATTAATTCTTTAAAGGATAACTGCTGTAACTCCTTTGGCTAAAGCGTTAAAGCAGCTAAGAGTTAGATTAATCACATCAGCAGGTTCCTCCTTCAGAAATACGATCCCTTGCCATGCCCCTCGCTGAAGTGAAACTACTGGTAGAGAGTAAAAGCTGGTTTTGGCACTACAACCTTAGCTATGCAGGCACGACTTAGAAGGTGGGAGTGAGGTAATCATGGCGACAACGGTTGTAACAGTGCCCCAATTCTGGAAGGGTCAGAGCGTGAGTTTCATGGGTGGGGTTGGCATTATTAAGAGCTATCAACCAGAAGCGGATAGCTGGGCCTATCTCGTTGAGATGGCAATGGGACCAGAGCCAGAGATGGGCAGAATTGGCTATGAGACCACGATTCTACTCAGCCAAACTGAGCTCAGCTTGCGGCATCACCACTCCTATTCTGACCTGGCAATGAGTGCCTAAGGCGATCGCAGCGGCAGAATGACTTCATATGTTTGAAGCTGGAACATCTTCTGACGCTCACTCTGAAGCAATGGAGCAACGACAACCCTGAATGCCCAGTTGAGTGGCTGAGGTTAGGAGCTCTCTGAATGGTTGGTGTTTTAACAATCCGCTGATCCACTAAGGTGGCCATGCTCATAGAACTCTGGCAAATCTTGAAGAATGATTGAAGGACCAACTCAGAGGTATGACACGTACCCCCTCGTACTTTCTCATGACTTAGTTCAAGTGTTTAAGTTTTGGTATCACAACGAAGTTTGTGAAGGGATGTGCTCAAACAAAGAAATCTATCGCCTTTGCGGCCAATACCAGGCCCAAGATAGGCAAGAAGCCTTTTGCTTAGCGGTCGCTCTTGCAGAGCATGGGGCTCAAGTTTGCATTACTTGCATGAGACATGAGTATAAGGTGTGGGTCAGTTTAAGAACTTTGCACATAGCTGCCTCTGTCCCTGCTCCTGAGAGGACGCCTTCCTCCTCATCATCGCTTCAAGAAGAACGGCTCTGACTAAGATCAGCAGTGCAGGCTAGTGAATTGCTGAGGATATATGTTCACTTGAAGCAGTATCAAGCTAGAGCTTCAGTAACAGTAAGAGCACCACCGGCTCGCCCAGTGCCTGGTTGCACAGGGCACTTGCTCAAGAACAATGCCACAAGACACAATCAGTTCAAATCTAAATCCCCAGAGTATTTTGACGGCGGCCCGTTCAATCTTTGGTCAGACGTGTGTTTTCGGCTTGCACCATCAAGATTTTCACTGGTGGATAACGGTCACTGATCTCTCTACCTCGCCGGACCCAAAGCTTTACAAAGTCACATGGACGAATGAGAGAGTTGAGTTCAATTGATGGCAGAGAATGGAATAGGGCAACAAGAGAATCAGCTTTTTAGCCCTTCTGACAGTTTTTGGGCTAAGGGCAAAGCGGGAGCAATTGCCGCGAAATTAACAGCATTCTTTGAGTTCGAGTGCTAGGGTGAGGCATCCTTAAGCTGAGGGTTGAAAGGTTGCGGCGCAATCTTCTCTTTCTAAGAAATGCACCCACGTCAAACGCAGTCACAGCCCATAGAGCCGCGGCAACCTTCAGCAAGTCATCCAGAGCGTGATCCTGCTTTCGATGAATTACTCACTTACCTCAGGCAGAACCACGGGTTTGACTTCACAGACTATAAACCCCCTAGCTTGATGCGCCGAATTGGGCTACGAATGCACGAGCTCGGCATAGGGACTTACGGCGATTACACGGCTTATCTACAAGCTAATCCAAATGAGTTCAAGCCTTTGATCAACACCCTCTGGATTAACTTCACGGGGTTCTTTAGAGACACACTGTCTTGGGAGTATCTGGTCACTGACATCATTCCTCGCATCCTACGCCAGAAGTCAGCGGATGCACCCATCCGAGTGTGGAGCGCGGGATGTGCTTCTGGAGAAGAACCTTACTCTCTGGCGATCGCGCTTGCGGAAGCGTTGGGAATAGAGCAGTACCAGAAGCGAGTCCGCCTCTTTGCCTCTGATATTGATGCCAACACACTCCACCAAGCTCGGCAGGGGCATTACTCGGCACTGAAGATGGCTAATATGCCGATCGCCTTACGAGAGCGCTATTTCAAGCCAATAGGCAACCACTACAGCGTGTGTTCAGAGCTGCGATCGCCGCTACTCTTCCTGCGACATAATCTGCTGGAAGACCCACCGATGAGTCAGATTGACCTACTTGTATGTCGGAACGCCCTGATTTATTTCAATCAGGATGGGCAAATGAAGACGCTGGTGCGCTTTTACTTCAGCCTGAACCGTGCAGGGGTGCTCTTCCTGGGAAGTTCAGAGTTGTTGCCCCAGGCGGATCGATTGTTCAAGTTGCTAAGCGTGCAGCATCACATGTTTCACAAAGTAGAGAAGTCTTCCCTCACCCCAGACCTGCTAATCCAAGGGCTCAAGCGAGCATAAACCCTGGGGCGGGTAGGAGTCAGTACCCACAGTTTTAGAAGAACGGCGCTAACCCGAATGAGTAGCGCGGGGGTGCCGCTGCGGGTGATTCAGGAGATATCGGGACACCGTAGCTTGCAGGCCCTTCAGCGTTATCTTGAAGTGCCAGAGGGGCAACTAGAGGGGCGATCGGAAGTCCTGTCCAAGTCCTCTCCTGGGACAGGTAAATTAAGCCTGATTCTACAAACTGTGGCGCATTAAGAATTCTGGAATCATCAAGCCAGGCTGACAATCTTGCCAGTAAAGTTGCTACTACAACGATTGTTGAGACCGTTGAAAAGTTACATTCTCAAGAGGCTACCCTCATGACCCGGATTCAAGTTGCTCTAATTGAAGACCACGACCTGACTCGTGCAGGGCTCCGTGCCATGTTCAGCCTTCACGAGGGACTCGACGTAGTCGGGGAAGCCGCTAATGGTCCAGATGGCTTAACCTTACTCATGGAGACTCAACCCGATGTTGCATTGGTCGATATTGAGATGCCTGGTCTCAATGGCATTGAGGTGACTCGTCGATTCAAGCAATGGTGGAGTGAGAATCATCCTGAAGCTGCCCCCACGAAAGTCATCATGTTAACGATGCAGGAGGATGAAGCCGCAGTCTTAGCCGCTTTTGGAGCCGGGGCAGATTCCTACTGCATGAAAAATGTGAATACAACTCATCTGCTCGAAGCCGTAACCAGCACCCATAAAGGCAACCACTGGATTGACCCCTCCATTGCCCGCATCATCTTAAAGCACAACAACATGCAGGCGGCTCAGGAAACCACTGCTGATTTGGGCTCTAGAGCGATCGCGATGGACGAGGAGTATACCAACGTGATCGCAGCGGCTCCACTGACGAGTCGAGAGCTCGATGTCCTCAAATTAATTGTCGACGGATGTTCCAATGCTGAGATCGCCGCCCGCTGTTACATCACGGTCGGGACTGTCAAAACTCATGTCCGCAACATTCTCAACAAGCTTTGTGCCGAGGACCGCACCCAGGCAGCCGTGAGAGCCTTACGCGGTGGCTTGGTCTCTTGAGCCTAACTCTGCGTAGTTTTTCGTGACCCTGTAGCGCTGCTGTAGCGGAGTCGGATGGCAGTGATCGCCACTGAACTAGCAGAGCTGCCGGAAGAACCTCAAAGAGTGAATGATTCAGTGCTGATTCGTTCAGCGCTCTATGACTAGCTGATACCGATCGCGGCTCTCAGTTTCTAAGTTGCCTTTGATGAGGATTACGTTTACGCATTATTTGGGTTGAGCTTAGTTAGAAATAGATAAGCTTGACTCTAGGCTTTAGTTTTTAGGTGGAATGCAAATGACTGAGCACCCAGTTATTATCAGTCAAGCTTTGCGGCAAGAGAGCAAAGCTTTACGAGCTTGGAGTGAAGTCGGGCGAGCTAGAGCTCAGCGACGGCGTGCTAACTGTCTAGCTATCCAGAATCAATGTCGTTCCAGTCGGAACCAGAGCCAGCTGTTACTAGCTGAAAGCCAATTGCTGATTCATTAGGAAGCTTCGCAACCAAAGTTACTCTTTCTAGCCTGTAACCTTTGACTCCTAGCCTGTAGTTTTCTGCTTCTGGCGATCGCCTCTTAGGTAGCTGCAAGTAGCTGCAGAGCTGTGACCCAGAACTCCCAAATTCCATTAGGGTCCGCGTGGGTTGGTGATCCAAAGTTAGGGAGAAGCCCACGTCTCTCAATTGAAGCAATAGATCACACATGATTCGTACTACATCGGCCAGTGGGATGTTCGCTACCTTAGAGCCTTCTAGACTCGGTTTGGTTTGAGCAAGTTGATGATCTCGCTCACGAATCGTTCTATCTCTAACGGTTTTGTCAGGTGCTTCTGAAAACCAGCTTGCATGGCTCTTCTTTGGTCAATATCTGCAGCATAAGCCGTCAGGGCGATCGCTGGGACCGTACCGCCTTGAGTCGGAGGACGCGAGCGAATCTGTTGCATGAGTGTGTAGCCATCCATTTCTGCCATGCCAATATC
>NZ_JAMPKN010000108.1:0-4692 GCF_039962155.1 Trichocoleus desertorum AS-A10 | reverse complement strand
TTCCGAGGGGGAAAGCTGGTTATCTTGGTTGTCATCGGCTGAGGCCAGTAGACCTGTGGGAAAGGTCAGGGTGATTTGAGCTTGAGTTTCAGCTACCCTAATCTCTGCCACCGTCAAGTCTGCCCAATGCGATTGACTCGGCGTTGCAGTTACGACCCAAAGCAAGAGAGACCCCAAAAGGGAAAACAGACTGAGCCTGAGCAGGCGATACCACTTTCTATTGACAACATTCATAACCATCTCAATCCTGCTTCTTATCAAGAATTCAGCTCAACCCTAAAAGTCCTACACCTAAACCCAAAGCCCGCTGAGCTTGCTGATCAAAGGCAGGATCTGCTTCTTGGGCTAACTGGAAAAAATGTTGAGCCTTCGCCGAGTTGCCCAAAGTTTGTTCAATCACACCTGCTCGGTGGAATAAAGCTGCATCTCGAATCCCTGGTTGCAGTGCTGCCTGCATTGCTTGCTGCGCTTCTGGCCAACGTCCTGCGCTAGATAAGGCCCAAGCGAAGGTATCTAGAGTTTCAGCATCCCGACGCGCCTGCACCTCTTGCTGCATCAAGGTCAATGCCTCCGCTATATCCTTTGGTCTGCCTCGCTCTAGCAACAAGTGCGCCAGTTCGCGACGATGACCAAACCCGGTCAGATCTTCCCGTAACCGCGCCTCTGCTCGATCTCGCCAAGATTGGGCCGCAGCCGTATCTCCTAACAGTTCCTTGACGCGGGCCATGCCACGCATCACCACATGGTCATGAACGGTTGGGGATTTTTGAGAAGTCAAAGCAAACTGAGAATAATAACGCTCTGCTGCCCGATAATTTCCCTGCCGTACCTCTAGTTCTGCTAGATTCAGCAGAGCTGGGGGATACTGGGGCAAAATCCGCAACGTTTCTCTGTAAAGTGCCTGTGCTTGCAGAAGTTGGCCTCGCTTGAAGTACAACCGCCCTAAGAGGGTACGTGCCCAGACAGAACTCCCAGTTTCCTCGGGTTCTTCTACGGCGATCGCCTGTTGTAGATCTTGAATCGCTGCTCTATCTTGGCCTTGAGCCACCTTCACTAAAGCCCGTTGCGTTAGAGCTCCTAGAGAAGGAGTTTGCTTCACGAGTTGCTCTGCCGCTACATCAGCCGCTGCAATATCACCGAGCGCTAAGTGGGCAGTCGTCGCAGTAGAAAGTGCATCTGGGCTACCTGGGGCTTGCTTCAACAGGCGCAAAGCTTCAGCAAAATCATGTCTTGCCGTTGCCACTCGCGCCAGCACCAAAACTGCCTCAGGGTTAGAGAAGGATAAGTTAGCCAGCGACTGTTGCGCCGTTTGCTCTGCCAATAAATACCAACTACTTTCCCCTGTGGCACGCGCCATTTTTAAGTAAGTTCTAGCCAAAGCTGCCCGATTCAACCCTCCTTTTGGGTCTGAGAGAATCCGGGTTTGATAGAAAGCCATCTCTCGTTCCAGCGCCTGCGTCACCTTGCCCGGATCAGGACGGGAGAACTGGTAACGATACAAGGGATCGAGCTGTGCCCTAGACTGCTGTTGCCACAAGCCCAAGCCAATTGGAATCAAAATAAGCAGGCCCACGACAGGCAGAGCCACCAAACGCGGTGACGATAGAACTGCTCTGAGCCTGTTTTGCCAAGCTGCTGAAGCGTCGTAGTTTATCAGTTTCACAGCTCTTACTCCTTAATGCGCCCCATCTCATCCCGTCTCATTTATGCTTGCGACGCATCGCAATCCCCTTGTACCCACTTACGGGTAGGTGTTACCGCCAAAGCAGAGAAACGCTTTGAAGGTTTCCTGGGCAAGGAGAATCAAGATGCGATCGCGGTTGGCTTAATTAGGCAGGGCTAAATAAGGGAATGTAGGCTCAAGCGCCTTGTGACCTTGAGCGGGATTACCAGGTTGACCTTCATAGGAGACGTTGTCGCTCAGAGGCTGCCCAGCCACCACGCTTAAGGTGATGTCGATCACGTCATCTTTGATCAAGCGACCCCGAATCGGACTGCCCTTAGCATTGAGAGCATTGGCGTAGCCACTTGGGCCTGTGGTATCAATCCGCATGACATCGGGCAGAAAGGCACCGAGCAAGGCATTGGCTCGTGCTTCTGGGTTCCCAAAGGCTAGCAGGGTCTGTTTTACTTCTCCCACAATGGGGCCAGCAATATTAGCCGCAGGTTGTCTGCCCGCTAAAGCCGCCGCTTCAAAATCAGGGCCAACACTGTTTAAGGCATTCAAGAAGTCATTGGTTACAACTAAACCTTCGTTGATTGCGGGTCTGGCTAAACGCTCCACCTGCGTAAATTTGCCGTTTGGTCCCGCTGCTGAAATGGTTTCCCAAACATCAAAGGTTGTTGTAGCGGTAGCGCCTTGCAGAAACTGGATGGGGACTCGCACTGCGATCGCGTTGACGTTGTAGCCCTTAGCAAAATCGACTGCGGTGCTAGGGTCGCGGAAACCTACTTTGGGGCCAATGCCAAGCGCACCGCCCCGAACCCGGAAATATTGCTCCACATCAAAGAAGAAAGGATCTTCTCGTAAACCCGCAAAAACAGAAACCTGAGAACCCCCGAGCGCCACCTGGCTGACTTCGGGAGCAGTATTGAGCGCTGTAGTTTGCAACTGCTGATTTGCGGTCAGGGTAGCCCCGTCGCGAATTGCCGTCAGCTTCATGCCCTGTTGTCCTTTAGCATTGGGCTTGTCAAACTCAAATCGTAGAGTGACATCCGGTACGCCTGTGGGAGTCGCATCATTGTTGCCCACTCGCGAGACCTTAAACTCATATCGAGCTTTGGTGCTGAAGTAGTATTGCTGACGAGCCAGCGATCGCGGGTTTGTATTCATGATCAAGATCAGATCACCGGCTGAAGCGTTGGGATTCTGATCTTGTTCTCGGAAGACAAATAGATCGGTCAAATTCAGATTGCGGCCTTTAGTATCCACCTCGCCATCATCGTGGTCGGACGCTTTCAGGTACTGCGGTGTTAGGCCAGCAGTCAAAGCAATCCCTAAAACTAGCAGGCTTAACTGAGCCACAAGGCCAAAGCGCCAACGGCGGGCAGAAGTTTTAGGGGCAGTCGTGGGTTCATTCAATGAGGGGCTAGCCTCATGGAGCGTAGGGGGCTTAGGCATTATAGAGGTCTCCTAAAAAAATAAAAGAGTGACTGCATCCAGCCGAGGTAGGGCGGCATCTGGGCGAGATTAGTAGCGAAATCCAGATGAAAGTACCTATGTCAGAGGAACTGAAGCGCGTTGCTGTTTTTTAGATTTCCATTGGCTCCAAGTAGCCCCAGCACCCAGTGCCATCAGGCCCAGAGCAGCAGTTGGTTCTGGCACGCTGGCGGGTGGGGTGGATTGGACAGCGGTGCTGGCTCCGGTCAAGGCGATCGCATAAGTGCCACGGGTTGCACTCGTTCCCACAAAACCACTCAGGGGCAATTCACCTCCTAAGCCTGTGGGTTCTAGGACATCATTGGTACCAGTCGCAAAAATGTCGCCATTGGTGCTGACGGGGTTATAGCCAGCACTCGCGATCGCTAGATAGTAAAGGCCAGATTGGCTAGGAGAAAACTCGCCAGAGAGCAGCGTCGGCTGTAGGGAGCCAAAGCTGTCATCGTTACCGTAGATACCTTTACCTTCTACGTCAAATAGAAATAATTGCGGATCTTCCAGCAGGGCTGTAGGCGCTCCGAGAAACTGATTGACTGGCAAATCCACCAAGGTTTCTAGACTAATAGTGGTAGCAGAAAAGGTCTGGCCCCCAGTTAAAAAGATTTGAAACAGATCAGCATCGTTGTCTGCTAAGGCTCCACCAAGAAACTCTAGTAAAGTTGGCCCAGAGGGAATAGCTTGAGCTGTGTTGAGGGTTTGGCCTGCATCTCCAGTTTCAATTAAGGTGACTGCATAACTAGGGCTAGCGGCCAAAAATAACCCTAACGCAGGCAGCAATATTGCTGGTATAAATTTTTTCATTGCTTTTCTCTTTGAGAAGGTTTTCTAAGCGCTCTCATGCACTCAGATTTACGAGTGTCATCAAAGTTAGATACGTAGTTTCACTCGTGGCATCTCTTGAAAATCAAGTAAAATAGATTACATTGCATCAAGATGAGATCCAAAGCACGGTTGAGTAATGGGTTGGGTCGGTCTATAGGGGATGCCTGAAATTGCTTGAGTGCAAGCCAGACATGCAGAACTTACAGTCATACTGTGTTCGACGAAGCCAGGAATTTCCAGGCCGAAAAGTGCTCATTTTTTGTTCACTTTTGCTGAGCTGTGCTTAGCTGATCTCTTGATGCCAGAGGATTTCGGTCAGCCGAGCCATACCGTTTTTGAGGTGGCGACGAAAGGTACTGAAGGGGACATCGAGTAACTCAGCCACTTGCTCTTGGGTCGGAGTGGGCTGAAGGTAAGTATGATAGAGCGCTCGGTAAAGTT
The DNA here is from genome assembly GCF_039962155.1 of Trichocoleus desertorum AS-A10. Lineage (NCBI taxonomy): Bacteria > Bacillati > Cyanobacteriota > Cyanophyceae > Leptolyngbyales > Trichocoleusaceae > Trichocoleus > Trichocoleus desertorum. The sequence goes on along the minus strand of NZ_JAMPKN010000108.1, from coordinate 269 downwards.
TTGCTTCCCGATGAGAAGCTTGTAACGATGCGGCTGCTTCCTGAACTAAGTGCTGCAAAGCCGCTACTCGCTTAGCTTTATTTGCGTTGGTAGGCGATCGCTCCATCACCAGCCGAGATTGCAGCAGAGGATTGTGATAGAGCCGATCTGGATGGGTGAAGTGCCGCAATAAATCCCGCACCGCGATCGCAAAAGCAGGTTGGCTTAGAACCAGGAGAGGTTCACCCAGAGGTGCAGAAGTAGCAACCTGCGCGGAGGCCGCAATTTCT
>NZ_JAMPKN010000107.1:0-4824 GCF_039962155.1 Trichocoleus desertorum AS-A10 | reverse complement strand
ACATGGAAGTAGTTTTTGTAGTGAGAGGGCAAGCCAGCCAGGTTTGCCCTTTTTTGTGGTCTCTTCCATTCTCGCGAATCGATCTAGTACTCCCCCAACCAACAGATGCGCCCACTTAGAGGTAAGCCAAAATTCAAAGCACTGCGTCGTTATAGCGGGTGGACATATCCTGACTCTGCGGGTTGGAAAACCCACACGACAGGAGATAACGGTTATCTGGAACTGCGAGACTTAGGGCTTCAGATTCAGATGCGGGGCCAAGCTCGACAGTTGGGTACTCTATCTTACTTGCACCCTTGTTTATCGACAGGGCAAGTGGTACGCTTCTATCACCGTGAACTGTGAACCCCAGCGCGAAACCGGAACAGGCTCAATGGGGCTTGATTTTGGCTGTCTAAGCGCCGTTGCCCTGGGTGACGGCACAAAGCTGGATAACCCCCGATTTCTTGCCAAGACTCAGAGCCAGATTCGTCAGGCTTCCAAGCAGAAACGACGAAAGAGAGCACCCAACTTCAAGCGGAAGGTGAACGCTTCAAAGCGGTGGAAGAAAGCATCTCACAAGGTTGCTAAACTCCAGCGCAAAGTGGCAAATCAACGCCAAGATTGGGCGCACAAAGTTGCAGCAGAGATCGTTGACGGTAATAGCCTCGTTGCAACGGAAAAGCTGAATATCAAAGGGATGACCCGCAAAGCTAAACAGGGCAGCAAACGCAAGCGGCAAAAAATTGGGCTCAATCGTTCCATCCTCGATACAGGGTGGGGAATGCTGCGAGGCATGATTGAGTACAAACTGGCCGAATGTGGTGGCGTGTTTGTGGAGGTGTCGACTCAAAAGGTAAAGCCCTCCCAGACCTGTTCGAACTGCGCTCATCAAGCCCCCAAGACCTTAGACCAAAGAGAGCATCATTGTGCCAAATGCAGCTACGCAGCTACACCGATGACAGGGATGTAGCTGTGGCTAAGGTGTGTCTGTCATGGGCGTTGGGAACCCGCGTCCTCAATCTTGGGGAGGAGAGCGCTACCGCTAACCCTACAACTAAACACTGTGGAGGTTTTCGGCAACTATCCTCAATGAAGCGACAGAAACCGCGTTCCTCTTAGGGCGCGGTAGTTCATTAGAGTATTCCTGATATACAGATAGCTACCGAACTAGAAACTACTTCACTCCCTACTAAGTCACTGAGCCATGCTGCTGCACAAGGAGCAACTCGGTCGCTGGAATACACTAAAGGCAGGTGAATTCTAGTCAGGAGCCAGTGCCATGACCTGCACTCTCACTCAAACCCTCACCTTCGATGAATTCATCGCCCACTATAGTGATGACTTTCGCTACGAACTCGCCGACGGAGAACTCATCGACATGGAACCAACGGGACCGCACGAAGCGGTTGGCGGCAAACTGGCAACCAACAAAATTGGTATCGCCATCACTGAGCTCCTTCAAAATGCATTTCGAGGAGAAATCTAATTCAGGAAACTAGGGGTAAGCGTTACTCTAGAACCAAACAAGACAAGCCAGTATTGCTCAGTTTGGAAGCCAAACGATGATTGCCTCACCCCAACCCCAACTCAGTGCTGAAGAATATCTTGCTTGGGAAACTCAGCGAGAAACTCGCCATGAGTATGTGAACGGAGCGATCATCGCCATGACAGGCGGCAGCGTTGCTCATAACTTGCTAGCTCTCAACCTCTACAGCGCTCTACGGCCTCACTTGCGAGAGTGTAACTGTGTGGCTACCGTTTCTGATGTCAAAGTGCAAGTCAGTAGTAGCATCTACTACTACCCCGACTTGGTAGTTACATGCAGCGATCGCGATCTACAAGGCCGTCAACTCATTCAAGACCCTTGTCTAATTGTTGAAGTACTTTCCCCCAACACCGCAGCCAACGACCGAGGCGACAAATTCAAAAACTACCGCAACCTCAATAGCCTGCAAGAGTACGTCCTAATCGACTCCGAGAAAATTAGCGTCGAGCGCTATCGTCGAGGTGAAGGTTGGATGTGGCTCTATCATCCTTACACCGCTGGCGACACCCTGATTTTAGAAAGCCTAGAGTTCGAGTGCGCCATCGACCAAGTTTATGAAGACGTTCCTCTAGAACCGTGATTTTTACCCACAAACCGCGCCATGATTGCCTCACCCCAGCCCCACCTGACCGCCGAAGAATACCTCAAGAGGGAAGAACATAGCCCTGTCAAGCACGAGTACATTGATGGGCAAATTTTCGCAATGGCTAGAGCTAGCGATGCTCATGTCACCCTAGCGCTGACCCTTGTCTCCGAGCTGCGGAACCATTTGAGAGGCTCTGGTTGCCACGTCTATATCCCTGACATGAAAGTACAGCTCGAAGAACTCAATCGCTTCTACTACCCCGACATCCTTGTGACTTGCGACGATCGCGATCGCGAAACCCCCAACGCTTTGAAAGGGCGATCGCCTTCGTTGAGTTTAGAGCTGACACAAAATGCTAAGACTTGAACTTCTCATGTTGACCACTGTGCAGTGGGGATACAGAATCAGCCTCAGCAAGTCGGTGATTCTATACAAAATTCCTTTAACAGCGCTTCCCACTGCCCTACATCGGGCGTTTGGTTAGGAAAGACACTTAATATAGTTTTACGTACGAAGCCCTGATCAGTACCGTACTCGCAAATGACGACTGAAGTTGCCTGCAACTGAGCTTTTTCATAGCTTTGTCCGGGCCGACGAGCATATGCCTTTTGCCTCTCGCTACGAAGTTCCTCAAAGCGTTGGCGTTGCTCAGCAATTAACTGACCTTTCATTTGTTTGGATGGAGCTTCAGGTACTCTGGGCACGATGTTATACCTAGGTTCAAAAGCGCCGTTTCTATCCAAAAGCTGGAATTTGGATTTGTGATATAGAGTGACTTGGTATAAAGGAATGATTTCTCCTGTGATCAGACTGATCTCATACGCTGCTTCATCTTCAGCGGGCGGAGGCAGATAATGTGGTGTTCCAAGATTGGGTGGTGGAGGAGAATAGGTGGAATAGATACGCAAGGTTTGCTGAGATAGATCACACAGCATATGAGTCACTGTACCCGTTAACCACAGCGGTGGCGATCGCATCAGGAGTCGCCCGTTTGTAGTGACATACGCTGCAATAGCGTCACCTTGTACCACCCATAGGATGTCGTCAGTGACGCACAAAGGGTACCCATCGTCCTGGGATTCCCACACAATGTCGCCCGAAGCAATCGAGCGGCAGATGAGCTTGCCCTCAATCGAGCGATAAAACAAGCTAGATTCGGGCAAATCAACGGCAAGTGGATGCGATAAGGCAGGGGCCACCGCTGTTCGAGGGGCAGGATGAGTCAAGGTAGCCGGTGGGGGTGCTTCCTCGATCGCAGGTTTGCCTCTGCTAATCGCACGTTGCCAAGAGTTTAGCCACTGCCACATCACATCGCCTCCTATTGCTTGGACAAATATACGACAGTGCTCTCAGGTGACACCATTAAATATTTCACTGAACATCGTGAAATTTAATACCTTCGACTCTAAGGCAAACTGCTACGGCATCAGTCGATAGTTGTGGCAATTTCAATACTGTCAGATGCCTGCGAGTACGTGCTTGGATAGTGAAGAGATGATGAGTCATTCATAGCAACCCAATTAAAATTCTGGTTTCTCTGGCAGAATCGGGAATTTTATACCATGAGTCTATTCGTGGAGTTGTAGATGGCATCCAACTTTGACTTTCTGCATAGCTGTTACCCCACCCTATTTGAACACGCCGCTCATGCTGAAGGCCTCAGTAGATCGCAAATTCATTCCAGGGTAGGCAGATAAATCGTAGTAATTGCTGGAAGATGCTGCTCAACCGCTTGAGAGGGGAACTCCAGCATGGTTTTGAGGCTAAACAATTGTCGATAAATCACTCGCCTACCCTGCTGAGCCTCTCGGCTTAGGGATTGAGATGAGGTCCCAGCAGTATGAATATTCAGTTTATGCCACACCCACATCAGCATTTTCTTATGGGGTGACAATCGGCAACGATGCTCTTGCTCGGCCAAGCTATGTAGGAGGCGTTTTTCTAGGAAAGACCCAGCAAGGCGAAGACACTACATTAGCTATTCTTTGTGAGGCTAAAGGACCAGAAGCAACCCTCGCTATAAAACCTGCGTTTCAGAATGGCTCTCCTGTCTGTCCAAACGGGAGCATCCAGATAGATTAATCGGCTGCTTACACTGAATCATCCTTCCAGCCACAGTGTCCACAATCCCAATGCACTTTTGGAGTGTCCGAAGCGATGCCAGTCTCACACTGAGGGCATCGTCCTGTAAAAAGCGGGTGCGAATCGAGTAGCGCTAACTTCTCTAGCCGTGACCACCGCTGATGTGGAGTCACGATTAGCTCTCCGTTATAGTAGCTAGCCCCCTCCGGCTCCCACAGTTCTTCTGGATTGGCTGTAGAGTCATACTGAAAATCTGAGCAAGCATCACCGCTCATACCAGTGGGATGATTCGTGCAGACTAAATAGGGATTATGAGCATAGAAAAAGCAGCGATCGCACTCTGGTAACTTACGTCTAACGATTGGCTCACTCATCACCACTCAATCCTCATCCTTCACTTCCAACTGATAAATCCGGTTGGAGGGGTGTTCTGCCATCAACCGCCAGTAGTAATCGTTGGGGGGTAGTTGGACTCTTGATCCGCATCGGGCGTTGCTGAAAAAGTAATGCTGGCCTTGGCACAATGAAGGTATGAAATGTCCTCAATGTCACTCCACTCACACGGCTAAAAACGGTCACCGTCGCGGCAGACAGTGCTATCAGTGCAAGCAGTGTGGTCGCCAATTTC
>NZ_JAMPKN010000106.1:0-4867 GCF_039962155.1 Trichocoleus desertorum AS-A10 | reverse complement strand
AAACGCTTCAATCGCTTTTTGCCGCAGGTCGTAACTGTAAGGGGCAGGCATAGTTCTATCCCAACACTTCTCTCCTTCAGAATAACGTCCTAACACAGCTATGTAAGGCTATATTTTATCTACAGTCGTTTCCGCTTGAATAAGCCATACCATTTGTCAGAGAAAGTAACTGTCTGGTACTGCGCCTATGGCTTACCAATCTAAAAATTGCTGTGTTTGCCGCTCTGAAATGACCGACAGCGCCACTTTATATCAGGCTTAATGCTTATGGAAAACCACAGAGCAATGTTTAGGATTGTGTAAATCCTGCCATGACCTCACCTCTTAAACTCATCATTGTCGAGTGCCCAGCCTGCGGGCACTATTATGGGGATTGTATCAACCTTCGATTAATCCAGGAGTTACGCAGTTGGAAGAAGGAGGATTCTGGAAGCCGCTAAGTAGGCATGAATAGCGTGGCAAACGATGGTTTCAAGCATCAACCTTGGCACTTGCAGCGGGAACGCTCGCATCAGCTAATCATCCTGCTTATTTGGATTGAATGTTGGATCGGAAGGTATATCTGATTTAATCAATTCACCCTTAAGCTCAAGTACGGGTTTCAGTTCTACCGTCACTGGTATTCCCTCAAGGAGTTGAATATTTTTACCTTGATGTGTGATCGCTAACTGAGTGCCTTGCTGCAAAAAATAGGTTGCTGTTGTTCCTTGGATATCAACCTCTAATCGCTGTCCTTGAATCGTCAAAGGAAATTGTAGACGTTTAACTATCTCCGGTAGTTTGGGATGGAAGGATAAGTGACCGTTGTAATCTCGCATCCCTGCAAATCCATAAACGGCTACCATCCAGGTTCCTCCCATCGCTGCGATATGGCAGCCATCCTTCACGTTACCTGCCACATCTCCTAAGTCCATCAGCACTGCATATTTAGCATATTCGGTCGCTTGCTCCAAATAACCGATTTCGGCTGAAACAATGCTCTGGATCGAAACAGAAAGAGAGGAGTCTCCTGTCGTCAATGGATCGTAATAGTCAAAGTTATGCCGCTTCTGTTCCGGTGAAAACTTATCTCCTAGTAGAAACATTGCCAGCACAATATCGGCTTGCTTGATCACCTGATGTCGATAAATTACCAATGGATGAAAGTGTAAGAGTAAGGGATATTTATCAGGAGGTGTATTCTCAAAATCCCAAACTTTTTCGTCCAGGAAGGTGTCGTGTTGAATGTGAATTTTTAATCGTTCATCGAAAGGCAGATACATATTATCCGCTGCCTTTCTCCAATTTTCTACCTCAGAAAGTTCCAGTTTGGTCTTATCGACTAAGGCAATGAACCAGTCTGGATGGCGATCGCGCAGCATCTCAACGGTGGAAGCGGCGTACCATAGGTTCTCGCGTGCCATCAAGTTGGTGTAGGTGTTGTTATTCACCACCGCGTTGTACTCATCGGGTCCCGTAACGCCATGAATGCAGAACTGACCTGCGACTCGGTTGGAGAAAAATCCCAGGCTGTACCACATCCGAGCTGTCTCGACTAACATCTCTGCACCTTCATTGAGGAGAAATTCATCATCTCCAGTTATGTCAACATACTTTTTCAGCGCATAGATGATGTCTGCATTGATGTGATATTGCGCTGTGCCTGCCGCATAGTAAGCAGAAGCTTCTTCTCCATTGATGGTTCTCCAGGGAAATAGTGCACCGTCTTGGTTAACTTCCCGGGCTCGCTGTCGTGCCTTATCTAGGATGCTGTAGCGAAATAGCAGTAGGTTCTTCGCAATTCGGGGAGCGGTATAAATCAAAAACGGCTGGAGATAAATCTCCATGTCCCAGAAGTAATTGCCTTCATAAGCATGACTTGTGAGTCCTTTGGCTGGAACGCCTCCTCCTTCCGATCGTGCAGAGGCTTGAAGAACGTGAAATAAATTGAAGCGTAGCACTTGCTGCATCAATTCTATAGTGTCACTAGGATGCTGTGGATCACCCTCAATTCTGAGGTCGCTGCGATCCCAAAAATCATCCAGGTACTGGCGTTGGCTCACGAGCAGATTATCAAAACCATGAGTGATCGCTCGATCAAGGGTGCGCTCGGCGCGTTCACACAACTCTTGTGCTGGAAAATGGTCAGAGGTGTGATACGTCATGTACTTGACTAACCGAATTGGGACGCCGGGTTGAGCATCCACCGAGAAAACGACCTTGCCATCGTCTTCTGAACACTGGCTTTCGTAAGAGTAAGGAGATTTCGTTTCAAATTCGTGATCAACCCCACAAGCTAACGTCATCCGGCTGTTTCTCGTGATGTGACTCAGGATGATCCGGCGATCCTTAACCCAATAGTGTTCAGGCAACAGCACCCGCTCCTTAAAGCCCTTGGCGAGACGGGGATCGCCTTCACTGGCACGGGCAGAAGCGTCGTAGTGCATTTCGGAGGAGATGACAATTGGTGCTTTGGCGTTGAGGATGGTGACTTCATAAGAAATCGCGGCCAAGTGCCGATGTTCGAAGGAAACCAGTCGGCGCGATCGAATCGATACTTGCTTGTCAGACGGTGTTTGCCAAAGAACTTCTCGATCAAGTGTGCCGTTTTGCATATCAAGCGATCGCTCGAACTTGAGCAAATTCGCAGTCGGTAGGTAAAACGGTTCATCATCGACATACAGTCTAATAATTTTGCTGTCGGTGGCATTGACAATAGTTTGTCCTGTCCTAGCAAAGCCATAAGCTTCCTCTGCGTAGACGATGGGCCAGGATTCATAAAAGCCATTGATAAAGGTGCCATTTTGTCCAACGGGACTGCCTTCCTCAAATACTCCTCGCATCCCTAAGTAACCATTCGCGGTTGAAAACAGAGTTTCCATTTGTACCAAAAGTTTTGGATAGAACTGCTTTTCAACCCAGCGCCAAGGTTCAGGGGGATAAATATATCTAGGAGGGATTAAAGGTTCATGATGCAACATTGAGCTTTAACCTGACTAATGACTTCCTTTAGCTTATTCAAGTAGCGGTACGTTTGAGTTCAGACTGACCTAACACCGCAGACTAGTAAAAATTCTTGTGTACCTTAATTGTCAGCCAAGTAACTCACTCAAATCTTGGACAACAATATCCGCTCCGTTTTTTCGCAGTGCCTCAGAATCTCCTTTGCGATCGACTCCAACCACGAGTCCAAATCCACCGTCGTGACCCGCCTGGACACCAGAAATCGCATCCTCAAAGACAATCGTTCGCTTTGGTTCAACCCCAAGTTGTTTTGCCCCCAACAGAAAAGCATCTGGGGCAGGTTTTCCAGCCAAGTGCAATTCATCGACTAGATTGCCATCAACCACAGCAGCAAAGAAATGCTCAATTTCAGCCACCTTAAGCACAGCTTTGCAATGGTGACTCGATGACACAACCGCTAATTTGAATCCGCGATCGCTCAGATGACGGATGAGAGCAAGTGATCCTTCGTATACCTCAATCCCTTTTGCCTGAAGTACTTCCTCAAAAAAAACATCCTTAAAATTACCAAGCGCACAAACCGTATCATAGCCAGGGGGATTGGATGGCTCTCCGTAAGCTAACTGAATGCCTCTCGATTCCAAAAAACTTTGAACGCCAACATAGCGCATTTTTCCATCGACATACAGCTTATAGTCATTTTGCAGGTCAAAAGGTTGAAAGGGTTCATGAATCTCTTCAGCCCGTTGCTTTAGAAACCCATCAAATATCCGTTTCCAGCAGTCAGCATGAATCTTCGCGGTTGCGGTAATCACGCCATCTAAATCAAATAAGATAGCATCAAACTGACTCAAAGCGATGGATGAGTTGAACTGGTTCACAATATATCTCCTATCACCAGGCTAGCCCCAGAATTTCAATCAGCAATTCCTTAAGGACAGAACAACACTCATAGGGACTCGTTTTGATGAAGTCGTTACCCTTCGATTTCGTTTTAGGACTTGAAGAAATTCTCTGCATTCCCTAAGACCTGGATAGTTTTCTGTGAAAGACGTTTCACGGCTGGTTGCTGCACCTATAAAAATTACTGAGTAAATTTTGCTATTGCTAAATTGTCTATTCATCTACCTAGGGGTTATTGGCTGGTTTGTCTGCTTGCTTCACGAGCTCTACAGCTTTCACCGTCAGCTCAGCGATCGCCTGCCTGCCCTCTTGACACTTTGAATCAAGCTCGTCTAATACCGCAGCATATTGCTTCTCGGCCTTGGGCTGAGCGTCAATCGAGGCGAGCTGGGACTCGATCGTCTTCTGACTGAAGCCACAGTTGGCTAGAGTGAAGGTTGCGATCGCTGCCTAGGTGAATGGGGCTAACTGCCTCAAAAGTCTACTCCTGAGCCGGTAGTTCCATAACGTTACCCTGGTAGAGCAGGCGATCGCTCTGTGACGCAGAACTTAGGCCAAGCGATCAGTCTTACTGGTTTAAGACATCTTTTCTGTGTTGGGGGGCAGCCGCGATCGCAGCGACTTCTGCCAGTAGCGCTTGAGAAACTCCCATCTCCTTTAGCGTTGCCATCAAATTTTCTGCAACGGCATCAAAGTGTTCGCTGTTTAAACCTTGCTTTTCCACTAAATCTTTGTGGGCTTTGCGCATATAACGACCGTCATATTTATCAGTTCCGCCAAAGGCATAGGTCAGAAAAGCCTCCTGGTGTGCCCGTTGTTTCACCATATCTACATTGGCAAAGAAGTGCTTGATGCGCTCATCTTGCAAGACTCGCTGATAGAATTTGTCAACCGCTAAGTCAACAGCCCAGCAATTCTCAGTATGGCAATTTAACTGGTATTGGGTGAGATGTCTAGCTCTAATCCTTCGAGCATGAAGGTGAGCAAGTGATCCCAACTGTCGAAATACAGGTAGCGGGTC
>NZ_JAMPKN010000105.1:0-5268 GCF_039962155.1 Trichocoleus desertorum AS-A10 | reverse complement strand
TGACCGTTTTTGACCGTTCGGGAGGAGGCACAGAGGGGACAAGCAGGCATGAGCAAACAAAGAGCATTCGAAAATGAACTTTACTCTTCTATCATTACATCTTGAGCACTACCGGTAGTATAATTGGTTGAAAATCAGGCAAGATAGGATTTTCAGAAAAAAGCTTTGCATCTGCTCGACTCTGGGATTCTATTGCTTTAAGTTTTTTGGCAGGCTGTTCTGAACCTTGGGAATCAAAGAAGCTCAGCTGTTCATGGTCGCTATTATCATATGAATGCTTGCGCGATGGCATACCTAGTTAGCTCATATCATCAGATTTACTAGTATACTCCGGTAGAAATGATTTTAGCGGGTTTGACCTCATACACCATTTACTCAATTTACTGTGAGGACGGCTAACAAAACGTAGGATTTTCGACATAATAACGACATTTGTATTACAATGTAGTATATTCTCTGCATACCTTAACTGCTAGAGTCTACATACTGAGTACGAGAGGAACGGTAACGCTGCCCTAGTGCAGTGGGCGTGTGTGAACAAGGAGTGCTAAGAACCTGGGAGGTGGGCTTAAAAGTAGCCATCCTTAAAAGAGTGTGTAACAACTCACCAGCGGAGTCCCTTTAGTAGCTGAGAAAACGCAATCACGCTCTGCCAACTTGCACGCAGGAAATTGAGCTATTGAGGGAGCAACCATGACCATTTATTTTTACGTCGAACGCGAAAAGCCCTACGGTTGCTTCTCCAATTTTTCAGCACATGGTTTTATGTTGGACGATTTGTATTGGGCGACGAGTGAGCATTACTTTCAAGCCCAAAAGTTTGTTGATACTCCTTACTTAGAAAAGGTAAGACAGACCAAAACACCCAAAGATGCAGCAAATATGGGTCGCGATCGCACGCTTCCTCTCCGTTCTGATTGGGAACATGTGAAGGATGACGTGATGCAAAAAGCAGTCCTGCAAAAGTTTAGAACCCATGCGGACATCCGAGAAATTTTGCTAGCTACTGGAGATGAAATACTGGTAGAAAACTCCCCTATTGATTACTACTGGGGTTGTGGCAAAGACGACAGCGGCAAGAACAAATTAGGACAGATTTTGATGGCAGTGCGCGAAACTTTGCGGGGCAATGTAGAGATGTAGGAGGATAAAAGAGAATGCAGTGCGAACTATGGTTAAAGTCATTACCATCAATATTCTTTTCGACTTAACAGAGTGGCAGCAACGTCGAGACTTGCTAGTGCATGGATTAGCAGCAGAGCAAGCTGACCTGATTGCTTTGCAAGAAGTCAAATTACCTGAAGATACAAGTGCTTGGTTAGCAGAACAACTGAGCATGCCTTATGTGTATTTGGTTCCTAAAACCAGCAATGCAGGACAGCAGGCGCACGATGGAATTGCAATTCTCAGTCATCACCCCTTTGTCGAGCAGAAAATGCTGGGTTTGCAGGGACAGCGACGAGTCGCTCAATATGTTCAGGTCAGGATCGATGGACAGCCTTTGGTTTTTTGCAACGGGCACTACTATTGGTATCCTGGCCCTCACCCTCAAAGAGATATCCAAGTGCAGCAAGTTTTAGACTGGTTAGGAGAACTGCCACCAGACCTACCGATTGTTGCGGTCGGAGATTTTAACGGCACACCAAACGCTCCAGCGATCGCCCTGATGCGACAGCGCTTTACATCTGCTTATGCCACACATCATGGTCATGAACCAGAATATACCTGCCCTACTCCCTTAGTGCGCCGTAATTGGCAAAAAGTACTCTGGCACGCCTTGCGAAATTTGTACTTTAATCGCACGCTCCATCCTTGGCGGGGTACTTTAGACTACATTTTCGTCAATCATGCTGTGCAAGTACAAAATTGCCAACTGATTCTTAACCAACCTGCTCCTAACAACCGTACTCTCTATCCCTCGGATCATTTTGGCATGATGGCTGACCTGAAGATTCAGACTTAAACTTTTATGGATATCCGCGCTCTCCTTAATCAAATCGCCAGTGCTGAAGTGCAACTGCACACCACTCAATTTCTTGCGCCTTGCGTCAAAGGTGGAAAAGTGCGGACGCGGGTTGCTGGTATGGTTTACACGTTGGCCCCTCAGCCCCGCCAATTTGAGGGTTGGGGCCTCTTTCAACCTATCGATCAACAAACTGCTACCTTGATTGCAGAGGCCGATCTGCCTGACATTGCCGCTTATCTCCAGCATTTTCCCACCCTTCGCCTGCGATTGGCCTATCGTCTGCACAACCAAACTTGGTTAGCCTATCCAGTCAACGAAGCGGATATGCGCCAACGGTTCAAAACCGTTAAACCTGTACCTGTGCATCTGGTGATAGAAGGAGACACCTTTGAGCAGATTATCTCTCGTAGGAATGGCGCTTCTTGCTGGTTTGAGGAGATCGATCGCCGAGATGATCCTACGATCGCGGAAACTCTGCAATCCAATCTCAAACAACTGGTTCCGGTTGAAGAATTACAGTTTAAGGGCATTACGCCAGAAATGCGATCGCTCTACGATCTAGTTGCTCAACGTACGGAAGGATTTGCCCAGCCCCAACAAGATGAAAAGCGTCTACGTCAAGCCCTCAAACTCGGTGGCGGTGAACTACACCAGTTCCACGATCGAGGTGAGTACTGGACCGTCGATTGGACCACATCAGATGGCGTTCGCCATGCCAGTGCGATCGCCAAAGCTGACCTGACCGTGGTGAGTTCTGGCATTTGTCTCAGTGGACGCGATCGCGATTTTGATTTGCAATCGTTAGTGGGTGTGATGGAACACCAGGAGTGGTGAGATGAGTATCTTTTTTCACGAACAGCTTTACCGAACTGATACGGTGATGGCGAAGCTCAAGGAGTTCCCTGTCACCATTTGTGGAGCAGGAGCCTTGGGCGCGAATCTGGCTGAGAATCTAGCTCGTGCGGGCTTTGGCAAGCTCAAAGTGATCGATCGCGATCGCATCGAAGAGCGAAACCTCTCAACTCAGCCCTACTACCGTTCGGATGTCGGTGCATTCAAAGCCAAGATTTTGGCAAATAACCTGTATCGGGCGATCGGGACAAAGGTAGAAGCAGAAACCAAAGAACTCACTGCAACAAATGCGACTCAACTTCTCCAAGAGAGTGGATTGATTGTTGACGTGTTCGACAACAGCACCTCTCGCCAAGCCATGAAGGACTACGGCGATCGCACTCGAACTCCTTGCCTTCACGCTGGGCTTGCTACGGATTATGCAGAAGTGATCTGGAATGATGCTTATCGAGTTCCGTCCGATGTTAATGATGATGTTTGTGATTATCCACTCGCACGGAATTTGGTAATGCTAACAGTGGCTGTGACATGTGAGGCGATCGTTTCTTTTGTTGCAACCGGAGAACAACGTCATTTCACAATTACTTTGAAAGATTTGAGTGTTCAATTCCTCAATCTGTAGTATTGAATCAGGTGAAAATTAGGCACAATGGGATCATCCTTTAGCTGTGACAGGTTATGAGAAAAAGAAGGCAGTCTGTCAAACTACTGGATTATGGCCAGAAGAGGGCATCCGATCAGATTGTGCCCCAACCTGCTGTTTTAAGGAGCTTGGGTTGGAATGGAATGCATCTTGAACTGCACCAGCAACCCACCTTTGCCACCGATGAACATCAACATACAATGCATGTGTTAGCTTGTGGTCTGATTGATTCATCCAACAAGAATGCACCGGGGGTGCGATCGCTTGATGGCAAACGCTCCAGGGAGAGACGCAATTCTGGTGATATTGCGATCATTCCAGCAGGGATTACTCATTCCTGTAGTTGGGATGTTCCCGCTCAATTTATGGTTCTGGCGATCGAGCCAACCCTTCTGCAACACGTTGGACAGGATTGGGTCAACCCTGACCAGATTGAACTGCTTCCCCAGTTTATGAGCGAGTCGGATGCGTTCATACAAAATATCTTTTCAACCCTCAAGCGAGAAGCTGAGATCGGAGGCATCGGCAGTTATTTGCTGGTCGATAGCCTGAAAACAGCAGTAGCTGTTCATTTACTGCGAAGTTACTGTGTTACTCGGCCCAAACTCTCCAGCTACTCAAATGGCTTATCTCAAGTTATGTTAACGCTGGTTAAAGAGTACATCAACAACCATCTCCATCAAGATTTGAGATTGCAGGAAATGGCAGCGATCGCCCAAATCAGCCCCTACCATTTCTTACGACTGTTCAAGCAAAGCATGGGGGTAACACCCCATCAATACATTCTGCAGTGTCGGTTAAATCAAGCCAAATACCTTTTGCAACATAGTGAGCTAAGCATCATTGAAGTTGCAACTCAGACAGGTTTTTGCGATCAAAGCCATTTAACCCGATACTTCAAACGCATGATAGGCATTACGCCTAAGCAACTCCTGCAATTGCGATGTATCTCCGGAAGATCGCAATAATATCCCAAACCTTCGCAACTTTTTTCTAGAGTCTCCCTGCATTGTCTTCTTACAGTAGGAACAGGCTCTAATGGAGAAAGAAGATGCAAATTGAGCAACGCGCAAATCTTATCGCCCAAAACTTATTCATCCTACCGATGACTGCTCCGCTCTGGGGATTGGTCATTTTCATCCTCTGGACGATCACCGTTGTGGTTCTCTTACTGGTAGTGAGAATTCGACATTTAGCAGCAGGCGGTAGCTCAAAAGATTTCGGAGCGATCGATGACAACAGCTTGATGTGGCGGTTATTTCGAGTGCAGTCTAACTTGGTCGAAAACCTGCCACTGTATCTAGGAGTCGTTTTTCTCCTGACCGTACGAGGGGTATCCGGAGTTGCAATCGATCTGCTGGTCAGTATCCATATTACATTCCGACTGTTGCACTCCGTTATTCATATTGTGGGAGCTGATCCAAGATTCCGGGTATTGAGTTTAGCGATTCAATTCAGTTGTTTGATCAGTTTGATGATTCTGGCAATCTTGCAATATCCCTTGACCCTGACGTAGCGTGGGGTTCTTACTATAGTAGTGATCCTGAAATTGAGCAATCCCTCAACTAGATGTACCAGCAGGAACAACCTGAAGTTGCCAGTTGAGGGGCGATTGATGCGGCTGTGATGGAATACTTGGGTCGAGCCAGGGCTGCCTTGAAGCAAAATGAATGAGTAGTGCTAAACAAGTAATGACAGCAATTCTCAGTATGGCAATTTAACTGGTATTGGGTGAGATGTCTAGCTCTAATCCTTCGAGCATGAAGGTGAGCAAGTGATCCCAACTGTCGAAATACAGGTAGCGGGT
>NZ_JAMPKN010000104.1:0-5426 GCF_039962155.1 Trichocoleus desertorum AS-A10 | reverse complement strand
CCTCTAATCCCAGGCTGAACCGTTTTAGGGTCAACTGCTTCCATAGGAAAACTCTTTTGGTAAATGCCTCGTGGGTCGTAAAAGCGATCATGAGGTCTCAGAGTAAAGAGACGACGTGTATAAACACCGCGCTCAGTTTTGATTCCTGGCTTTAGGACAGAGTAGCCTACAACTGTTTGCCCATAAGTTTTTGGTGGAGGACAGTAGGGCTCGGCTGTAGACCAGGTCTCCTCTCGGACATAGTCTATATGGGTGATGTCTTGCAGCCAGACAATTTCGGATTCAGCCTCAATCCCTACCACACGCATAGCTTGCCTACTCAATCCCCAACTGAGTTTTATCTTAAGTTCTCAAGGGCATGAGAAGGACTCGTCAATCATATCTAGCACTGATGCAAAGGGGCACTAAGGAATTTGTACCAGTTTGATGCAGGGCCGTTAGGTGGAGTCTGATCCAAGGTAGAGTAAAATCAAGTTTCAAAAGGTAAGCGATCGCCCTGCTAGGTAGAAGTAGGAGCGATCGCTTTTTATGGAACCCGACCCTGGCGGTTTTGCAGGTCTGCAACGATTTGTATAAAAAAGACCATTTTCCTCCAAGCGGCATAAGTCTCCATCAGCCCCGCTAATCACTTGGGTGACTCACAGGTTTCACGGGCGTTGAGTAGATGCCATCTTGCTGTGTCAAGCAGTAGGCAGGCAGAAATCAGGATTAAACGGCTGGTTGGACTTGAGAACGCCATAAGCCAAGTGTGCCAATTTGCGCATTGCCGCCCCAATCACCTGCATCGAATGCTTGCCACGTTTCAATAACCGTTCACAAAACGCTTGAATCAAGGGATTGCGATTCTTCGCAACAACCGCTGGCAGATAAAATGCCTTCCGTAACCGCGCACTTCCCAGCCGCGATATTTGCGATCGCCCTCGCACAGAGCTGCCCGACGTCCATTCTCGCGGACTTAACCCGATAAACGCTGCAAACTGCTTTGCGCTCTTAAAACGTTGCCAATCCCCCATCTCAGCCAAGATGATAGCGGCAGTGGTTTCACCAATCCCAGGAATACTGGTCAGTAAATCCCGCCGATGAGCCAGGGACGAATGCCGCTTGAAGTGTTCCCGAATTAACCCACGTGTGTGTTTGATTTGATCCCGCAGGTATTCAAGATGCTCCTCAATCAGTTCTGCCACTTCCGGCGTTGCACTTTCCAGCCGGTTGCTCTCCTGCACCAACATCTGATTCAGTGCATCAACTCGCCGCACTAACGCTTGCAATTGACGCACCTCCTTCGAAGCTGGTTGCCAAGCAGAGGGCCTCAGGGCTAGGCAAAACCGTGCAATTAGGGCAGCATCCACCCGGTCAGTTTTGGTTCGACTCAACTCACTGGTTGCGAAGCCTTTAATCCGGGCTGGGTTAACAATGCTGACGGTGTGGCCTGCTTCCACTAAGGTTTCTGCAACGGCTTCACCGTAAATACTGGTTGATTCTAGACAAGCATGAACCTGATCAACTCCTTGTTGTATGAGCCAATCAATTAGACTTTGATGCCCTTTAGCGGTGTTCTCAACACTTTTCTGTTTCGGTTTACTGTCAGGCAGTAACAGAGCTACTTGTAGCGTACGTTTACTGACATCAATGCCAAGAACTGTTTGTGTCATGATTCACCCCTCTAGCGCACTTATTTTAAGGAAAACGACTGGGTACTCCTAAACTTGCGAATACAGGGTTACTTCGGCAAAAGCCGAAGGACCTAAGATGCCATCCAGCTTGCAGACCACAGTCAAGCAGGAAGCAGGAGGGGCCTATCTACTCACCAGGCTGAGTCCCTCAGTTGCGCGTCAACCTCACTCCCACCCTCTGGATATTCCAGATTGACCTGCTCGTCTTTTAAGATACAAGTTGCTAGGCACGCAACTATTCAAGCCATTCTGCGTCATTTCAGAAAATCACCAGAACGGAGGAGCAAGGGTTTCAGAATATAACTGAATGGTGATTTATGCCAAAATTAGTCCAACAAGCTAAAAGCTCCGTCCTCTGTACGCAATCGATATTCATAAGCAAATTTAGCTGAAATCTATATTAGACGGAGCTTTCACCCGTTTGACTTTTTGTAGAACCGTCAGAGTTAGAACCTGAAATGCAGAGCAGTCAATACTTTCAGGCTTAGCGTTGTTTTTTGTTCCATTCATAAAACTACCCTCCCTCAAAAATTGGTCCTAGTGGATAACTTCGCTGCTTATCCACTAGGACCAATTTGAACAAATTCTTTGGATCAGCTGGGGCGTGAAAAGGCGTGATCAAAATACAGCGATCGCCCCAGTAAAGTGAGCGATCGCCTTCAAGTAGCTCATTAGATTTTTAGGCTGCAATATCTTCTGTTTGTGCCAGATTGCGTGGCTGCCCTCTCCACAAATGAACAGCATCGGGATTGATTTGGTTGACTAAGGTCTCCCACTCCTCAGCCAGGTACTCATCACTGATGGGCTTGGTAGGGTCTAACTGCTCTTCTTTGAGCAAAGCAACCACATGCAGTCCTGTACGAAACTCGCAGTAGCGAAGCTGGGGATTAAACCCTAATGAAGTTACCAGCTCTAGCACCTGCGAAGGTCTGGGAACCTCTGACAAATCAACTAGTAGAACAACTTGACCAGGCTTAGCACCAATCGGTAATTTGAGCGCTTCTATTTGCTCAGTAATCACGGCTTTCTCCTGTTTGGTTTAGATTCACTTTAACCTCGAAACCAGCAACGATACTGCTGATTTTGCCCTTCCTTCACTCGGCTGGGTTGTTGAACCTTGTTGAGTTCAACCCCGTACTTAGCAGCTCGTTGACGGCAAATACGCTCTGCTTCTGCTGAAGAACCAGCCAGAATTGGCTCATCCCAGATTTGAGGTTGTTCAGTTGGGTTCTCTGGGTCATCCAGAACGGGCATAGGAATCAGGATGGGGTTTTCTAGGGCGTGTTTGACTTGCCAGTAGACAACTCCTCCAACCGTCACTACTGCAACAACACATTGCGGTGTACTCATGCAGGTAGCTACGGCAGGAACCAAAGCCGCAGGGGTAGCCTCAGTTCGTTGTGAAATTGACAAAGCTGCTGTAACAGCAGCGAGGGCGATCGCTACTTTTTGCCTAAACATAGGTACTCCCTTGATTACAAAATTAATTGTTTCTAGTGCTGAAGCTGTAACCTTCGTACATCCCGGCAGTGTTGTACCTGATGCCAATCCAGGTTTCGCGATCGATCTCTAGCGGGAAATATTCGACGTTGCCAACAAAGCAATAAGGCAAGCCTGCAAGATCCCGCATGGCATCGGTGCTGTTACCCCCTGCAAGGTGAATTAGACGGTTTAATTGTTCTCGTGAAAGCGTGGCTTCCGGATCGACAATCTGGCAGTGGTCCTGAACTGGGCTAGCTGCATAGGGGTTGTTGGCAATTGCGGGACTGCTTAAGCCCAGCTCTGCACCAATATCTTGCTGGCATTGCTGCACGGTTGTGGCTAGCAACAGCCCCAAGGCAAGTTGTTTCATCACTGCTCCCTAGCTCCCAGCTTCTAAAAACTGTTGTCTCAACTGGTTATAAGTTTCGAGTTCTGCTGTCACCTCGACTTCAAATCGCTCCATGCCACGTACAGCGCCTCTGGCTCGGTAAAGGTTGATTTCACCTTGAGAGAAATCCGTCGAGGTCACAGCCGCTTGCTCATTGAGGCGGTGCAGACGTTCCATAAGCTGTAGGCCCTTTTGCTGCAAACTGCCTGCTTTGTTTTGCAGCGTGGCAAGCGCTCCTCCCACTTCTGGCGGTAGTAGCTCCCCCTCAATCACTCCGGCGCTGGCCCATTCTTGGGAGTAACGAGACTTCGCATCGAACACCCAATCTTTAGACTTCATGCCCTCGGTTTTTACCCGCTGGGCGAAGTCAGAGAAGAGCGATCGCGCCAGCTCGGTGAAGCCGTCTTTGTCTTTTAACAATGGTTCTGGTGCAACTTGAGCCAGCCAATTGAACCAACGGGTTCTAATCGTGACCTCTTTCACACCATGTTCATCTGCAATCTGCTGTGCGGTGTAGCGTGCGAATTGTGCGGTAACTGTGCGGCTAGACGTGCTGCCAGGGTGCGAGCGCCCGTGCGTTGTTACGTTTTCCATGTGTACTCATTCCTGAGAAGTCCTTGATTTGCTTAGGCTTTAGCTTGTGTGATGCGTGTGCGGCGATTGCACAGCCACTGTGCGGGGAATTCCAAAACGGTGCGGAATTCCTAATATAGTAATGCACTATAAACTGTAGTCAAGGAAAGTGCATTACTTTATAGGAGAATGCATTAGAACAAATTATTAAGGAGTAGGATCGATGGCGGTGTTAGCGCATGGCGGAATGGCAACAAAGAAGCCTCAAGTTACGGCTTACGTCACTGATGAAGTGAATGTGGCACTCGATAAGGCAGCAAGCGACGAGAGGCGATCGAGGTCTCAGATGGCAGCTTTGTTGATTGAGGAAGCCCTTATAGCCAGAGGTTACCTGCCTACGCAGGAGCTAGGGCAAGGCAGTAAGACAAGTGAGCGAGAACAAGCACTTAGAAACCTAGATATTCATAGTCAGCAGGATTTACCGAGCTGAGTGTACATTCGCACGTTAAATGTCGCAATTCGCAAATTAGTGTTGTTCTAGGCACAAAATGCCTGTTACCTTCAGAATTCACAAGTTGATGTCGTTAATCTAAAAATTCTTTCAGTTCGCAAATTGATGTCGCTATCTTCAATAAGCGATCGCTTTTCTCAGTGCTCCAATGGCAGCAATACTACCTCAGCTTTAATCATGTCCACGACTAGATATCCTTTCAACCCGCCCATTTCTGAAAAGCTAATCGCAACTTGGGGAAATTCTAATTAGAAAATCATGCCCCCTTACTTTCAAACTGCCCATCTCTAGAAAGCTGATCGCAACGAGCCGCAGTTACGCCGTGGGGATTGCTGACATTGGCCGTTCAACCCACCCATCCCCGGAAAGCTCATCGCAACGGCTGCTCAAATCTACAACCGTTGCAAATTTGCCCATCTTTCAACCCACCCATCCCCGGAAAGCTCATCGCAACAGCGGCACTCGCTCATCGCTTAAGCGAGCGTCAGTGTCTTTCAACCCACCCATCCCCGGAAAGCTCATCGCAACCTTGTTGGTAAAGAGCGATCGCAATCCGATCTTCAACTTTCAACCCACCCATCCCCGGAAAGCTGATCGCAACGCCATCTAGCCCTTCCATTAGAAACTCGAATCTTAACTTTCAACCCACCCATCCCCGGAAAGCTGATCGCAACGCCATCTAGCCCTTCCATTAGAAACTCGAATCTTAACTTTCAACCCACCCATCCCCGGAAAGCTGATCGCAACCAAACAGGCGATCGCTGGCACCTATATGCCTGGTCTGGAGTTCTTTCAACCC
>NZ_JAMPKN010000103.1:0-5685 GCF_039962155.1 Trichocoleus desertorum AS-A10 | reverse complement strand
AAACGCTTCAATCGCTTTTTGCCGCAGGTCGTAACTGTAAGGGGCAGGCATAGTTCTATCCCAACACTTCTCTCCTTCAGAATAACGTCCTAACACAGCTATGTAAGGCTATAATGCAGTTAAAAAATTCGAAAAATTGCAACTTACCCGTAAATGATGACTGAACTACCCATAAAATTTACGAAAGAATTAGGGTTTCAGGCTCTTTTTGCTTGAAAACTTGCCCATAAATGACCATTTCTTGGGATGTTTTAGCTAAATCATAAAATTTTTTCTGGAATTCCTACCCAGTAAAGCTTTCAAGCGTCGCGTGGCACTTTGTTGCAGCTACGCTACCGTTGGGCCAACAGCGTTGTCACCAGGGCACTTCCTGTCGTGAGACCTGGAATCATAAACCACAACACCGTCAGGGGCACATGCATCACATAGACATAAAGCGAGTTTTGCCATAAAGGGATTAGAAGTTTGCCTAGCGCTTTATTGAGCGGGAGCCAAAATGTGTTGACCACCATATACAGCAAGGGAAACAAACCCAATAAAGTCACTAATCGGATCGGGCCATTAATACTGCGACCCAGAGGCGAGGGAAATACTAGTTAAGATCCAAGCATTACTACAAAACGCGATTGCAAGTGTCTCTAAAGCTGAAGCGCAGCCATCGTTCGTCTATTGCAAGAGTGTTTGAATCATGGCAGCGATCGTCGGCAGTAGTGGAGTAGCCTCACGTTGGCACAATCCCTTGATTTTTCTTTGCGAGGAAGTGTTTTGGCTTTTTGGAAAACCTTGAAATAAGCTAAGGCTAATCTCGTCTCATTCGCTCTTTATATTCACTCGTTGACTCAAGTTCATGACAGACGACACCTCGCAACCACTGGCCCACAGTATTTCCTTCCCAGAAAATGAGGCGAAGAGATTAGAGGCACTTCGGCGTTACAAAGTTCTTAACACACCACCAGAAGCAGCATTCGATCGCATTACCTCTCTGACAGCACGGTTATTTCAGATGCCAACGGTTTTAGTGTCTCTAGTTGATGAGTCAAGAGCTTGGTTTAAGTCTTGCTACGGCTTCAATCAGCAGGAAGTGCCACGAAATGACAGCATTTGCAGCTTTGCGCTGTTGTCTAACGATGTTTTAGTCATCCCTGATGCTCGACAAGACGATCGCTTTGCCTGCAATCCGTTTGTGCAGAATGAACCTGGTCTGCGCTTCTATGCTGGTGCCCCTCTAATCACTCAAGACGGCTTTAACCTCGGTACCCTCTGTCTACTCGATACAACACCTCACGATACTCTAACCCAGGAACAGATAGAAATCCTAACAGATTTAGCTGCGATCGTAGTTGATGAATTAGAGTTACGACTAGCGGTGGCAAAACAAATGGCCGCTGAACAAGAGCGACAAGAAGCGGCCCAACACCTGCAACTTTACGCGGATGTGGTTGGCAACACTCAAGTTGGTCTTGTGGTTTGGCAACTGGAGGACTTGAATGATCCCGGTTCGTTCCGCTTATTGATTGCAAACCCTGCTGCTTCAAAAGCAACTGGGTTAGATTTTGCATCCCTAGTCGGCAAGACTATGGCAGAGGGCTTTCCTAAGCTGCTACAAACACCGCTTGTGCAGCAATATGTGGAGGTCATTCGCACAGGGCAACCCTTGGATTTAGGGGAAGTTGTCTATGGCGAAGATGGCGTTTCTACCGGAACTTATAGCCTGAAGGCGTTCCCCTTACCCAACCACTGTATTGGGTTTGCCTTTGAAAATATCACTGCTCGAAAACAGATCGAGTTTCAACTACAAGAAAGCCAACATTACAATCAACAGATTGCTGAAGCTGTACCCGGAGTTCTATTTGTACATGACTTAATCCAGCAGCAAAACGTTTATACCAATCGCCAAATTACTGATTTGCTGGGCTATACGTCTGAAGAAGTTCAGGCAATGGGGGCTAATGCCCTTGAAATTCTGGTACATCCTGAGGATTTGGCACGAATATTCAACTATCTAGAAAATTTCCGCTCTGCCTCAGACAACGAGGTTTCAAGCATTGAGTACCAAGCACGTCACGCAAACGGTGACGGACGCTGGATATACACCCAAAGTGTTATTTTTAACCGCACAGCAGATGGTTTGCCACGCCAGGTTTTAGGAGTGTCACTCGATATTACTCAGCGCAAACAGATCGAACAAGCGCTGCGAGAAAGTGAAAAGTGGGCGCAGTTGGCAATACAAGTTGCCCAGTTGGGAGGGTGGCGGCTGCACCTGGACACAAACCTAGTCGAAGTGGATGAGCGCATGCGTCAAATCTGGGGTGAACCCGATGATGCTGTCCTGATCCCACTTCCTGCTGTGATAGAGCGGATACATCCAGACGATCGCGACCGGGTGGCCCAAGCTGTCAGTGCGGCGATCGACCCTCAATCATCTGGCAGTTACGAGATTGAATACCGGATTATCTGGAACAATGGCAGCGAACGATGGGTACTGGCAAAAGGCCAAGCCCAGTTTGAGGGTGAGGAAGAGTCTAGGCGAACTATTGCTTTTTTTGGTACGGGTCTGGATATTACTGAGCGTAAACAGACAGAAGCGGCGCTGGCGGAACAGGAACAGCGGTATCGCTATATTTTTGAAGCGGTGAGTGTGGCGATCTGGGAGGAAGACTTTTCTGAAGTTAAAGCTGCGATCGATCGATTGAAAGCGGTGGGTATCCAGGATTTTCGGCAGTACTTTACTGAACATCCTGAATTCGTGCAACAGATGGCTGAACTCGTCCGAGTTCATGATGTGAATCAAGCCGCAGTGCAAATGTTTGGCGCGCCAAACAAGGCAGAATTGCTGTCTTCCTTAACCCAAATCTTTGTGCCTGAAACGACAATAGCTTTTATCGGAGAACTACTGGCGATCGCGCATGAAGAACGCTCGTTTGCCACAGAAACTGTCTTACAAACTTTGCAGGGCGATCGCCTTGACGTTTGGTTTACCATCACCTTCCCGCCGGAGCCAGATCAGTATGACCATGTACTGGTCTCGCTGCTCGATATCACGCAGCGCAAACGTAGCGAGTTAGAGCAGGAACGCAGTGAAGCCATTCTCAACGCATTTCTCGCCGCTTCCCCGATTGCACTGACCCTATTTGATCAAGATCTGCGCTATCTTTACGCCAACGAAGCCTTAGCTCAGATTAATGGGTTGCCACTTCATGAACACTTGGGTCGAACCCTTCCGGAGGTGGTTCCCGACATGGCTCCCCAGTTTGCTCCGATGCTGCGGCGAATCATGCAAACCCAAGAACCTGTTCTTAATTTGGAATATAGCGGTGAGATACGACCGGGTGTTTATCGTCATACCATCGCTAATCACTTTCCAGTTTGTTTGCCCAATGGTGAGGTGTTAGGCGTTGGGATCACCATTACTGATATCTCGGACTTGCATCGAGTTGAAGCCGAACTACGCCAGAGTGAAGAACGGCTGTCCTTAGCTCTGAGTGCAGCCAATCAGGGACTTTACGATCTCAATGTCCAAACAGGGGACGCCATCGTTTCACCCGAATATGCTCGGATGCTGGGCTATGAACCGGAGGAGTTTCAGGAAACGAATGCTCAGTGGCGCGAGCGCATGCATCCAGATGATGTGGCAACCGTGTATCAAGTCTATGAGGAGTATATCGCTGGACATCGCAACGAGTACCGCGTGGAGTTTAGACAACGCACCCAAGCAGGCGGGTGGATCTGGATTCTCTCGGTTGGCAAAGTTGTAACTTGGGATCAAGACGATAAGCCCCTCCGCATGTTGGGGACACATACCGATATCAGCGACCGCAAACAGGCAGAGCAAGCCTTACAACAACACAGCCAACGGCTTTACCTGCTCTATGAGACCACCCGTGAGTTGCTTGCGGCGAAACAGCCAATGGACCTCATGCACCAGTTGTTTCGCCGACTCTCGGTGCAAATGGATTTGCATTACTACTATCACTTTGAAGTCAGTGAGCAGGACAGTAGACAACGTTTGCAGCTGATAAGTTATGGTGGGCTCTCTGAAGTCCAGGCACAAGCATTTGAGTCAATCGATCTAGGGCAAGCTATGTGTGGCTTGGTGGCTCAAGAACGCCATCAAATCGTGCTTAATGGCTCAGAAATTGCCTCTCATCCCAATGCTCGAATCCTCTGCTCAATGGGGGTAACAGCTTATGCAGGTCAGCCACTAATGGTGCAGGGACGGCTACTAGGAACCCTTTCATTTGCGAGTCTGACCCGAACTCAATTCACGATTGAAGAGGCAGACCTCCTGCAAGTGATTTCAGAACAGGTGGCGATCGCCCTTGAGCGAGCTGAATTAGTTGCATCACTGGAGCAGCAAGCCGAGGAGCTGAGACAAGCCAACCGGGTCAAAGATGAATTTCTGGCAGTGTTATCTCATGAGTTGCGATCGCCGCTTAACCCCATCTTGGGTTGGACAAAACTTCTGCAAACAGGCAGGTTTGATACTCAGAAAACAAAACAAGCCTTAGAGATTATTGAGCGCAATGTGAAACAGCAAACACAACTGATTGACGACCTACTCGATATCTCAAAGATTTTACGCGGCAAGCTGGTCTTAAATGAAGCGCCTGTTGATTTAGCATGCACGATTAAGTCCGCATTAGAAACACTGCGATTGGCAGCGGAAGCAAAAAGTATTCAGACCCAAATCAATTTAGACTCATCCATTCCACCCATACTAGGGGATGCAGGACGTTTACAGCAGGTTGTTTTGAATCTGCTCACCAATGCCATTAAGTTCACTCCTAATGGCGGCCAGGTAAATGTGCAGTTGGAGCGAGTGGGGGATGAGGCTCAAATTCAGGTCAAGGATACTGGAAAAGGGATTACTCCGGACTTTTTACCCTACGTGTTTGAGTCTTTCCGCCAAGAAGACGGGAGAACCACACGCAAATTTGGTGGATTGGGCTTGGGACTAGCAATTGTTCGCCAACTGACCGAACTACATGGGGGAACGGTTCGAGCCGAAAGCGCAGGTGAAGGCGCTGGAGCCACCTTTATCATCCGTCTACCCCTCATGAAACCTCAAGCTTTGAGCTTTGCGGATGAAACCTCAGCTGATCTGGCTTCTAGCGAAGCGAGCATTCTGCAAGGGATTCGCATACTCGTAGTAGACGATGAAGCCGATATGAGAGCTTTGGTTGTGGCTATCCTCGAACCAACGGGAGCGATCGTCCAGGTAGCAGCCTCAGCATCCGAAGCCCTAGCTGTGTTTGATCACTTCCAGCCCATGCTTTTAGTCAGTGATATTGGCATGCCACAAGCAGATGGCTATGAATTGATGCAGCAGGTGAAGAGACGATTTGGTGAGCTTCCCGCGATCGCGCTGACGGCCTATGCAATGGAACAGGACCAACAGAAAGCCTTTAACGCCGGATTTCAGCGCCATATCGCTAAACCGATCGATCCAGCCGTCCTAGTCAAGGCGATCGTAGACCTTATCAGTTATGCGAGATAAGCAGCTTTCAAAGTAGGAATTAGGACCAGCGGGCGCATTTGAACA
The DNA here is from genome assembly GCF_039962155.1 of Trichocoleus desertorum AS-A10. Taxonomy (NCBI): domain Bacteria; kingdom Bacillati; phylum Cyanobacteriota; class Cyanophyceae; order Leptolyngbyales; family Trichocoleusaceae; genus Trichocoleus; species Trichocoleus desertorum. Next base: position 143 of record NZ_JAMPKN010000103.1, on the reverse strand, counting down.
GAAAGTTACGGTTTTGAATGAGGGGCTGAGCCAGGGCAAACGCATCTTATTGAGCAAAGACTTTAGCCAGATAATCATTATCCCAGCCTGCTTTGAGGCGCTTGGCCTTCATTCCCCCCTTGGCAGTCTTCTCTTGGCTCAAC
>NZ_JAMPKN010000102.1:0-6008 GCF_039962155.1 Trichocoleus desertorum AS-A10 | reverse complement strand
AAGGAGTGCGAGCGTTTGGCTTAAGGCAAAGTCGCTATCGAGGTCTGTCAAAGACGCATTTGCAGAATATTGCCATTGCCGCAGCGATGAATCTCGATCGCTTAGTCAACTGGTTGACAGGAGTGCTGAGAGCAAAAACTCGGATTTCCCGTTTCGCGGCTCTAGCTCCAAATTAAGGCAGGTGTGATCCCCATCGAATTTCGCCAACAGTATCTGGTCGTTTAATTTACTCTTCCCTTACCTAAAACAAAATGCAGCTTCTACTACTCAATACCTGTAAATAAATTCGTTTCCAAATCAACGTCTCAATTCTTCCTAAAGCGGATGAGTTTGTTTACGGGCATGCCCACAAGCTGGCTCGCATCTTCTATCATTTTTGGACCTCAGGTGGCACCTATGCAGATCCTGGGATGAATGCATACGAGCACCAACATCAAGAACGGGTCATCAAGCATCTCAAGAAGAAGGCCCAAGCACTTGGCTTTGATCTCATAGCTCAACCGATTCCCCAAGAGTGTGTTTCTTAGGAGTAATCCTTCAAGCTGCTATTCTCTGCGACGTCGACTAATGAAAATCGCCCCACAAATTGTTAGTAAGCCTCCTGTAAAAATGACATTACTTCTTTCTCGGAGAACCGTTTCGTATGGCTTATTATGATACTTCTGAATTGTAAATTTTCCGTCTTCAGAATAATAAGATACTGTTCCAGATGGTGGGTAGACAGTTCCTAAACCTATTAGTGCTATACCTAATACGAAAATAACCCATCCAAATACACGCATTTTCTTAATTCTTTAAGACTCTAGGATATTCTGCTGACTCTCCAACTGTCAGTGAGGAGCAGTACCCTCCCGTGAAGCCTAACGGCAAGAGCAGGTTAAATCGAGCTGGCGAATCAAAAGTGCCAAGTGACTCTAGCTAAAACCTCGGCTTCACTCCCGCTTGCCTACACCTAGCACGTATGAATTCAAGGTATCTGCTATTGGTACCTTTGGGCTGTCGGGAAGGCAGTGAAGCGTGACGGTCACGCGGATCAATGTAGGTTTGGTCCAGCTCATGCTTCCCATTACGTTCAACTAGCGTGAGTGTTCGGGCGGCGATAGGGTCGCTATTTTCGCAGCTATGAATAATATTAGTAATTACTAGCTTCAGCCCTTTGTTGCGCTTTTCAGGGTTCTTGAGCTTCAGATCATACTGAACGCCTTTGCCAATCAGCTTCTGTGTCCAGTAGTAACGCCAGTTGTCCCTCAAAGTGAATGTAGTTGCCTTGATTGACGCTGTATCAATCAGCCAATCCCCATTCATTTCATCCGTTACCCAACTTTGGGTTCGAGGTTGTTTATCGGCATCGATTGTTGGCATTGAAGTGGTGCGATTACAACCCATTAGTAATAGGATCACTCCCACCGACACTCCTGCGATCGCTTTCCACTTCATTAGTCACTCCTAGTAGATAGGATTAGCCTACCAACCTGACCAGGTAGTTCATCCAGGTTGACATTTCTTTCAATCCCTCTCAGCTCTCACATGCCCACTGTGTAAGGAGTTTCAGTATTAAAGTTGCGAGAATTTGAACAGTTTGTTTCGGATTTTTCCAAATTCTCAAATTCTCACTTATTAAATGATGCGATCACTGCATCCCACGCTTCATCTATCCGTTGCCTGTGCTGAATCTTAGCGATCGCACCCAGCTCATGCCACATCTTTCGGAGTCCAGCTCCTTATGGTTTTTACCAAATACTTTTTGTGCCGAGGCTTGATGCTCAATTGCTGTCGTTTGCGATTGCGTAGTAGGGCACGGAGGAAGGCCAACCCTGCTGCGTTGACTGAACCAAGAAGACTAGGAAACTCATTTCCATCAACCTGTTCGTTGATGTTTAATACCTGTCCCTCCAGGCCGATCAGAACCTCTTTTTGAGTAGACCAAGTGCCAGTACTTAAATCCACACGCTCTAAGCTCTGGCTATCCGCCACTGCACCCCATCGAGTCCGATCAGGCTGAGCCAGTATCACTGAGCGCCGAACCCGAACTATACTCCCCTTCACAGACACTAGTTGAGGATCTACGAAGTGTTCATCCCCTGCCTCTGAGTGGCAAAGCTCTATCCATTCATGGGCATCACAATCGATTTTTGTAGTCATCTTCTTTTTCGATCCTGCTCGTTTCTTACCAATCGCTTACTCCCTTCTCTTGACCCTTCCCGCTCCTCTCGCAACTCTCGCTTGAGATCCCGGATGATCGCAGTGTGCCGATTGCGATCGCCTTCAAGAAGCCACAACTCAAATTCAAAATCGTTCATGCGGCTAATTGTGCCTCCTTGCACACAAGATTAAGTTCTTCTCTCTGAGCGCACGGTCAAGTTCCACATTAGCTCAATCTTCACTAAGCTCAACGCCTCGAGTCGCACGGAAGCGGTCACACTGGGAATGCGACAAGGGTTAATTTTTATTTGACTTCTACAACCCACACCTGCTGCGCCTCATAGAATTCGCCTCGCTGCTCCAAGGGGTAATCTCCTAGCAGGAGGGCCAACCACACCTGCACCAAAGGCATCTCTAGCGATCGCTGTAACTCCAGGAGCGAAACCGATGATCGAGCGGAGGCTTGCATCCAACAATTGATTGCCTCGACCCAAGCGGTCACATCCTCTTCATGAGCGACCCCTAGCGCTCGGTTAAACACCTCGGCTTCCGTTAAGCCTGGGTCTTGACTCATCTGTTCATCGAGCACTTGCAAGAGTGCTGCTTGATCCAGCTCTCCGACGACTGATCGCTCATTCTCAACTGAGTTCCAGGGCGATCGCTGGGGTACTTTCCTGGCCCAACTTAGAGGTGGCTCAATAAACTGCTCTAAATCTGCCTGCATTCTCTGGCGCACATAGCGATCAAAAGCATCGGTAGGCATCACCGGACCCTCCTCACTGGTGGCAGCTTCCAACTCCTCAAACATCTGCACCGATCGCTCTTGGAACACCTCCGTGATCTGGGCGATCGCCTCTGCAGCTATCTTCAACTGTTTCGGTGTATCCTGAGCCACCAAGGTGAGATCGAGCAACTGCCACAACTGATCCAGCTCTGCGGCCTCTGGCCCCTCTGCCGCTTCACTCAAGCTCGCCCAGAGCTGCAATTCCAGCTGTTCTACAGAACTCATCGTTCGCTCATGGGGTGATGAATACAAGGACGAATGGGACACAGTTCTGGGTCAAATCGCTCTTGGCTGGCAAACTTGCGAATGCCATAGTGCTCGTCCAACAGCGCCAATAGCTTTCTGACATACGCATGCACCTGGGAAGGAACCAGGCCCATACAATGAATCGGTTGCACCACAGCTACCTGTTGCTGTCCCTGCCAAATTTGGGCGGCGATCGCATGGACTGGCGTATCGGTTCCCGCTGGGCGATAAACCACTAAGATAGCCGTCCAAACATCTGTGAACTCGCTGATATCAATTGCTAACTCTTCCAACACTGTGGTTTGTCGCTGTCGATTGCGAGCTTGATTGCGACGATCGCGGTGACGCGCATGAGAGCGTCGGTTGTAGCAGACCTTGGGGTTCCAGCAGCCATCTCCTTCAGGGTCATGCAGTGCTTTGGCTTGCTCTGCACTCAACATGGCACAGCGCAGACACTTCTCTGGGATCTTGCGAGTTTTAGGGACGGCTGACTCTGTGTCTAGTGAACGCGAGCGGATTCGCTTTGGGGAAGTTGAAGCCATAGCGCAGAATGAAAGCGTTAAAAGGCCAAGCGATCGCACTCCAGTCCAGTTGGCGATCGCCCTAGTGCTTAGATTGTAAGCCTTTCATTGTGCCGATTTCTAATTTTGTCTCAGGTGAGTGATAGGCAAGAGAATAGACATTCTCTGGAATTGAAATTCAAGGTAAAATTCTTCAAGCTCTCCCAGCCAGCATTTACCGATCGCTTTGCTTTCAAATCACCGGGAGCGCGATCGCCCTCTTTACTCCTTACGAGTCTGCTGATGAAACCCATTCCGACGCCTCAGATTGTGCCCCTCTCTCCCGTCGTAACGACCCTCTCACCGACTCAATCAAGTCCGCGAGTATCGACGAATCGAGTGCTAAGCTTACGAGACGATGCGATCACTGAGTTTCTCCAAGCTAAGAACCTAGCTCCGAAGAGCGAAAAGGCTTATCGTCTGGATCTCAGTCGCTTCACTCGGTGGTGTGACTTGCCGGGGTCTCCCTATCAGCAGCAGCCTTGGCGAGAGGTCAGCGCACGGCAGCTGCGGCACTTCAAGACTTACTTGCAGCAAGAGTTGCAGCTCAGTGCTGGTACGGTTCGTCGCACCCTCAGTACCTTGAAGCAGTTCTTTGACTGGTTGCAGGACCACGAGTACATTCAGACGCATCCAGCTCGAACCTTGGAATTGCCAGAAGCTTCCGAGCCGACAGCGAAGGATTTGTCGGCTGAAGAAATCGAATGGCTCTACAGAGCAGCTACGCTCAGTAAGCTAGCGGAGCGTAACACAGCGATCGTCTCTGTGTTGTTGCATGGACTGCGGGCGGAGGAGATCTGCAATCTCGATGTTGCAGACTTTGATGGCGTGAGGCTGCACATCCGCAAGGCTAAACGCGGTAGCGTCGGGACAGTACCCCTGAAGCCGCAAGCTCAACAGCATTTGCAGATGTACCTGGAGTGGCGACAATCGCAAACTGAAGGCAGTCGAGCCGCAGGCATAGAAATTAAGTCTGATCGTCCCCTGTTTATTTCCTATTCCCCCCGCAATCGCCATCAACGTCTGGGCTATGACGGTCTCTATAAACTCGTTTCCAAAGAGTTGCAGGCGATCGCCCAGGAGTTAGCGCAAGCAGAAGGGAAGGAGGTGTCACATCTGCATCCGCATCGAGGACGGCATACCTTTGCCACAAGTTTAGTGGTTGATGGCATGCGTTACAAGACCATGGACTCTCGCTTAGCCATGAAGTTAACACGTCATCGTTCGGCTCATAGCTTTGATCGTTACGTCAAGAGAGCGGATGAGCTGTTGGCAGAAGCAGCATTTTTCGAGACCGAAGCCCTGAAGCAAGCGGAGAAAGAAACTTAGCTTCAAGCTGTTAGTTCATCACTGAGCTCAAGCCAACTAATCGCTCATTGGCTGAAAAAAGTAAGGTTGCGATCGCGCTTTGCAGGCAGCCTTAGAATGAATGGCTAGACTTGAGACAGGCTATATTGACCTCTTTGACCCCGATACCATTGTCCCTCCTTAGCACCAGTCGAGAGAATATTGAGTATGCGGCGGTGCGTAGGGTTGTGCAGATCTGGAGGTAGACGGTCCACAAAAATCGCCGCCATGAGATCTGCAACACTCAGCAGTTCTTGGGGCTGTTGCTGGAATACAGCAGCGATCGCTGCTGGTAAGGAGGTTTTTTGAAAAGCAGGTTGCAAGTAATCCTGCCAGTTCTTCGAGGATTTCGCAGTTTTACTGCCCCTTGCAGCTTTAGGGGCACTGTTACCTTTGCTCAAGGTCGCCGGTTTTTCAGCATTGCGAGGTTGCTGGCGCTTTTCCACCTTTGGCTTTTCCAAGGGAGATTCTGCAGGCATCCCTGAGGTGGTAGGGGTCGCACTATCTGGGGTAATTGGTGCTGAAATGGCAGTGTCTGCTACAGGACTGGTGGAGGTCGAAGTAAGAGAGGCAGTGCTGAATAAATCAATGACTGTCTTCAGGCTGTGTCGTTTCTCTCGCACTGCTTCGAGTTGGGTTATCAGCGCTGCCTCTTGAGCCGCAAGCGTAGCATCGACTTCAATCAGATTGCTCAGAATTGTGCTGGAATCAGACTCAGACGTTGAAGGGTTAACCATAATTGGGTGCTTTGTCATTCGTTTCCACTAGACCTCCTGCATGAATCGGAAAACATGTGACAGTTAGTGACCGCAGAGAGGAAAAGCGGGCTAAATTTTGGGTGGGGACGCATTCCAGCAGCAGCTATGCAATACCAGGAGCTAGAGCATCTATCGAATCCGGAGTTCAAGCGCTTATGTGGTGTGAGTCGT
>NZ_JAMPKN010000101.1:0-6084 GCF_039962155.1 Trichocoleus desertorum AS-A10 | reverse complement strand
CTTTTCAGGGCGGTATCGCAACCGGAGAGAGCGGTTTGGCTTACGCTTGAACTTGATTGCTGGCTTGCTCAACTATGAACTGGCACATCCCTCTTGATTCATGCAGGAGGTCTATTGGAAGCATCGACGGGAGTTGCACCCGCTTCTCCGTGCTTGAGAGGCACAGCGACTTATCTATTCGCCCACGATGCTACAAGGCAAGAATGATCGGATTTGTAGCTTGCTTCTGCGAAGCAGTACCGACGATCTTTCGCTGGACAGGCGACTGCTTTGAGCCGGACTAAGCTACATTCCCAAAGGTGGCGATTCAGTTGTCAAGGTGCAGGATTGCTGATTGCAGCAGGAGTTAGAGGAAGCAACGCCGTTCTAGATGGTAGATCTGCTCTAGATGACGGAGTGCTTGAGTTTGTTTACTGGAATGGTTAGATTGACTTCCCTGATTGAATTGCTCGTCTCGAAGAGATGCAGAAGTACGTGGAGAATGAGTTTTCCAGTGTTCTGAAAGCTTTGAGAGAAGACCTGTTTTTTGAAGGGAGTGAGCAGCCATTGGATTCGCTCCTTTGTGTCTCATCTCATACTACAGTTGTAATACAATGTACTACAGAGTGTCAAGGGCATACTACAACTTTTTTTGAGAGGTGAGAGGGCAATAGTGAGGAGGATGGCTAGACTCCCCTCTCTAGTTGAGTTGTAGTTGCTAGGCCAGGGAAGAAATGTGGGACTCACTCATCTGCCACAGCTTGTAGATGAAGAGTTCAACACGATTGCCCAGCACGGTGAGGAACATTCCTTCATGAGCTTCCTTACTCTCAGCAATCCAGCTCCCACTCAGACTGACTTCTACAAACTCGTCATCCACTGGAACGACAGTCACTCTCCCTCTGCATTCCTGTCCCAACATCGTCTCTAGATGTTTCAGATCAGGGACATCAGTAGGTAAGAGAAAGGAGGCATGACCAGGCTCGACTTGGAGGCATTGCTCTAAGCGCATGGCAAGAACAACCCGTTGGGCGATCGCCAGTTCTGGAGAGATCACTACCCGCTCCATGTACAGTCCGCTTTCGGTGTAGTTAAGCTTCAACATTGACCTTACCTCCTTCTTCTATTCAGCTCAGTCGTTGGTGGGCTGCTCTTTCCAGAACTGTTCTGCAAATGCAATGGCAGGGTGGATGGGTGCTTTAGGTTTGCTTCTGAGCACCATTCCGGTCTCGTGTAAGAGGCGATCGCCCTTAGCTGAATTGCACTTGTCGCACGCAGCCACTACGTTCTCCCAGGTATGGGTGCCACCCTTGGAACGAGGAATAACGTGATCCAAGGTGAGACGCTTGGTACTGCCGCAGTACTGACAGGCATGGTGATCGCGGCGGAAGACTTCGCGACGATTGACAGGTGGTAGCTTCCACTGCCGCTCTGGATTGCCACTCGTCAAGTGGATGTGCTCAGGTACTTGTAGTACAACGCTAGGAGAGCGCACTTCCCAGGCCTGGAGGCTGCTGAACTCTAGTGATTCTGCCTGCCCCGTCACTAGAAGCACGATGGCCCGTTTGATGTTGATACGTGTCAGGGGAAGGTAGTTCTTGGAGAAGACTACGACCTGGTTGTGTAGTATTGGAATCTTCTGAGTCTGCTCTGTTGCTTGCATAAAACTCACTCCTCAAAAAACAACCCCCACTTCTGTTGACCAGGAGCGGGGGTAAGTACAAGGAAGCTGATGCGCTGTTTCCCTATGTCGGTGTCAGGTTAAACCTGCACCTCCCGCTGCTAGTAAGTTGATCCGGATTGAGTTGTCCGGCGACTATCGCATTAATGCCTTCATGAGCGGATTTACTACCACTAAATCGATACGCTCCCTCGCACGCAAACAGCACCGATGCTCTACCCCAACCTCGATGGGGAAGAACAAGGGCACTGGATAAGGTGGCCAGAAGGGTGCGGTCCATAGAAGGCTGGATTACTTGTATTACAAATCTGGATAGCTACATACTACACTTGTAGTATTACATTGTCCACTTTTTGAAACTAGGTAGTTCGGTATGGATACACGCAGACCAAGTTCCACTTCGGAAATGCAAGTGACGAGTATCCGGCTGGAAGCTGAACTTAAAGAGCGATTACGAGAGCTTTCCGGTGAGCAAGGATATCAAACCCTGATTCGAGAGGTGCTTTGGCAATTCGTGGAGCAACGGTTAATGCCTTTGGAGAAACGATCGCCTGCCCAAACTCCGCTTTTGTCTGGGTCAGAGATTCGAGTTACGTTTGAGGCGATCGCTCAACGAGAGGAACATTGTGCGATCACAGGTCAATTAATCCAGCCACAACAACCGATGAAGCTAGGGCTCACAATCACTGGCGAACTAGTTCCTTTGAGTGCTTAAGCGATCTCAACTTGTTTTGATTCCAAGGCAAGGAGCAGAAAACTGTTTAAGCTTCTCGGCTCTCAGTGAGAATGTTGGGTAATGGCGATTGCTATCCTATTCCTGATTATCCCTACCCAGGTACCGTGCTCGATTCAATCGCCCAAAGCTCGCTTCCGTGGCTACCATCGTCAGCCGAAAAGAACAGCTTATGGTTACTTTGTGCAAAATTGTAGCCGAAGGAAGATGGACGCGAACTGTTCATCCCTGGATTAATATCTTCAACCAAAGTTGTTTTTAGGGCAGTGCCATCGCTCCTCCATAATTCAGTTCCATGCACAGGATCATAAGCTCCAAAGTAAACCACACCGTCGAAGTTGATTAAGTCCTGAGGGTTGGAACTATTTTCCCCTGGATTAATGTCTTTGACTAAAACAGTGCCTTCAGGCGTACCATCACTCTTCCACAGTTCTGCGCCATGCACTCCATCGGTGCTGGAGAAGTAGAGCGTATCGTTAATAGCTGTTAAATAAGCAGGGCTGGAACTATTTGCCCCTGGGTTAATGTCCTTCACAAGAACAGTGCCTTCAGGGGTGCCATCACTCTTCCACAGTTCTGTACCATGCACTCCATCAGCGGCTCCGAAGTAAAGCGTATCGTTGACATTGAAAAACCTGGAAATCCCCGGTGACATAGAGCCACTTGCGCCTGGGTTAATGTCCTTCACAAGAACAGTGCCTTCAGGAGTGCCGTCGCTCTTCCACAGTTCTGTACCATGCACCCCATCGTGGGCCATGAAATAGAGGGCACCATTCACATTGGCGAAAGAGAAGTTTGAAGCTGGCCAAACACCCTGCTTCAGCATGACAGTACCCTCGGCAGTGCCATCACTCTTCCATAACGCTTCGCCACTACCTGATGAATATGCTGAGAAATAAAGCGTCTCATTTATATTCGTGAAGATAGCAGGAGCAATATAGCCAAAATTGCCTGGATTGATATCCTTCAGCACTAGCGTACCTTCAGGGGTGCCATCGCTCTTCCACAGTTCTGCCCCATGTATTCTGTCAGCGGCTGGAAAGTAAAATGTATTACCGATAACAGCGACGTTAGGTTTGAACTGTGGAGAAGTAACAGCATTACCAACAGCTTCTATGAAAGTTGTACCAGCCTCAGTGCCATCGCTCTTCCAGAGGCCATTAGAGAAGAAGAAGAGTGAACTATTCACATTAGCAGCAGGTGAGGCATTTTGCCTGAATAGCGTTGTTCCCGCTTCAGTGCCATCAGTTTTCCAAAGTCCCTGATCTGGGCTATAGGCAGAAAAATAAAGAGTCCCATTCACATCTACTCTCGGAAATAGTGAAGACGATGAGCTCAGTCCAGAATTGATATCTTTGACAAGGTAGGGATTTCTACTTAGATTAAGGTTGAAGCTGTGGTTGAGAGTAGTCATGCCATCAGTGACACTGAAGTCGAAGCGATCGCTGCTTGCAGTACCACCATTGCTCTGATAGCTGACTCGACCCTGATTGATATCTGCTTGAGTAAAGGTTTGACTCACGCTCAAAACTAAGCCATTTAACTGCAAGCTGCCATTTAGGGGAGCATCTTTAACGGTGTAAGTCAACTGAGTCGCATCGGTATCAGCATCAACGACCCGCAGTTGATCGCTGCCAATAGCTTTTGTCGAGCCTGAGGTGAGAGCCAGCCCAGCGTTAGTGGTAAGTAGAGGTGCTGGGTTGAGCGAAAGGCTCAGGGCATAGTTCGTGTTCGTTTCAGCATTGGCAGGAGCAACTTGCACATAGTACGCACCTGCCTCTAGGATGCCGCCAGCGTCTGAAAAGGTTGTAGTAGGGGTAACGGTGAAACTTTGAAGAATTTCGCCTTGTTCGATCGCACCATTGTTATTGCTGTCTTGGGCAAGTTGTAGCGTCACGGCACCATTCTGCACGTTCAGCGATCGCTGCCATTCGCCGGCTCTCTCTAGCGTGAACTGGTACCAGTCTGCTGTGTCGATGCTACCTACAAAGTCGGTCAGATTCAGTTGTGTCGAGCCAAGCACGATCGCCCGAGCAGTAGCTTCAGAATTTCCTGCATAGTCACTTCCTGGACGACCTTCTTGCTGTCCATACATTAAGAAGTGCTGATACGCTTGCTGATTGTTGAAGCCTGCCGCAATCAAGTCAGGGTTGTTAGCTAGATAAACTTGAACATCAAAGTTAGGAGAAGCCAGTCGCCCTTCTGTTAAACCATAGCGCTGGAAATGTTCATATATGCCTGGCTCATCTAATCCAGCTGCTACTAAATCTGGATTGAGGGAGCGATAGTAGTTTAAGTCGAAAGCAGGCGAAAATACTCGACCCTCTCGCAGGCCATACATCTGAAAATGCTGAAGCAACTGAGTATTGTTCAGTCCAGCATCAATCAGGTCTGGGTTGTTCGTTTTGTAGTAGTTGAGGTCAAAAAAGGGAGTGAACTTGCGGCTTTCATTCAAGCCATAAGTTTGCAAGTGCTGTAAAGCCAAGTGGCGATCGCCTGCAAAAGCTTGATTCACATCTGGATTACTCGCCAAGTAAAAGTTGAGATCTACAAACGGAGAGAACGCACGGCCCTCATTCAACCCATACATCTGTAGATGCTGCAACACTCCGAAACGGTCGTTACCGTAGAAGGCGGCTACATCTGGATTATTGGCGAGGTAGAACTTGAGGTCAACCAAGGGCGAGAAAATGCGGCCTTCGCTCAAGCCATAGGTCTGTAAGTGCTGAAAGGCTTGCTCGCGATTCCCTGCAAAGGCTTGATTCACATCTGGGTTGTGGGCGAGATAGAAGTCAAGGTCTAAAAAAGGAGAGAATGCTCGACCTTCTGCGACACCAAAATCTTGCAGGTGCTGAAAAAGTTGTTGATTGCTGGTCAGTCCTGCTGCTGCTAAGTCAGGATAGTGAGCTTGATAAAACTGGAGATTGACAAAGGGCGAGAAGATGCGACCTTCGTTCAAGCCATAGGTGAAGAGGTGAGAGGATGCCTGCTCGTCTGTGAGGCCAGCCAAATCAGGATTAAAGGCACGATAAAAATTAGCATTGAACAAATCAAGGTTAACGAGTTTATCCATTGCTGCAGGAATATATCAGGGTGAATAGTTTAGCTAGATGTCTATCTATAAATTCGGCAACTATTATGCTTTTTGCAACAATGCGTTACATTTCATCTTGCTGGTGGACGGGCAGGGGTCAATCAAGGGCATTGCCCAACAGAGGAATGATGCAACGTCCAGGTTGTCAATTCAACTAAAGCTCAAACGGCGTTAACAGTGCTAACGAATTAAGTAAAACTTATCGATTAACGACAGAATGAGGGTTTCAGCCATTTTGAGTAGCAGGCGAGCGATAAGCTGGGGTTAACTGGTTCTTTCCGTTTGGATGTAACAACGGCATATCAATGCTTTGACCCTGTTACCCGAAGAAAACAATGTTAGTTCAGGTAAAGGTTGAAGCAGCTTCATGGAGGTAGACGGTAAGGCAAAGCTGAAAATGCATGCTTAGGAGCTAGAGATTTGCTAGTTTGGTGCTACTTCATCGAAGAATTGCAATGGCACAACTATCAAGGCGTTTATTTTCTGGTAGTCCTAAATAGGTAAGGATGCATTGTAGTGATGAACAAAGTACCAAACTGCACCAATATGGTTCTCTAACTTCTTGGAAAACGATAACGTCCTTCTCACTAAGCGGGA
>NZ_JAMPKN010000100.1:0-6124 GCF_039962155.1 Trichocoleus desertorum AS-A10 | reverse complement strand
TGCTACTCCAAATCAGTTGAGATGTTGAAGTGTTCACTTCGGTTGCTGCTGCATTATTTGAAGTATCGAACAATTCCTCTCTCAGCTTAAATCATTACCTATTCAGCAACGCCTAATTTTGTTCAGCATCATCGCCTCACATCGAAACTGGCCTTCACTTTCTTTGTTTGTGCTGATCCAGATTTTTGGGCTGCCATGTTCGCCTATGCCGATTTAGCCCGCCTACCTGAGGCAGACTTCACCATTGGGGAGCAGCGCTATGGGGTTTATGGGCATGATTGGCGAGTGGTGTCACCAACGGCTTGGCAGGAGTTATTAGCCCAGCGAGAAATTGCGGCCTCCGCGCAGGTTGCTACTTCTGCACCTCTGGGTGAACCTCTCCTGGTTCTAAGCCAACCTGCTTTTGCGATCGCGGTGCGGGATTTATTGCGGCACTTCACCCATCCAGATCGGCTCTATCACAATCCTCTGCTGCAATCTCGGCTGGTGATGGAGCGATCGCCTACCAACGCAAATAAAGCTAAGCGAGTAGCGGCTTTGCAGCACTTAGTTCAGGAAGCAGCCGCATCGTTACAAGCCTCTCATCGGGAAGCAAAACTCTACCGAGCGCTCTATCATACCTACCTTCAGCCCACTCCAACCCAAGAGCAAGTTGCTGAGTTACTCGATGTCCCCTTCAGTACCTTTCGTCGCCACCTCAAAAACGGTATGGCTCGGTTGACCGAAATCCTGTGGCACCAAGAGATTAGCTAAGCACAGCTCAGCAAAAGTGAACAAAAAATGAGCAGTTTTTGGTCTGGCAATTGCCGGCTTCGTCGAACACAGTATGACTGTAAGTTCTGCATGCCTGGCTTGCACTCAAGCGATTTCAGGCATCCCCTATAGACCGACCCAACCCATTAATCAACCGTGCTTTGGATCTCATCTTGATGCAATGTAATCTATTTTACTTGATTTTCAAGAGATGCCACGAGTGAAACTACGTATCTAACGTATCTAACTTTGATGACACTCGTAAATTTGATTGCATGAGAGCGCTTAGAAAACCTCGAAGAGAAAAGTAATGAAAAAAATTTATACCAGCAATATTGCTGCCTGCGTTAGGGTTATTTTTGGCCGCTAGCCCTAGTTATGCAATCACCTTAATTGAAACTGGAGATGCAGGCCAAACCCTCAACACAGCTCAAGCTATTCCCTCTGGGCCAACTTTACTAGAGTTTCTTGGTGGAGCCTTAGCAGACAACGATGCTGATCTGTTTCGAATTTTTTTAACTGGGGGGCAGACCTTTTCGGCTACCACTATCAGTCTAGAAACCTTGGTAGATTTGCCAGTCAATCAGCTTCTCGGAGCGCCTACAGCTCTGTTGGAAGATCCGCAGTTATTTCTTTTTGACGCAGAAGGTAAAGGTATTTACGGTAACGATGATAGCTTTGGCTCCGTACAACCGACGCTGCTCTCTAGCGGGTTTTCTCCTAGCCAATCGGGTCTTTACTGTTTAGCGATCGCGAGTGCTGGCTATAACCCCGTCAGTAACAATGGCGACATTTTTGCGACTGGTGCCAATGATGTCCTAGAACCCACAGGCCCAGGGGGTGAATTGCCCCTGAGCGGTTTTGCGGGGACAAGTGCAACCCGTGGCACTTATGCGATCGCCTTGACAGGAGCCAGCACCGCTGCTCAATCCACTCCACCCGCCAGCGTGCCAGAACCGACTGCTGCTCTGGGCCTGATGGCGCTGGGTGCTGGGGCTACTTGGAGCCGATGGAAATCTAAAAAACAGCACCGCGCTTCAGTTCCTCTGACATAGATACTTCCATCTGGATTTCGCTACTAATCTCGCCCAGATGCCACCCTACCTCGGCTGGATGCAGTCACTCTTTGATTTTTTAGGAGACTTCTATAATGCCTAAACCCCCTACGCTCCATGAGCCTAACCCCTCATTGAATGAACCCACGACTGCCCCTAAAACTTCTGCCCGCCGTTGGCGCTTTGGCCTTGTGGCTCAGTTAAGCCTGCTAGTTTTAGGGATTGCTTTGACTGCTGGCTTAGCACCTCAATACTTGAAAGCGTCCGACCACGATGATGGTGAGGTGGATACTAAAGGCCGCAATCTGAATTTGACCGATCTATTTGTCTTTCGAGAACAAGATCAGAATCCCAACGCTTCAGCCGGGGATCTGATCTTGATCATGAATACAAACCCGCGATCGCTGGCTCGTCAGCAATACTACTTCAGCACCAAAGCTCGATATGAGTTTAAGGTCTCGCGAGTGGGCAACAATGATGCGACTCCCACAGGCGTACCGGATGTCACTCTACGATTTGAGTTTGACAAACCCAATGCTAAAGGCCAACAGGGCATGAAGCTGACGGCAATTCGCGATGGGGCGACCTTAGTTGCAAATCAGCAGTTACAAACGACGGCGCTCAATACTGCTCCTGAAGTCAAGCAGGTGGCGCTCGGTGGTTCTCAGGTTTCGGTTTTTGCGGGGTTACGAGAAGATCCTTTCTTCTTTGACGTAGAGCAGTATTTCCGAGTTCGGGGCGGTGCGCTTGGCATTGGCCCCAAAGTAGGTTTCCGCGACCCTAGCACCGCAGTTGATTTTGCCAAAGGCTACAACGTCAACGCGATCGCAGTGCGAGTCCCCATCCGATTTCTGCAAGGCGCTACCGCTACAAAAACTTTTGACGTTTGGGAAACCATTTCTGTAGTGGGACCAAACAACAAATTTACGCAGGTGGAGCGTTTAGCCAGACCCGCAATCAACGAAGGTTTGGTTGTAACCAATGACTTCCTAAATGCCTTAAACAGTGTGGGGCCTGATTTTGAAGCGGCGGCTTTAGCAGGCAGACAACCTGCGGCTAATATTGCTGGTCCCATTGTGGGAGAAGCCAAACAGACCCTCCTGGCCTTTGGGAACCCAGAAGCACGAGCCAATGCCTTACTGGGTGCATTTCTGCCTGATGTCATGCGGATTGATACCACAGGCCCAAGTGGCTACGCCAATGCTCTCAACGCTAAGGGCAGTCCAATTCGGGGTCGCTTAATCAAAGATGACGTGATCGACATCACCTTAAGCGTGGTGGCTGGGCAGCCATTGAGTGACAACGTCTCCTATGAAGGTCAACCTGGTAATCCCGCTCAAGGTCATAAGGCGCTTGAGCCTGCATTCCCTTATTTAGCACTGCCTAACTAAACAAACCGCGATCGCATCTTGATTCTCCTTGTCCAGGAAACCTTCAAAGCGTTTCTCTGCTTTGGCGGTAACACCTATCCGTAAGTGGGTACAAGAGGATTGAGATGCGTCGCAAGCATAAATGAGACGAGATGAGATGGGGCGCATTAAGGAGTAAGAGCTGTGAAACTGATAAACTACGACGGTTCAGCAGCTTGGCAAAACAGGCTCAGAGCAGTTCTATCGTCACCGCGTTTGGTGGCTCTGTCTGTCGTGGGCCTGCTTATTTTGATTCCAGGTGGCCTGCACTTGTGGCAACAGCAGTCTAGGGCACAGCTCGATCCCTTGTATCGTTACCAGTTCTCCCGTCCTGATCCGGGCAAGGTGACGCAAGGGCTAGAACGAGAGATGGCTTTCTATCAAACTCGGATTCTCTCAGACCCAAAAGGAGGGTTGAATCGGGCAGCCTTAGCTAGAACTTACTTAAAAATGGTGCGTGCCACCGGGGAAAGCAGTTGGTACTTACTAGCAGAGCAAACGGCGCAACAGTCACTAGCTAACTTATCCTTCTCTAACTCTGAAGCAGTTTTGGTGCTGGCGCGAGTGGCAACGGCAAGACATGATTTTGCTGAAGCTTTGCGGCTGTTAAAGCAAGCCCCAGGTAGCCCAGACGCACTCTCTGTTGCGACCACGGCCCACTTAGCGCTAGGTGATATTGCAGCGGCTGATGTAGCGGCAGAGCAACTCGTGAAGCAAACTCCTTCTCTAGGAGCTCTAACGCAACGGGCTTTAGTGAAGGTGGCTCAAGGCCAAGATGGAGCAGCGATTCAAGACCTACAACAGGCGATCGCCGTAGAAGAACCCGAGGAAACCAGGAGTTCTGTCTGGGCACGTACCCTCTTAGGGCGGTTGTACTTCAAGCGAGGCCAACTTCCACAAGCACAAGCACTTTACAGAGAAACGTTGCGGATTTTGCCCCAGTATCCCCCAGCTCTACTGAATCTAGCTGAACTAGAGGTACGGCAGGGAAATTATCGGGCAGCAGAGCGTTATTATTCTCAGTTTGCTTTAACTTCTCAAAAATCCCCAACCGTTCATGACCATGTGGTGATGCGTGGCATGGCCCGCGTCAAGGAACTGTTAGGCTAAGCGCCTGTTTGAGGGATTACCCGTCCAGACACAATTAGCCAAAGTCCTGCCTGCCCTAGGAGCTTTAGGAATTGCCTTATTAGGAGCAGTAATTACAGTCCGAGCTGTGATGCAAATTGGGTTAGTGACAACTTGAAAAACACACTTTAAAACCACGTTTAGTAAAATACGAGGTCAAATATCATGCTGAAATCTTTACGCTTGACTGCCTTGCTCTCTGCGACCCTAACTGCTTTCTTGCCAAAGGTGGCTTTCAGTCAATTGCCTGTGGGTGAGGCAGCTTATCCTACTGTGGCAAATCCCAACACAGATGTACCACTTTGTTATTTCCAAGGAGAAAATGGACAAACATTTGACCTAGGGAAACTTTGTAATCAAAACGCTCCAAGAGTGGAGGTAGCTTCGACCAGTTTCGGAGCCCAGAATTGCTATTTTGTTGATGCTACAGGTCGTCCCTGCGCCCCACCCACAGGCCAACCGCAGAGTCAGCCGATGATTAACCAAGTAGTCCCATCCAGCCCACTTCGCCCTTAAGAAGCTTTTGAAAGGTTAACCATTGGCCTTGCCGGTGATTCCTGCACTCTATAGCAAGTTCAGTAAGTGGTTAATACCCAAACAAAAAAACACTACTGCTGAGACAAGTTTTCCGGTAAACGGGAAACCGCAAACGACCGTAGGCTCTGAGCTACAGCGCATCTAAACATCAAAGGGACGCGCGATCGCTGGAATACAAATGCTCGACTTGAATCGTTGCTGAGCGCCATCTCTCAAAAAATGAGAAAGGCGACCGCCCCCTCTTGTAGCTCTGACACCTCCAGATACCTTTGGGCCAAAATGAGCTGAAAAGCCTTAGCTGAATTGAGTTTTGAAGAACTCATTGAGAGGAACTCACAATCTTAACTAGTTGCAAGAAAAGCAACAGAGCAACGATGAAGTAATCTTTTCAGCTTGACTGCATCCTTACTTCTCTAAAGGCAGGCAAATTGTAAACGTACTACCTCTGCCTAATTCGCTACATATTTTCAAGCTCCCTTGATGAGCCTCAACGATCGCCTTGGCAATAGCCAGCCCTAACCCAGCCCCTCCAGTATGACGAGAGCGATCGCCACTGACCCGATAGAAGCGCTCAAAAATGCGTAATTGATGTTCTGAGGCAATGCCAATTCCGGTGTCTTGAATATGAATCAGAGCGTCGGTATCCGCTTGCTCTAAAGTCACTGTCACGATCCCACCATTAGGAGTGTATTGCAGAGCATTGACAATCAAATTAGAGATCAATCGGCTGAGCTGATTTTCATCTCCTGTGACATATAACGGTTCGTCAGCTCGGATCTGAGCCATTAACTGAATCGGAGCAGCAATCTCAAGCACCGATAAACTCTCTACCAAGTCACTGATTAAGTCATTGAGACAGCAATACTGATGCCTGTCTACCGACTTCTTTTGATCCATGCGAGAGAGCAGCAAGAGATCTTGCACTAGGGCAGCCAGTCGGTGGTTTTGGCGAGCGATCGCGCCTAAAGTGTCCTGCACATCCTCAGGCGAGAGAGAATCAGTATTTTCAACTGCTTCTACCGTGGCTCGGATAGCCGCGATCGGGGTGCGTAATTCATGGGCTGCATCAGCGGTGAACTGTTGCATTTGGGCGTAGGAGTGGAAAACAGGTTGCATGGCTAATCCTGCGAGCCACCAACTGGCACCGCCCACCATCAGCATCGAAAGCGGCAATCCGACCGCGAGCAGTAATCTTAGGGTGGCGAGATGGTCATCAAATTCTTGGAGCGATCGCCCAATCTG
>NZ_JAMPKN010000099.1:0-6307 GCF_039962155.1 Trichocoleus desertorum AS-A10 | reverse complement strand
AAATGTTCTAGAAGGCTTGCAGCAGTTGATGGCATGGTCAGTTAGGAGTCTCTGGCTAAAACGCTCTAATCCAGTATCTCACCCACTCTCTTGCCCCAATTTAGATGCGTTTGCCCTGGGTGGATGCCATTATCGCGCTACTCAAGCGGAGCAATGCTGAGGAGAGTATCTCGCCTCTCAGCTCCTTGGGATGTTAGCGTTGCGATCCCTTGAAGTCTTCCTGAGATATGCCTTAAGCCACAAAAATTGCACAAAAACATTGCCGAAACGAGGTATCTTAGGCAATGTTTTTGTGCAAAGCTAAGCAATCGTTGCTTGATTGCTGCGACCTTAGTCTCAATGGTTGAGAGGCGATCGCGATCGTGCCCTGTTTGGCATCTGCCTTTATACGGGATGTCGCATCAGTGAGGCTGGCTCAATGCTGACCACAGATGCTTATGATGTAGTGGGAGTCAGAATGAAGATTACTTTGCGTAAGGCCAACACCAAGGGGAAGCAGGAGACACGGCAAATTCCCATTAATGCAACTCTCAAAAGATACTTGGAGACGTACCGTACCGGGGCGGGTCAACAGTACCTCTTCCCCGGACGGCACGGGCGCGGGCACATCAATCCTAAGTCGGCAGACGAGATTCTACGGGAGATGTGCGATCGTTAGGGGCTGGTCAGGGTCAGGACACAGTTGTAGACGAACTGTCTTGACCCTGATAAGCAGTGCCGGGGGCCGCTACGGGTAGTTCAGGAGATATCGGGACAGCGCAGCTTGCAAGCGCTTCAACGCTATCTTGGGGTTTCAGAGTTGCAACTAGAGGGGCGATCGCAGCTCTTAATTTTTGAGGGGCTGACAGTTGCGATTGAAGTATTTGTTTCAAGGCAGAAGCGCAATGACAGAATGAGATTTTCGACGGTTTCAGCAGAGCGATCGCCTCAAGGGCAAAGTCCGTTATGAGCCGATCCGTTTTGAACTTCTCTCAAGCAAATTCACCCTCTCCCAACTGCAAAACCTGTATGAAACCGTGTTGGGGGTATCTCTAGATAAGGGCAACTTTCGCAAAGAAATTCTCAAAATGGATTTGCTTATCGAGCTGGACAACTCAAATCGATAAATCAAAGTACCCTCAACTCAAAGAAAAAGGCTTCAATTTTGAGATTTAGTTAGGAATTTTTCTTCCATCCGTTGTATCCAGTTTTGAGTGCCCAGCCTTAGCAAACCGAGGTTTAGCTTGATTTGTCTCAATGA
Source organism: Trichocoleus desertorum AS-A10 (assembly GCF_039962155.1). Lineage (NCBI taxonomy): Bacteria > Bacillati > Cyanobacteriota > Cyanophyceae > Leptolyngbyales > Trichocoleusaceae > Trichocoleus > Trichocoleus desertorum. The sequence continues at coordinate 5,067 of NZ_JAMPKN010000099.1, read as the reverse complement.
GCTTGGTTGAATTCCCTGGTTACCCTGCGGCTGATCCAACAGCGTCAGTTCAGCTATGCGATCGCTCTGCTCCATCACTCCTCATCGCCTACAACCTTAGAAAGATCTGATGAATCGCTTCTTTTGTGCTCTCTTATTAGGAACTAGCTTGGTTGTTCCCTACCCCAATCTCTTGGCGCTGCCAACTCAGATGGCCGTCGCCCAAGAAGTCTCTGGCCCAGTTCTCGCGCAGGCTTCCCGCATAGATGTAAGTGTTCTGCGCCAGCAGCTAAAGGCGCAAGATTGGCGGGCTGCTGATGCTGAAACTCGCCGGATTTTGGAGACTTGGGTGCATCCTAAAGGTGATATTTTTAGCTCACCCCTCGCCACTAATATTCCCCCGGAAGTATTGCAAACCTTAGACCAACTCTGGACAGAAGCTAGCGGTGGGCGTTTTGGCTTCAGTGCTCAGAAACAGATCTGGGATCAGGTGAGAGCCAAACATCCTGACAATACGAATACTGCGGCTAAAGCCTTTGGCGATCGCGTCGGCTGGACTCGGTCAACTCCTGACCCAGACAACTTTGTAGCTCCGGAGTGGTTGACTGAGCCAGAGCTAAATTACTCGCGGCAAGCTCCCGTGGGACACCTACCTTGGGCGGGTATTTCCTGGGAGCGTATTAGTGGCATGCTCAATGCTCAAAGCTGTGGCAGCTGTATGATCGATGCCCTCTATCTGCAAGGCGATCGCTTCAAACGTTACCTACCTGTCCTGTTCGGCTGGCTCTCTACAGCTCTGGAAGCTCCTTTACCCACTGAAGGTAGCTGGAACCAAGCCCGGCTCGCCCGCTCCATCGACCTGCGATCGCTTTACTCCAACAAAAACTGCCCTGCCTATCCGGTGGCCCAAGCCATTAGCCCCGACAGCAAGCTTCTGGCGATCAGCAGCTATAGCTATGAGGACTCTTGTAATGGAGGAGCCAACAACAGCACACTAGCGCTATGGAATGCAGAGCGAGGCACTCGGCTGATTACTCTCCTGCGGGGCCAAGCAACAAAAGCTTCTTCCTATAGGGGAACAGCTCAGGAACCTCCAACTGAGTCTAACCGCATTGTGGGAGATGTCGCCAATTCGGTAGCTTTCACACCGGATGGTCGGCTGGTGGCAGCAGGACTCTCTAATGGCACGATCCGCCTGTGGGACACTGATCAAGGGAAGGCGGTACGGACGATCAGTGGTCATCGGTATGCGGTTAGAGCGATCGCTATTAGCAGCGATGGGCAACGACTTGCTAGCATCAGTAGCGATCGCACGATCAAGCTGTGGAACCTGCAAACGGGGCAACTTCTACGCACCATCACTTTGCAGCCCTCCGATGGCATTGCGACTACTCTGTTGATCAGTGCTGATGGTAAGCGGCTAGCCACGGCCAGCGATCGCAACACCCTACAACTCTGGGACGCAACCACTGGGCAACTGATTCGCACTTTGGTTGGTCAAGCCGCTAACCTCCCGCCCAGATTGCCTCTAGCTTTTAGTCCCAACGGCCAACTCCTAGCGGCTGCAGATAGCGATCGCAGCATCAAGTTGTGGAATGCTACTACAGGAGTGCGACTGATCACCCTACGCAAACACAGCAACTCAATTCAACACCTAGCGTTTAGCTCCGATAGTCAGCAGCTAGCCAGTAGTGAAGAGAAAACAGCTTATCTCTGGAATCTTCGCACCTACCAACCTATCCACACTCTTAACCTAGTCCAGTCGGCTGGACATCCAGTGCAGCCAAACAATCTGGGCTATCTGGCGTTTAGTCCTGATGGCAGCGTCTTAGCCACCAGTAGCTTGCTTTTGCCATTGGTGGAAAGCGAGCCAATTCCGCGCCAAGGGATTCTCTTGTGGAATACCCAGACAGGGCAAAGCATCACAGCAATCTATGGTGTGAGTCGGTTCCAGTTCAGCCCCAATGGTCAATTCTTGATCGCCAACGGCAGAGCTGTGCAACTCTGGCAACCTTATCGCCCCCTGATTTCCACAAAAAACTAACCCCCAGCCTTTTCCCTGCCTAGCTTGCTTCCCTCCAGGGATAGCGATGCGAGCCGAATTTCAAAGTCCCTTTCCGATGCGGAGAGGGCTTTAGGGGGAGGCCCACAAGGTTTCGCTGGGCGATGTAGGCATTAGCCTGAGAGACAAAACTGATTTCAGGAACTCGGGGATATGAGATTGTAGACCAAAGATATTTGTATTTAGGAAGCAAGAAATATGACTGAGCGGGTCACTGTAACCACTGCCATGCCAAATTCAATCAACCGTCAGGCAGTCACAGAGATGCTGGCTTAGATGCAGATGCAATTGACCTAATTTCATCTCGCTAAAAACGGGCATTCCTCTGTGAACTTGGCCGATTGCCAGCTTTACTTGAGGAATTACACAAATGAGTTTAGAACAGCTAGGCTGGAGCGATTTTTTTGCTCACAGCTTTGCCCCCTATCGTGCCGCAGGTTACAAAGTAGGTCGAGTAGCGCTAGAGCACAAGCAAACCTACCTCCTCTACACCGAGCAAGGAGAAATCGCGGCTGAAGTCACGGGGAAGTTTCGCCATCAAGCAGCCAGTTCCCACAATTTTCCAGCCGTGGGCGATTGGGTTGTGGTCAACCTACCTGCTGGAGCTGAGAAAGCGACCATCCATCAAGTACTGCCACACAAAAGCAAGTTCTCGCGACAAGCGGCGGGGGCCAAAACGACCGAGCAAGTCGTGGCAACAAACATTGATACCGTCTTTTTGGTATCCAGCCTGGATAGCAACTTCAATCTCCGCCGCATTGAGCGTTACTTGGTTTTAACTTGGGAGAGTGGAGCCAATCCGGTGATTCTGCTCAACAAAGCGGATCTGTGCGATTGCGTAGAAGCACGAATCTCAGAGGTAGAAGCAATCGCTTTGGGAGTGCCCATTCTGGTTTTGAGCGCGGCTCAACAGCAAGGTCTAGAAGCGTTACAGCCCTATTTACAATCGGGACAAACAGTAGCTCTGCTCGGCTCATCAGGAGTAGGTAAGTCAACCATCACCAATCAATTGCTAGGTCTGGAAGCTCAGGCGGTTCAAGCAGTGCGGCAGCAAGACCACAAAGGGAGACATACCACCACCCATCGGCAATTGATTCGCCTGACTTCTGGAGGCTGTATTGTTGACACGCCAGGGATGCGGGAACTCCAGCTCTGGTCAGCAGCGGAGGGCTTGCAGGAAACCTTTGCCGACATTGAGGAGTTAGCCCAGCAATGCCGTTTTCGCGATTGTCAACATACAACCGAACCAGGGTGTGCTGTACAGGAAGCCATAGAACAAGGGTTACTCGATCCCGCTCGATTTTTCAGCTATCAAAAGCTGCAACGAGAGCTAGATTATGCCACCCGTAAACAGGACCTATCTGCCCAATTAGCCGAAAAGGAGAAATGGAAGAAGATCCACAAAGCCTTACGCGATCGCTCAAAGCATAGCTGGAGCTGAGCAATAGGGTTTTGCATACTGTTCAATATAGCGATCGCTTAGGGCTTGTAGGGGTCAGTACCCACAGTTTTAGACGAACTGCCTTGACCCAGATGAGTAGCGCCGGGGTGCCGCTGCGAGTGATTCAGGAAATCTCCGGGCACCGCAGCTTGCAGGCACTTCAACGGTATTTAGAGGTTACGGAGCTGCAACTGGAGGGGGCGATCGCGTCTCTGAGCTTCTGAGTTTCTAAGGGCGATCACTTCGTTATTAGGTTAACCACTCTCGGACTATTTGCTCAGGGGCGATCTTGTCAGCAAGTCTTGGAGGTGATTATGCCTGCTTAGAACTCCACTCTCTTTGAGCCTAACCTTCCAAGTCATGTGCTAACTTCCACTAGGCCCAGGCGATCGCCTTCCTAGCTCAGCTTTTTGTTCTTCAAACGCACCCCCTAGGTGTCCGGGAGCCTACATTAATCCGATTCATCCCAGCCAGATTCAGGAGCGCGCTATCATAGCGAACCACCTGGCGGTTAACTTTGTACCCTCGTCGGACGGATAAAGCTTTACTGGGACCAAAACTCGCAAAAGATTCTCCTGCACTCCGCACAGAAGCGCCCTGGAGGGTTTGGGCTGCACGGCCACTAACGGTGTTGCCGTTGGCCTGTCCCTCGACACAAATCGCTTCTCCATCAACATAGGAAAAAACTCCAGACACGTTATTCCCCTGCTTGCGGAAGTGGAACACGATGCCGCCATTGGCTACGAGGGTTTCGTCGGAAACGATGCTCTGATTGGTCGTTCCATTCCAATAACGATAATTGCCGTCAGCTAGAGCTTGGATGGTTTTTGTCGGTGCATTGACTGGCGCTAAAACGTCTGCCCGGCTAATTAGCATGACCGTCTCACTTTTCCCGCAGTCGAGATTTCCCTGGCAGGCTTCTGCTAGGATATTACCCGATTCGTAGGTGAGAGGTACCCGTTTGCCCACTAGCTGTTGTTCACAAATGTTGAATTCGGCAAATTCGGTTGAGGTTTTTCCACTATCGTCTTTTAGCTCTACATAACAGGCCCGGTCACCAGCGGTGAGGCGTTGAATCGTGGCGATAGGGGGTTGGCTGGCGGTGGCGGTAGAACCCAGTGCTCTGACCAACAAAATGCTGGCAATGACCGTTGCAGAAACCCACTGACGTTTTGAAAATAATCTCATGGTGGAAGTCCTAATAATTGTTAAATCGTCGGTCAAATTAGCGAGAGCGGCTGTCGTTGCTGGATAGTGTGGTGCACTCATGCCCATCATTCCAGGCCACCTTACCCGCCGCCAGGGCTTGAATTTCCACTGTTGTCAGCGCTGCCAGCTTTGTTGAATTTATTGGGGTAATATTTGGCTAGCCAAGCATCATCGAATTGATATCGAACATGTGATTGGCACCATCATCAATGGTGGCCAGACTATTCAGTGCTCAAGTAATGGGCAACCGCAGTGAGAATATGCTGGAGATGCGTTGTTCAACTTGAATCCGATCACTAGGCCTGACCTTACCACTAATTGCAACAATACCGCCTTGATCGTCGATGCGTTCAAGATCATTATCTAGGGGTATGGT
>NZ_JAMPKN010000098.1:0-6812 GCF_039962155.1 Trichocoleus desertorum AS-A10 | reverse complement strand
ACTCATCTGGATTGGCTTGCAAATAAGCTGTGTAATCGCCGTAAGTCCCTATGCCGAGCTCGTGCATTCGTAACTGAATTCGGCGCATCAAGCTAGGGGGTTTATAGTCTGTGAAGTCAAACCCGTGGTTCTGCCTGAGGTAGGTGAGTAATTCATCGAAAGCAGGATCACGCTCTGGATGACTTGCTGAAGGTTGCCGCGACTCTAGAGACTGTGACTGCGTTTGACGTGGATGCATTTCTTAGGAAGAGAAGATTGCGCCGCAACCTTTCAACCCTCAGCTTAAGGATGCCTCACCCTAGCACTCGAACTCCAAGAATGCTGTTAATTTCGCGGCGATCGCCCCTAGAAACTCAGAAACTCAAAGCCGCGATCGCTCCCTCCAGTTGCCGCTCCGAAACCTCTAAGTAGCATTGAAACGCCTGCAAGCTCCGGTGGCCTGAGATTTCCTGGATCACCCGCAGCGGCACCCCCGCACTACTCATCTGGGTTAAGGCCATGCGTCTGAAACTGTGGGTGCTGACTCCCACTAGCCCAGGCGATCGCAGTGTTTTGATCACACCCTTTCTGCCCTTGCAACCTTCAGTTGATCAAGGACTGCCCAGCCATGATACTGCGGCGGCAATATCATTGTAGAACACGCGATGATTGGCTTCGCCAAACGCCAGACGGGCCAGGTAAGCAATCCCCGTATTGGGCACAACTATCGCGACTTTTACATCAGCTTGCTTGAGCGCATCGGTTAACCCCTGTTGTGTGAGCACAATTTCTATCGGCGGGCGCTCAAGCTCTAAGGCATCGTACATCACCTGTTTGCAGCCCGTGTCTCTCTGCAACACCACAATGCGCTGATGGCACTCCTGTATGAGGTCGGCTGTAGCCACCCCGCGAATCCGAGCGAGGATGATTCCACCCACAGGCTCAACCCATAACTGATCTGAACTCTCGTTTAGCATAATGATGCTCGTTGATGAAATTGTCTCGGCTCAACTCTTAATGAGCCCAAATTCCTGAACGTTTCTTCGCTCCGGTTTAGCCTTTTATTCTGCCTAAGCTCCCAGAAACAGGATTAGACGGAAAACAGGGTGCTGACATAGAACCACGACCTCGGAAATTATTAGATCCAGTCCAAGAGATCAACTGATTTATTAAGCGCCGATACTTCAAAAACTGAGAGATGCGATCGCCCCTCTAGTTGCAACTTTGAAACCCCAAGATAGCGTTGAAGCGCTTGTAAGCTGCGGTGTTCGGATATCTCCTGAATCACCCGTGAGGGCACCCCGGCACTGCTCATCCGGGTCAAGACAGTTCGTCTACAACTGTGGCTCCTGACCCTTACCAACCCCAGGCGATCGCTTGCCACACGTTTCAACTTGAACAACTGACCCATGAATATGGGCGGGAGTCTTAGGGCTTCTTAGCTGCTGCTTTCGCGATCGCTCGACTTCAGCGGACGTTAGGCCAAAGGTCTTAAAGGTCCCCCTAGTTCAGGAGACGTAGATACTATTAACAATTTGCAATATCAACAGCGTAAAATGTTGGGAATCCATTGAAGAGATTTTTACAACTCAAAGGTCGTTCTATGTATCCTCTCGTCCTGTCTCATGAGGTCGTTTCAACTTTTTCCTTTTGGCATGAAGGTGTACTTCAGGAAGGTATTGCCTCTGGTAAGGAGCTGTACAGCTTCTATAAAAAGTTCGATGCTGCTCAAAGACAGGAAGCTTTCAGTACGGCAGTAAGTTTGTCGGAGACGGATATTGAAGTTTGTATTACTTGTCTGCCGACTGAATACAGAGTCTGGGTTAGTCTTAGAAAATTGGAGCAGGTTGCATTGTGTTTTTTATCAAATGCACAACCAGAAGAAGCAATGCTTGCTTAACAAGCGTGAAAGATGGTTAATCACCATGCTTATCAATCACAATTAAACTCTGTCAGCACTCTACGCTCATAGAAAGATTTGTCGAACTTGAGTCAGGTTGAACCTAGCTGAAGCTTCTGCAACGGAAACAAAAGTTTGAAGAGGCGATCGCCCTCATCGCCACCATCGAAACTGACCGATCAGCCGCAGCGGACCTACAAGACAAGAAGGCTGCGCTACTCCGTCGAACTGACGTCATGATAGACAAGAGTGAAGATTCGTTGGCACTGCGGATTTACGTAGTTTGCACACCCTAGTATTGATTGCAACTTTTATATACGTAAACAAGGGTGGCAGCACCACTTGACTATCGACAGTACAGCGTCTTCGGCAAGGTCTGTCAAGCGTTAGCTGTGTGACGATCCTGGGAATTTTTAAACGGCTAGAGCTTAATAAAAATTCCTTTCTTATAATGAAAAGTCAGCACTTCCTCAGAGACAAAACGTTTCCATTACAACTTGTTCTCGTCGTTCCCTTCGTCCTCCAGATTTTTGCCGCTGTCGGTTTCGTCGGTTATTTGTCTTTCAAAAACGGCCAGAGTGCGGTCAACGATCTGGCAGAACAATTGCTCGATCGCACCAGCGATGTGGTTGATGAACGCCTGAAGTCCTATCTGGCCATTCCTCAAGTCCTCAACCAACTCAATGCTGATGTGATTCGCCGAGGCATGCTCGATGTGCGCGATCGCGAAGCGGTGGGGAAGTATTTCTGGGATCAGATGCAAGCGTATGACCTGACTTACATTGGCATTGGCTTAACGACTGGGGAAGGAGTGGGAGCGGCTCGCTACGATGGCAAAACCATTACCGTTGATGATTGGACCGCAACACTGCCCAACAATCTCACAAATTACGCGGTTGATAGCCAAGGCAACCGTACTCAAGTGAGCGATCGCTGGGATTGGGACAACTTTAAAGAGACCTGGTATACCGAACCCATCGCTGCTGGCAAACCGATTTGGGCCAAGATTACTGCGTTGAATCTGCCTACACCCTACATCGCGGCCTCGGCTAGTCGCCCCATCTACGACGCACAAAAGCGTTTGCTCGGCATGATTGCCGCTGATATTCATCTGATTAAGCTGAGTGACTTCCTACGCAGTTTAGAGATTAGTCAATCTGGGCAAGTGTTTATTATGGAGCGCGATGGCACACTGATTGCCACCTCTAGTAAAGAAGAAACCTTTACCCTGAGCAAGCAAGCGATTCAGCGGGTACGAGCGATTGAGAGCTCTAACTCCACCGTTCGTAGCATCGCCCAGTCCATTCAAGCTACCAACGGGTTTCAGTCCATCACAAAAGATACAGACTTTCAGCTTGACGTGCAGGGAGAACCGTATTTTGTCGATGTGAGACCTTGGCGCGATCAGTATGGTTTAGACTGGCTGCTCGTCACCAGTGTGCCAGAGAATGTATTCATGGCCCAAATCAATGCCAATACCCGCACCACAATCGCGCTCTGCTTCGGTGCCTTGGTGGGTGCCATTGGCATAGGCTTGTTCACCTCTCGTTGGCTGGTTCATCCGATTCTGCGTCTGAATCAAGCTAGTGAAGCGATGGCCTCTGGCAATCTAGAGCAAACGGTGCCAGCCAGCAATATTCAAGAACTCAATACCCTCTCCCACTCCTTCAACCACATGGCAGGACGGCTGAGGGAGTTGTTCACAGCTTTAGAACACAGCAAGGAAGTCCTAGAAGAGCGGGTCGAGGAACGCACGGCTGAACTCAAGAATACTTTGGCAGAATTGCAGCGGACTCAGGCTCAAGTGGTGCAAGGTGAAAAAATGTCGAGTCTCGGGCAGCTGGTGGCTGGGGTGGCTCATGAAATCAACAATCCGGTTAACTTCATCCACGGCAACCTAACACACGTGGAGGAGTACACGGAGGATTTATTAGAATTTGTGCAGTTGTATCAGCAGCACTATCCTCACTCGACTCCCGAAATCCAAGTGGCGGCGGAAGAGATGGATTTAGAGTTTTTGCGCGAAGACTTGCCGAAGATGCTGACCTCGATGAAGGTGGGAACCGATCGCATTCGGCAGATTATTCTGTCCTTACGCAACTTTTCACGCATGGATGAGGCGGAATTTAAGGCGGTCGATATTCACGAAGGCATCGACAGCACGCTGCTGATTCTGCAACACCGTCTCAAAGCTAGACCCGAGCGGCCAGAAATCGAGATTATTAAACACTACGCGAAGCTGCCGCTAGTTGAGTGCTACGCCGGACAGCTCAACCAGGTGTTTATGAACATCTTGGTCAATGCTATTGATGCGATCGAGGAAAACAACGCCAAGTGCACTTATCAGGAGCTAAAGGACCATCCCAGCCGCATTACCATCCGTACATCAATGGCTGATGCTGGCTGGATAGAAGTGGCGATCGCGGACAACGGAGTGGGCATGGCGCAAGCGGTGCAAAAACGCATCTTTGATCCCTTCTTCACGACCAAGGCATTGGGGAAAGGCACTGGGATGGGGATGTCGATTAGCTACCAAATCATTACCGAAAAACATCGGGGCAGATTAGAGTGCATTTCAACGCCTGGCAGGGGCACTGAATTCGTGATTCGAATGCCGCTCCGCCAAGCCGCGCGGCAAGCAACTTAGCGGCTCATCGCCTCTCTATCTCTCTTCACCAGGGCGATCGTGAAAATCTAAAGGGCTTGATTATAGTAACGGGAAATTTTAAGCGTTAAGGCTGAAAAGCTTGCCTAGCAAAGGTCGTAGAAGACAGTTTACTTTTTGCTTTCTGATTGCAGGAAACGCTTAACTGTCCCATTTTGAACTGCAAATGGGACAGCTGAACTCTGAAAGCCTTGATTTACGGTTACTTTAACTTCAATTGGAAAAGCAACCCATCTATCAAAAATGGGACAGTTGCTTGCACCCAACCCTAAACGCTCAAAATTTTTCCGTTGCTAAAACTAAGCCATTGGGGACCCGCACGCAGGGTAGTGTGGGAGGGGAAGGTTAAATGCCTTCCTCGACCCGATTGTGCCGACCTACTAACTGCAAAATCTCGCTGCAAGTTTCCTCAGGTGTCTTTGCTTTTGTATATACCGTAAACTTCGCTAGTTCATAATTTGAAGGATGTCTTACGAAATGCTCATTAATATTGGGGCTACCGTCAGGCACATACTCATTGCGTTCATTCAAAATTTGTACTGATTCATCTAGATCTGGTGAAGGAAGTAAGAGAACAATATTTGAATAAGCAGCTAAAGCTTGATGAACTCTTTGAAATAGAGAGCTGTCTTCATATACAGAATGACCAGCCCCAAAATCAATGACACAGTTTTTATACTCTGACAGCAACCTTTCTACTGCATAAGCTTCAAAAGGTTTCCAATACTGGCAAACTCCCAGAAATCCTTCCGTTTACCGTTTGTGTTTTGCTAATTCTTCGTCATACCCAATCTCTTTGTAGTAGCCCCATCGATACTCATCCATTGAGCATTGTGGAAGATCTAGTCGAACCGCTAAGAGTGATCCAACAGTAGATTTTCCAGCACCGATGGGTCCAATGAGAATGATGTCGGATAGCATACAGGTTTTAACAAGTAGAATAAGGACTCAGCACCATAACATACAGCTCACCTGCCGCCGGAGCATAGGCAGTCAGGTGCAGCGCCTTGTTGTGCTGCTTATTGGTGAGTTGAGGCGCGTTTCATCTTGAAGTGGGCGTCATCTTCACCTTCGACAACGAAGCCCAGTCGTTCATAAAGCCGCCGTGCGGGATTCACTTTCAGCACTTGCAGAGTCACAGGATGCTCCTGCCGTTGAGCTTGTCAAATAATTTTCAAAATAATGAGACTGCCAATGCCTTTGCTTTGGTGTTCAGGCAGTATTTGGATGTTGCTAATATGCACTCCATCTTCCTTGTAATCCACCTCAACGCTCCCAATCTCGTGACCGTTCAGCACAATAATCTGGTTAGCTTCAGGCCGGAAATGCTGCTTAAAATAGCTTTGCTGCCACACCTCATCCCAGCCCCAAGTCGCTTTGATGTAATCATGCATGGTTGTGCAATGTAAGGCATACAAGAAGCCGTAATCTTCTAGTGTAACAATGCGAAGTTTGATTACATCTTCCATACGCTTTAGTTTCGCCTTCAGCACCGCCGCGCGCAAGCAGCACAACTATTAATTAGACAGAATTGATTCTGTCTAATCTCCTCTATAGGATAGGTAGCCCGAACAATTTTCTGCATAATATCCCTCATTCATCACTCTAGGCAGAAGAAAAATGTTGCATAGGAGCGGAAGGAGCCAACGGTGACCAACCTGGAAAGGCATGATGATCCTGATGAGCTTAGCAAAGCCACGCTCTAAAGTAGAGATATCAAATAGCCTCATCCAAGGTTGAAGAAGGCAGAAAAAGATAAAGGGTTGAACCAACAGTTGTACGTTGTTGAAACGTCGTTTCCATCCCTTCGCCTCCTGCCAATCAGGATGTTGCTCCAACCGAGTCAAGAGATCGCGTTGGCCCTCATCGAGGATTCCAGGCGGTTGAGCGCCTAATCCATAAAACTGCAAACTGACCATGAGATAGACACTCGATACCATCTCCCACCAGCGTTCGATTTGCTCGTAGTGCGTGAGTCGGTAATCCGCCCATCCCAATTCGTTTTTGCACTGCTTGAAGCCATATTCTATCCAGGTTCGCAGCCCATAGAGATTGCCAATAAACTTTGCTTGGTCTTGTTTAGAGGGCAAGTGGCTCATCACCATCCACGTGCTGTTAGCAGGCAACACAACGGGGTCGTTGGTTAGCGTCCAGTATTTCTTGGATGTATCGCGTCTCAGTCTCACCATTAGCAAACACTCGCTCGAATGCTTGCCAAGCACTGTAGCTCACCTCTGCTTCTTTAGGCATCCACACGCCATGATTCGA
>NZ_JAMPKN010000097.1:0-6848 GCF_039962155.1 Trichocoleus desertorum AS-A10 | reverse complement strand
AAAATTTTGTCCAGCCGATCATTCGCATCTTTGGCAAAACGAACACAGCAAGCGCTCGAAACCAATCCACCCGCAGTCGTTACGGTGCCTTCGGAAAACTTGCTAGAGAGCAGCAATCCAAACCCTACTAAACCTACGCAAGCAGAAATTGCAGTGGCAGTTAGGGCCAGATTGAAAGAATACTTAGCTTGGCGTAATCGTTCTTGGATAATGGCATCTTCTACGGGAGTCTGATTGTTAGATGAAGGAATAAGGTTGCTCATGGAAGGTATTGAGAGATTTATGTTCACGCTTTTATGCTCACCCAAAAACCCTCAAAGTCTCTTCAGGTAATGGTTTTATTGCGCCTCTCTTTAGCCTGACGTATGACTGTTCACATTCAGTGGTTGCCCAATGCTTTAGTTTTGGTTGGTTTAAGATTACTGATGAAGCAACTTGTTTGACGATGATGCCTCCAGCCAAGCGCAAAAGAGTGACTGTTATTGCCTCACGTCTAGGCATCGATTGCGCAGAGAAATCCTTAATTAGGCTGGGATTTGATTCTAAAAGTCATTTCGCAAAGACTCAGTTGATGAGTAAAAGCACTGTCGATAAGTTCTTTAACCGACAGCCCATACAACTTGATTCCTTTAAAGCAATCTGTGAGGCATTGAAGATAGAAGACTGGAGAAGTATCGCAGAATTAGAACCCCTTGTGGCTCAATATGCGTCAGAAGCCTCTGAAAAAGAAGCAGAGTTAGATGTTGTCGAAGCGATCGCGAGTCAGCCCATGATATGAACCTGACTGCTGCTCGTCAAATCACCGTTGCTAATCGGGGAAACGGAGAAGTCCAATTTGAAATTGTTCTAAAAGGTAATGTCGCCTCTATTGATGAGCAAGTTCAAAAGACACTTGAAACGATTTTTAGAAGCCTTTCAGGAAGTACCATCACGATTACAGATATTCAAGCAGGCAGCATCAGAATTAAGATGCAAGGTTCTCCAGAAGATGTTGCAAGACTGCTCGATCGATTGACTTCGGGAGAACTGGCAGAGATTGATGGTTTGCCAATTGAAGATATCCAGATTTTGAGCCGAAGCTTTCTGAAGCAAAAGGAAGAACATAGCTCTGGTGATAAGTGGGATTTAGTTCGAGAGATTGTCCTTCATCCAACTCCGCAAGGGCAGTTAAGTGGTGCCGACCTCAGTGATGCTGACCTCAGCGGGGCTAACCTTAGAGGGGCTGACCTCAGCGGGGCTGACCTCAGTGATGCTGACCTCAGCGGGGCTGACCTTAGAGGGGCTGACCTCAGTGATGCTGACCTCAGCGGGGCTAACCTTAGAGGGGCTGACCTTAGAGGGACTGACCTCAGCGGGGCTGACCTCAGCGGGGCTGACCTTAGTGATGCCGACCTCGGTAACGCCCGCACCCTTGCCCGTGAGCTCGCCCGTGAGCTCGCCCGTGACCGCACCCTTGCCCACGCCCTTGCCTACACCCGCCTTTCCGACCTCGCCCGTGATCGCACCCGCCTTTTCGACCTCGCTAGTAACCTCGACCACATCCTCGACCTTGCCCTTGCCCTTGCCCGCGACCTCGACTACCTTTTCGCTCGCGCCCGCGCCAGTGACCGCGACCTCGACCACCTTTTCGACCACGGCAGTGACCTTGCCCACGAGCTTACCCGTGACCTTGCCCACGCCAGTGACCTCGCCCGCGACTACCTTTTCGACCACGGCAGTGACCTTGTCCACGAGCTTGCCCGCGCACGCCTTTTCGACCTCACCCTCAGTCTCCACCGTGCTCGCGCCTCTGCCCGCGAGATCACCCTCAGCCTCAACCGTGCCCGCACTTGTAACACCAATCGCAAGGAGACCAATCTAAGTGGAGTGATTGTCGAAAATGCCCGGTTTGGTGAAGGGATAGGACTCACCGAAGCCGAAAAACTTGATTTACAAGAGCGGGGCGCAATCTTTACCGAATCTATAGACGATCGCGAGTTCATCTTGAGATAACAAATTCTTACCCAGCCGTCCCGATCGCTTGAATGAGGTGCAGCAGCGATCGCTCTTCACCCAGACCTCCCCAAAAAGATGTCCGCACCTTGGACAACTCGCAGGGGCACTCACTTGGTTGCATTCCCCAATTGGGTAAAAGTTGAAGGGGCGATCGCGCTACCAAGTCTTTGCCCCCTTATTCGTGCGATCGCTGCTCATTCACTTGACCAAAGCGATCGCAGTCAACCTTAGACGTTGGCCTGCAAGTAAAGCTTCAGCTCTGAACTAGCGGTTGTCATTGCCTTGCGTAACTCCTTGACCCGGATCTTCGACAGCTCTTCTATCTGCTGCTGGGTCAGCGCCGTTGGGTTGGTCGGTCGGAACTTCTCTGTCATCTGGGTTCAGCACTTTATCTTGTAGGCGATCGCTCGCCTCTAACTTCTTAATTTCGGCTTCAATGTCAAACTCATCGGGCAACACTTCACCCTTCTTCAGCAACTCCAGCAGGGTTTCGAGGCTAATTTGCCCCATCTGCTGCAACTGCGAGTAGGCGGTTATGTCCTGAGCCATGAGGGCATTGAGATTGAAGTCACGATTCACCTGGCAGGTCCCAGGCTCCTCTCCTAGGTAAGCGGCGTGATATTCCAAGCAAAGGTCAAAGCCATCCTGCAAGCCTTGAGCAATCACGGCCATGATTGAGTCACCCTGCGAGCGATCGAGCTTCTTAGCTTCGGCGGACTCACCCACGTTCTTTTGTCCAACGATGGTGGCGAGGCCCAGAGCTGACATCTGTCCTTCAATGGTGTCGATGCGAGATTGTTGGGCATTGAAGCTTTCAACCGAACAAACCAACCACTCTGCTCGACCCTCCTTGTTTTCAAAAACTAAAGCTTCATCTGCCCCAACAACGACATCCCCTTCTCCAGGGTCATAGCCGTAGAGCACCAACTTGGGCTGAGCTGCCAGGTGCAGGCTGTGGTCTAAGTCCGAACTGAGCTGATAGTGTTTGATATTTAAATGCGCGATCTCCAGCATCGGAGGCTGAACGACCACCTCTTTCTTTTTGTTTGTGTAGATGAACACAAAGGGAATATACGGCAGACTCAGAAACCCTTCATCGGTCTGCTCAAACTCTTCCTTGACCTTGGTAAAAATGCGCCATCGGCAACGCCCCTCAAGTAAGTCGTAAACCTTGATGCGTTCAACCTGGCGATCGCTAAACTCACCGTCTTCCTCGGTCACAACTTCTCTAATCCGAAGCTGAGTGAACCGTCTCAGGTTGCCTTGAATCTCGTAACGCCAGCCAATAATTTCAGGTGCAGTGTAGTGGACCCAATAAGGTCTCAACCCTGCTGCAATCTGCTCAGAGAGCAGCTGAATGCCATCCGATCGCGGGTAATCGACGAAGATGCCCGTGTAGCCGTGGTCAATAGCTGCTTCAAATACCTCATGAGCAAAGGTATTCAAGTCGTCACCCAGTAAATTAATGTTGTCCAGATGCTCAGTCGTTTTACTGCCAGCCTCAACCTTGACGGGCTTTCGCAGCACCATGCCTACCAACCCACGAACCAGCCGCGCATACCAAGGCGTGAGACATGACGTGTTCCTCCGGCGTAGATAGGCCGTGTCCTTCTCAAACGGCTCAAGGGGTAGAAAGGCTTCACCTCTATCCCGAATCTCTGAGGTTCCGCCTCGGACAGCCGAAATTACAGACCAATAAGCTGCCATTTGCTCATAAGCAGCACTGGGCACTTCGACACCAGATTTGCTGCTCTCTGGCATCGGGCCAAGGTTGGCATCGGGTTGAGGGGTTCGTTTAAAGCGATCGCTGAATGAGTAGGTCACGGCGGCAAGCAGGGTAAAGCTGCCGTAGCATTCCTATGACCCGAAAGGGAGGGCGATCGCTAACCAAAACGCTTTGGTTAATTTGTTTCAATCCTCAATCTACTAGGGACTAGATTGCTACGGCGCGATCGCTGTAGGGATGAGACACGGCAAGCAGGGTAATTCTTGCCGCCATAGTGCCTATGCTCTGAAGGGGAGGGCGATCGCTAACCAAAACGCTTTGGTTAATTTGTTTCAATCCTCAATCTGCTAGGGACTAGATTACTACGGCGCGATCGCTGAATGAGTAGGTCACGGCTGGCAGGATAATTCTTGTCGCCAGAGTCCTATGGGCATAGAGAGAGGGCGATCGTTGTTTTACTACAGCTCATATTCGGAGAGGTAAGGCTCAAAATCCAATCAGCTCTATTCCTTGGCTCGTAAGGCTTTGAGTACTGAATTTTTGAAGGGGGTTAACTCTCATTTTAATATTTCTTAATACAGAAAAGCCCCCAGATTCAAGCTGACCCAGAGGCTAGGTTTGTTGTAAGTTTGGTTTCTCAAATTACGCGTATAGCGATCGGACTGGGGAAGTAGGGAGAGTAGGGGGCGCTGCTATTTGTCCACAGCCTGAGAAAGCAGTTACCCTATCAGCATTAACTTTCCAAGGACTAAAGTAGGGATGGTAAGGCAGCTCTGGAAGGGTATCTGCAAAGCCCTTAACACAGATATTCAATTGTTTTCAACCGAAACTGTAGCTAGCAGCGCTGAAACTGGCAAAGCAGTTCTAGAACTAGCAAAAGCATTAAATGAATACAAAGGTGTTCCAGAGCTAGTTCCTTTTGTTGGCAACATCTCTTCGCTTCTAGATGTATTGAACTTACCTTTAGTACAGGTTGCAGGAGCTACATTACCGTTTGTTTCACTAGCAACTGGAATGTTGAAGGTTTATTTGGAGCACACACAGAGAGAACCTTCAATCGAAGAATGCGTAGTCCTGATTAGCCAAGCCGCTTATTTAGAAAGCTTTCGAGTATTTCTCAATTCTTCAGAGAATCAAACTATACGTGAGAAGTTGCTGGAAACGCCTGCCTCTGAAGCATTTACTAAGAGACTCAGCAAGCTAGGTGAAAAGCTAGAGCTCAATGGCAAGGAATTTGAGTTGGATGCTAAAGAAGCGGAAAGAGCCTTAATTTGCTTTCATGAATCCAAGCTGGCTGAAGTTTTTAGTCCCATCTTGAGCGATCGCCTACAAGAAGCAGGTCTTGATGAGACTGAAGCGCACATTGCTACGGAGCGGATATCCCGTAGCACTTATCGCTATATGAAGCGTGCTTTTTCTAGCATTAGAGATTCAGTGAAGCAACTAGCAGCTTTATATGGAAGTGAATGGCAACAGGAGTTAAGAATCTATGACAGTATCGACAGGTATTTGGAGGAGGTGATATCTAAAAAGCCGTTACAACAGGTCTTTGATGAAAGTTTCACTTTTGAGGATATTTATGTACCTCTTAAAGTGAAACCAGTCAAGCAAGATAGCCATATAGACAACCAGATTGGGCCCTTGAATATCGAAAGTTGGGCTGAATCTTTGCTCCAAGACCCAAAAAAGCAAGGCCAGGTGCTATTCATTCAAGGTGGCCCAGGACGAGGCAAGAGCGTCTTCTGTCGTATGTTTGCAGACCTGGTTCGGAGAAAGCTATATCCAATTTGGATTCCGATTCTCATTCGACTACGAGATATCGAAACCTTTGACCCAAATTTTGAAAAGACGTTACAAGCTGCTGTAGGCACAGATTTTGCGACTAGTGATATTGGTTGGTTGACCGACCTGAATACACGATTTCTATTCATACTTGACGGTTTTGATGAGTTATTGCTAGAGAGAGGAATCAGCGATGACCTCAAAACATTTCTATATCAAGTGGAATCATTTCAGGCACGCTGCAAAGAGAATAGTAGTGAGCGAGGACACCGAGTCCTGATTACAGGTAGACCATTTGCGTTACATGGCCTTGAGCGTTTAATGCCACCTAACTTAGAACGGGTACAGATCGTTCTCATGGATCAAGAAATCCAAGGGAAGTGGCTTGCCAAGTGGGGGCGTCTATGCGGTACGGATACGATCTCAGCATTTCAACAGTTCTTGCACGCCCCATCCTGCCCACAACAAGTGAAGGAGCTAGCCCAAGAACCTTTGTTGCTTTATTTGCTAGCAGCTATGCATCGAGACCATCGTTTAGACCTAGAGATGTTTGAAGGAGCAAATAGCACTGGGGCAAAGATTCAAATTTATGAGGAAGCTCTGGATTGGGTATTAACTAAACAGCGAACTGAACAAGGGCATAACCTCAACTTTAAAATCACAGGATTAGATACAGAAGACCTGCGCAGTGTGTTAGCAGACCCTTGTTCCGCAGTCATGCCAGCACATCTACTCCAGAATCTAAAATCTAAAAGGGCGATCGCCTTCTGAGTGCTTACGGACTCACTGACCCCTTGCAAGGTGAGTGTCAGACATTGATGCATTGATACGAAACCAGCTAACGGCCCTAAGTTGAGCGGACGATGACACAAAACAAGCGATTCGTGCCACTCCAATGAATCATTAGACCTTAGTAAACTAGAGCCTTTCCCTAGAAAAGCCACTAAACCTCAATCCAAAGTGCTTCTTAAGTTTCTCTTCTTACTCTCAAGCATTTCTGCTGGCTCTGAAACAGCTTCCAATGAGAATAACGGTAAAGCCAAAAATATAAAGCCAGAATCCAGGCTTTGTATAACAAGGGTAATCCACGGTCATATGGAAACCTACCGTAGCCAGAAGCAAAGCCCCCAGCATCGAAAACAAAACTGTCGGAAAAAGCATAACTAAAAAGCAAGACAAAATGTTTGTTGATACCAACCCTACTTGAAAAATAGCTAGGGCGTGTTTTAAAACCTAGAGCCAAAGGAGAATTGCAGCAATGGAGAGCATGGCAAGATAATTCTCTGCCCGTTTTTCATAGCGGGTGGCAATCCGTCGAAACTGCTTGAAGCGATTGATCGTTCGT
>NZ_JAMPKN010000096.1:0-7219 GCF_039962155.1 Trichocoleus desertorum AS-A10 | reverse complement strand
TCCCCGAGGCAGCAGATCAGAAGCTACAGCAACAACTACAGCAGAGCGAGGGATTTGACAGTTATGGGGGGATTCAGCAGTGGCTCAAACGAGAGTGTGGGGTGGAGGTCAGTAACAGTTCTCGCAACTCGTCCTCACTCTCCTCAATCTTGATTTTGCAAACCCCAACCATCCTGTTTCATCCTCCTGCTCCAATCCCCTCTTCTCTATCTGTAGCAGATAAAAATTAAATTGGTATTAGCCATTGGCTTACGCACGCCTTTGGAACTGCCAAAAAAGTCACGTCTATTCTTCTTCAGCCAATAAGCTTGTTCCGATAGGTCAGTGAGGGGATCAGGCTTCAGTTTGTTCAATCCTTTTTGCTCTCGTTTGTAGTAGAGCATTCCTCTTGATTCGTTGTAAATGATGGTGGCGTCTCCAAACGAGCGGATCGCCAATAGTAAAAACTCTTTACCCGGAAAGCGAATCACTCAACCAGGAATTGGGGTAGGGAATCCAGACGGGCCACCAAGATTTAGTTTGATTCATGACTTGAAGGGCTTGGGTTTGAGCTGGCAGATACCGTCGCTCGCATGCCCAATATAAACTAGGTGCGCCCTTACTTCACTTGGGCGATCGCTGAGTTGATATGTGCGTGGGCATTGTTAGCTGCTTAGCAAGTGATTGTTGCTCAACTTTGCCATTCTCGCTTTAACAGGGAGAAGCATTGCATATCCCAAAACTGGTCTTTCCAGAAGCCGTATTCCCTCAAAATACCCTCCTCAACAAACCCCAATTTGCTAAGTACTTGAATTGATCGCTCATTACCAGGAATAACAAACGCCTCAAGCCGATTGAGTTGAAGTTCTGCAAATCCATATTCAATCATTGCGTGAAGTGCTTCTTGCATATACCCTTGCTTCCAATGCTCCCGCTTCAACTCGTAGCCGATAACGGCGCGTCTACTACTTGAGTAGACAGCATTGTAACCACAGGTACCAATCAAACGATTAGTAGACTTCAATGCGATCGCCCAGCGAATACCTTTATTGGTTGCAAACTTTTCGTTCATCTGATTGATAAATTGCTCAGCTCGTTCAATAGTGATGAACGTTGCTAAGTCGTAATACTTAGTTATTTCTTCATTAGAAAAAATCTCAAAGACATCCTTTGCATCCAATAGAGATAGTTGGCCTAAGCAGAGCCTTTTGGTTTCAAGCTGGGGAAATTGCTTGGTTGATTCTTGTACCGCCATCACAACCTCTACAAACTCGGTTTCAACTAACTACTAGAAAGCTAACTATTATTAGACGGAAAGTTTTGGCATAACTCCTCTACACCAGGTGATTAGGCCGAAACTTTCTGTATATTTTCCCCGCAAAAATCCCCCTTCATCAGCCTATTCATTCCCAAATCGTTGGTTCATACCAAAGGCAGTATCAGCTATGAGGTCTCTTAAACTGTAGTGTCTGGATTGAGAGAGCGATCGTATCGTGGCCCCTACTACAAGAAGGCAAGAATTTGTCGCCCAAAGTCTTTTGATAGCAGGAGTTTTAGGGATTCTCAATAGCTGAGATGTCAACAAAATCTCAATTCTGTGGACGGAAGCATCGTCTGAAGGGTCGATGCACGGTGATACTCAAGGGCTAGGCTGCTACTTAGAACCTCCTCGGCATTGCCTCGGCTCACTTAGATAGACATATCCCCCATAGGGACGGTTTTTGAGCTCGCGCTCGATCGTTAAGCTTTGTTGATAATAGTCAATCGCTTTGTTGCAATCTCTTAAAGCCTCATAGACAACCCCTAAAGCCCCCAAAGCAGATCCTTCGCCTCGGCGGTCTTTGGTCTCACGAGCGATGGCTAGGCTTTGTTGGTAATAGTCAATGGCTGTGCTGTAGTCTTCCAAATCACGATAGGTACCGCCTAGACTCCACAATCCATTGACCTCGCCTTGACGGTCCTTGATCTCGCGAGCGATCGCTAAGCTTTGTTGGTAATAATCAATGGCTTTGTTGTAGTCTCCCCGGTTGCTATAAACAGTTCCTAGAGCCCCTAAAGCAGCTCCTTCGCCTCGACGGTCTTTGATCTTGCGAGCGAGGGCTAAGCTTTGTTGGTAATAGTCAATGGTGATGGTTTTATCTCCCCCATAATCATGGGTAGTACTTAAACCTTCATGATTACTACCGAGTTGCCACAAGATCTCTACCTCGGATTGGCGGTCTTTGATCTCGCGAGCGATGGCTAGGCCTTGTTGGTAATAATCAATGGCTTTGTTGTAGTCTCCCCAATTATCATAGCCAACCATCCCTAGCCGCATTAAGGCCTTGACCTCGCCTTGACGGTCTTTGGTCTCGCGAGCAATGGCTAAGCTTCTTTGGTAATGGTCCATGCCTTGGTCGTAGTTGCCTAAAACAATGTAGGCATCGCCGAGCAGCCCTAAGACATGTCCCTCACTTCGACGGTCTTGAAGTTGACGATAGAACCCTAACGCCTGTTGCCACGATTGCCGAGCGGCTTCAACTTGGAAGGCTTTGAGTTGCGCTTGACCCAATTTCAACAGCCGCTCCGCTTTCGCTTGCACAGCTTGACTCGTCTGTGCCTGCCCCTCCAATCCCCGTAGTGAACTGCTGGGACTCCAACTCGGAGCTAGGGACAAAATCAACCCTACTATGACCAGACTTAAAAGCCACTGACGAGGAGTCATGCCATCATCCTGATAAAAGGCAACAACTTATCAGCTCATAGCCTAGCTGAGCTAGGCTGGCAGAGTCATCTTTTTGCAAAGCCTGACGGTGCTTATAGTTCAAGGATGAAACTTACTACCCCAAGGTAGGAATTCATGATCTGAAGCTTTCATATAGCAGGAGTTTCAAGGGTTCTCAATAGCCGGAATATCAACAGTGTCTCAATCGTGAGAGCAAGAGCGATCGCCCTAATTGGATAGAAAGAATGGGGTTTAAACTAACTACATTCCTTTTTGCTAGGCTTTAATCTAGTAAAAACTGTGAATAACAGCTCAGTTGAGTCAGTAGTAGCTAACGTACCGCTTCACCCGCCACAAAAGTTCCCTGAATAGCACTTGTCGAATCAAGTTTTGAGCTAGCTTAGACAGCTTATTTTTTCTGTTCTATTTTTATATGTAAACCGACCCGCTCCAACGTGAGTAACGATATGAAACTCAAAGATAGCAACCCCTACACCTGTTGTACCCACGACTTCTAAAGTTAACTTTCCATTATGTCCTGAGCTTCCTTGATCAGAGATCACATAGTTTTCGCCAAAGGTTGGAGCCACAAATATAACGCTACCGACTCGCGTTACGATCGGCTGACAAGTCCTGACTGATTCCACAATCTTCTTGTAGTCATAAAATTCTTGATAAGCCCATTGCTGCCGATCCGCCGCAAGAGCTAGCACACCTGGGAAACTGCCATAATGCAGCCAGATCAGTGTCGGAGTTAGCACGAACGGAACCAAGGTTCTTAACAATAAACTCTTTACATTGGCATGAGCACGGCTGCGTTTGAATTGACAAGCAAGACGAATTCCCAGAAAAGACAGCGCAATGGAAAACACCACAGTGACCCAGAAAGTAAGCGGTTGCTGTGCTTGCATAAATTGCGGAAGCCCTGAAATTAGTCTGCCTATTAGTGGCCCCACCGTAGCACCTAGCCACAGAAAAGCTGGCTCAGTTTCTGCTGCCTGCCTTGAGCTGCGCTGAACGACCAGAGCCGTTACATAAACGCCGAGGCTAAAGAAAACAATCGCTGTCCATAGCCATAACTCCAACCAGCCAGAAGTGCTCATATCGCGATAGTTGACGATATGAAAGAACATGGGTAGGCAAGCGCTCGCCATTGCAGCAACTAACCCTCCTAGCAGGATGAATAGCGCAACTTCATTTCTGCTCACGGGGCAATTACCTTCTACTCATTTTTAGGTGAGGTTTGCAATTTAAAGGATGAGTATCTATGGGGAGATTTGAAACAGTTTCAATTAGTTGAACTACAGGGCTTCGGCTTAATTTTGGCCTAGAAAATCAAAAAACACCCATATTACTTACAAACGTAATCTTGGGTGTTTTTGAAGCCTAAACCTGCATTCTCTCGTTGAGTAATTGCGTACTCAGTTCAACAGCTATACTACCAAGGAATCATTTACCCTTCGAGTTAGAACTAGAGGATCTTAGGGTTGTCGTGAAGGGAGTAGAGACTGGCGATCGCAGGAATTACTTTACTCTCTACTCTCGATCTTGCCGGATTAGCTCTTCATTCGGTGTCAGTGCTGTCATCAGAGTTCGAGATGCCGAGCTCGCGAGTGGGATCGCTCGACTGGATGGCTTGCCTGATGCTTTTGCCTTTCCGGGTCTAGTGGCTGTGACAGAGCTTGCTGGTGTAATCGTGCGTTGAATTGCTCGATCGCTGTACAGTCCAGTTCCGTCAATCCATAGCCCTGATATTGACCCTTTGAGTAGGCCATCAATAGGCGATCGCGGAGATAGAGTTCCGGTTGACCTTCCTCACCCAAGCGAATCTGGTAGTCCTCAAAGGTTGCAGCCTTGAGTTTGTCTCTGCCCACCCTCTCCCGGTTCCATATTTCTTGAATTTGAGGGACTAGGCGATGAACATATTCGGTTTGTATCCTCAAAATATCCTCAACTGGGTCAAGCTCAACTATCCCTTCAGTTATCGACTCAGTCCCAAGCAACTCGATATCTCGCTCCCTTTCTAGTCGTCGCTGAAGCGCGGGGAGTGTGTAGCCTCGTCCCAGCTGAGACCCTGACATTCTGACAACTTCGCCTTTAGTATCCACTTGCTCAAAAATGGTGCCTGGTTTGCTGGGGCGATCGCACCCCCGGAGTGTAATGCCGTGGTTTTGCAGCAATGCTGCTTGCAGCTGCTCCAATTCACGTCCCGGGACTGTCTCCTGGTCGATAGCATCTTGCATCACGATCATTACAGGGGGAACCCTAGTTTTCTGCCATGCCTCCACTTGTCTTCGGGTGGGAGATCGCCGCTCGATTTCGTAGGAGCTCTTTAAGGGCTGGAGCCCATACTCTTTTTCTGTCTCACGGCAAATACGCTGGCTGCGCTCGTGGTCCTGCCAAGTTGGAATCGCTCGCCCGTCCAAGAGGTTGATGCGACTGGCAACGAAATGCGTATGCCGATGCTTCGTGTCTTCGTGGACGGCACAGAACCATTGATACTCGTATAGTTCCGACTCAATAAACTCATTAACCTGCTGTTTGTATGCAGTTTTGTCGTCACGTCGCAGCAATTCTGGTTCTCGTGCCGATACCACCAATCCCGCGAAACGGGCGATCGCTTTGTCTCTGAGAAACTCATCACTCAAATCCTGAGTCACTGCATCCTCATAGCTATAGGCATCAATCAGGTGGTAAACGGGTCGCTCAATTCCAGGGTTTAAGTCGCGCGACATCAGGAATTCTCGCGAGATGGTATCTGAGTCGGCACCCATTACGGTACCACCGAGTAACCGCGCAGCCTCCTTATCGAGTACGTATTGAGTGGTTTCTCTAAAGTTGTGATTCTGCAATATCTTCCCAATCATGCGTCCGTTTCCTCCTGATTAGTATGCTTGCCTGGGCTCAATTGCAGCCCGATTTCCACCAGCAGTTTCTCGAGCCGTTCCAGTTGTTCGAGGTAAGCAGGAGTGAGCGGTAAATCTCTGTTTTGCTGGACTGCTATATTTATTGCTTTGGCCATTTGGTTGCAGTTAGCTCTGAGTTGAGCGAGCTGAACGTAGGCTTCTCGGTTGATTTGAGGGGCGATCGCCCGAGGGCGAGGAATGCCAGATCCGAACACTTTCGCTCGCACAAAGGCTGAGAGGCCGACCCCCTGCCGTAGTTCTTCTAGCCGCCGTTCTTCCGCTTCAGTGACGTAAAAGCGCTTGGCGATCACTCTCCGCTGATGCAGCTCAGAATCTCTTAGAGTCTCTCGAATCTCAGCTTGGAGTTCTGCGATCGCCTGATCCATCGACTCAAACTTAGGCATAACCCTCCAACTCGCCACCGAGTCATCAGAATTCTGTACTAACACTTCTGGATGGATTTCGGCAGACTCGATGCCAGCAAACAGCAAGCCCAAACTCAAAGTTTTGCTAAGACCGCCTTCTGAAGCCGCCAGCCTCTACGCGATTTCGTTAGAAGAGTAGTAGGAGCATTCCATCGGAGTCATGGCGATTTGGACAAGACTCAGTGAGGCCATTATGGGCAAGCCGCCGAAGATTTACCCCGAGAGCACCGCGAACCAGTTGAGTTCAAAACTGGAGCACCTGGCGCAAAATCCCAAGGGCTTGCAGGTGAAAGAGTTAGTGTTTCGGCTCAGACTTAAAATCGAAGCAGCTCAGGAGTCGGGCTATACCTTAGAAGATATTGCCAACGTCTTTAAGGCGGAAGGCGTTGACCTAACCTTAAATACTTTGAAGCGGTATTTACAAGAGAGCCGAGCTCTCAACCCCAAGCTGACTTACCGACAATCCCCACTTTAGATTCCAAGTCTGCCAAGGTCAAAAAGACTAACTCACTTCCCTCTCCATCGTCCCCGCGATCGCAACAATCAGGGCTACCACTCGAAGAGCAACCACGACCTCACCTAGAGCGTGAGATGCAACCGTCATTAACCAATACCAACGAGCATGGTTTTCAAGAAATGCGTTCTGATGACGATCTCTAAACGGAGATAAAAAGTGGAGCAATGGCCAGTAAAACAACGAAACTCCAACCTCAAGTTGCTGAACCCCGAGACAAGCAACTGAACCCGAAACGGATGATTGGCATCACCTCTGACAAGGGCGGTAACGGCAAAAGCACAGTTGCTCAGGCTCTGGGTGACATCCTCATTCGACGAGACATCCCCACTCGGGCCTTTGATTGCGATCGCCGCAATGCCCAACTGCATCGGCATTACAACCAAGCGTTTTCGTCTGCCTTTGATTCTGATGCGGGTGTGAGCCGGATTGATTTAAGCGTCAGAGGGGGAGCCGATGAACTCCTCAATAGCCTGGAATCTCCCACGACTCAAATCGTGCTGATTGATTTTCCTGCGGGTGGAGGAGAACTGTTTGAACGCTTTGAACGAGAGATAAAGCTCTTCGACTTCCTGAGCTAGAGTAAACCTTCCATCCATCGGTGACGTAGAAGAAACAGTGCCAGCACTTTACAATCACCCATAACAACTTGAAGGTCTTGCTGCTGCGGTCGCCAATAACCCAAGCCAAG
>NZ_JAMPKN010000095.1:0-7469 GCF_039962155.1 Trichocoleus desertorum AS-A10 | reverse complement strand
GGGAAGGAGCGGCTCTAGCAGAGGGTGAACTGACGGGACACAGCCATCGCCTACAAGAGGCCAATGCCGTTCAGTTATGGGTGCAGGGTCATCATCTGTTTCTGGAAGTTAAGGAATCCAGTGCCACTTTGGTTCATGAGGAGCATCAGGCCATTGAATTACCCCAAGGGCTTTATCGAGTTTGGCGACAGCGGGAATACCGACCTGATGCTTATGTAGAGGTCATGGACTAATGCGCTACCTGATGTCAAACGGGCGGGTGCCGAGAAAATCAGCCAAGCCAAGCCTCAGCCGAAACGAACCGGTATCGAGCGATCGCGCTCGCAAGCTAATTTTGGAGCATCGAGCTGGGGATGGCCTCAAGGTTCTAGGACCTCTAGATTTACGTGGGGAACCCAGCCTCTACTCACTTCCTGAGAATTTAACTTGTGAGAGCTTGGATATCAGTGATTGTGTCAACCTCACAACGCTTCCTTTAGGGCTGCATGTAACTCATTGGATTGAGCTGGCAGGAAGTGGCATCACTCGCTTACCCAAAGGACATGGTTTTGTTTTACGCTGGCGTGGCGTGCAGGTCAGCGATCGCATTGCCTTTGAGCCGCAGTTGATGACAGGGCAAGATATTCTCAACACCGAGAATGCTGAGTTACGTCGGGTGCTGATTGAGCGGTTGGGCTATGAGCGGTTTTTACAGCAAGTGGGAGGGGTGATCCGCGATGCTGACACAGATACCGGAGGCGATCGCCAACTCATCTGTGTCGCTTTTGAAGATGACGAACCGCTCATGGTCTTAAGGGTCACTTGTCCTTCTACAGGGCACATCCATATCCTGCGCGTTCCGCCTGATATGCGGAGCTGCCATCAAGCTGCCGCCTGGATTGCAGGCTTTGACAATCCAGACGACTACCAGCCGTTGATTGAGGCTTAACTGCGGCTCACTCAATGACTGGTAGGTGATGAGCAGCAGCACCAATCTAGGAAGCTAGAGCCGGTTGCACAAACCGCTTGATTTCCCCACAGGCGATGTAGGACTTGCCATCAGGTGCTGTCTTCACTTCATTCACGATATACAGCATCCCCTCTTCCCGAATGGAGCGAGGGAAGCGCATATTCCAATCTGGTTCATAGGCATCGGAGACCACTCTAGCGCGGAGTTTACTGCCCTCTTTGACACATTGCACTAGCACACCATTGCCGACCGCATCGGTGGTGGAGAGATCCGCTGCACTTGCAGGCCCGGTCGAAGCTTTGCCCGTACTTGCAGGTCTGGAGGAGCGAGCCGTCACAAAGATATCCACTTCACCCGGCTTAGTGAAGCGAGTGATCTCACCTTTGACTCGATAAAAGCTGAGATCGCTAGATAGTTCTAGTCCTTCGACGACATAACGCGCTCCCTCAGCCCGAATAGCCCGAGGAAATTGAATATTCTTGGTCCCGTCATAACCCTCAGATATGACTTTGACTCGCAGCTTACCGCCTTCGCGAACGCAGTGCAGTTCCACACCAGAACCCACTTCGCTCACGGTGGGCATGGCATATACCTCCTCACCCGCTGTGACTCCACGGCCTACGAGATCACTGCGGTTACGGCTCATCGTCTGATAAGTCTGATCCCGTAATTCCTTACGCCCAGCGTTACCTAAAGCTTTTTGAGCGATGCGACCGGCAAAATACTCTAGCTGGTCGATCTCCTCCGCAATCTCAAAATTCTCATTTAATCCTTGCTGGCGCAGGTCTTGGATTAAGTCGCGGAGGATTTGTTCAGCTGACTCATGCCTGCCATGCTCAGCCAAATCAAGAGCGGTCTCTTTGGCCTTAGCAATGGTTAGACGGCTTAACTCTAGAATAATATGTCTCGAAGCCGCCATTGCCGCTTCTTCAACCGTCCCAACTTTAGCCACCACTTCTGTGGTCCCTGACA
This sequence comes from Trichocoleus desertorum AS-A10, assembly GCF_039962155.1. Classification (NCBI taxonomy): domain Bacteria; kingdom Bacillati; phylum Cyanobacteriota; class Cyanophyceae; order Leptolyngbyales; family Trichocoleusaceae; genus Trichocoleus; species Trichocoleus desertorum. The sequence continues at coordinate 5,548 of NZ_JAMPKN010000095.1, read as the reverse complement.
CGCTCTGAATCAGGTCATCTTGAACCACAGCCGCACTGTAGTGCAACTTCATTAGGGGCAGTTCACTTCCAGGCAGGGCCGCGATCGCCGCCTCAGAAATAGCTAAACTCAAGCCCAAGAGTTTGTCTTCGCCCTCATAAAGCTCTCCTAAGGAGAGCACCGTTGCCCCAGCGTCATTCTGGCTCACTTTAGCGAGGCTCAAAGTGTCAACTAAGCTGACTCCTGCTGCTAATTCCAACGTCACAAGCAGATTCTGGCCGACTACTGCCCGAAGGCTGTCTAGCTCAATACTAAATACTTCAGTCGCTTCATCAATGCTCTGAATAAAGTAAAAGTTACCATTGGCCGCTCTGGCCATGCCAATTAAAAGATCTTCGTTGAAGCCCTGAGCAAACCCTAGAGTGGTGGTGACAATGCCTGCTTCTGCTTTTTGCCCTGAGGTTGCTGTCAATACTTTGGGGTCTTGAATCCCCATGTTGGCATGGCCATCGGTGAGCAGCAGGACGCGGTTGATTTTTTGAGGGTCCAGATGGGCTTTCACATACTCGCAACCTTTGAGCCATCCTCCTGACAAATTGGTAATACCACCCGCTTGTACCCGACGAATCGCAGTTTTAAGCCCAGCTTTGTCAGTCATGGGTTGAGGAGATATAGCCGTATCCACCGCATCGTCATAAACGACCACGGAGAGCGTATCTTCTGGCTCTAGTTGATCCACCACCGACTCAGCGGCTTTGAGAGCATGATGTAGAGGCGCACCTGCCATGGAGCCTGAGCGATCGATCACTAAGGAAAGGTTCAGCTGCCGTCGGGGAGACTCAGGGGTGTCAGCCCGAAACCGCAGGAGCACGTTCGTCTTTAATGCAGCGCCCACGGGTAGGATAGCCTGCTCAAAGTCGTAACTCATCTGAATCATTTCGTCTTCCCTCTCCATCTGCCCAGGACAAATTACAAGCCTAATGTGCCCAATTTCGCAGCAGGCTTCACATCGCCTCAAGAATGGGATTGAGCCGGCAACACCTTCTTGATCCCAATGGACAAAGGCAAGCTTCGACCCATTTGAATTCCTACAAGGTATTGAGCTTAGGGTTCATCTCTAGCCCTCTTTTTGTTCTTTGTCTAGCAGCAGCTACAAAACGTTCAATTTGTCATAGAATCAGTCAAATAAAGTGATTTTTTAGCACAAAAATCAAGGTCTTGAGAATAATATGATCATTGCGATCGCGAATCAAAAAGGTGGGGTAGCAAAGACAACCTCCACGATCGCGTTAGGAGGTTTACTAGCCGAGCAAGGTTCTTGTTTAGTTGTTGACTTTGACCCTCAGGGCAACTTAACCACTGGGCTAGGGGTAAAAATTCAACCTGATCAGAAGACGGCTTATGAAGTCCTGATCGATCGCAAGCAACAAGCAGCCGCAGCGATCGTTGAAACTAAAGCAGGCATTAGTCTATTACCCGCTGATATTTCCCTTGCGACTGGAGAGAAGCAGATCCTAACGGTGGCAGACAATAGCCGAATTCTTAGAAAGAAGTTAAACCCATTACGTCAAGACTATGAGCATATTTTGATTGACTGTCCTCCTAGCTTAGGAATGCTGACACTAAATGCTTTAATGGCGGCAGATACAGTTTTAATTCCAGTTCAGTGTCAATTCTTTGCGCTTGAAGGGTTGCGACAACTGCTAGAAACCATCGATGGTATCCGAGATGAGGACACTCACCCAGAATTACAAATCTTGGGGGTTTTGCCAACTATGGCTGATCGCACGCTCACGACCCAAGATGCTCTCAAAACCCTACAAGCTAAGTTAACAGGCATCAAAATTTTTGAACCTGTCCCTAAATCAGTTCAGTTTCCAGAGTCAAATTTAGCCCGAGAACCCATCCATCAATACACCTCTGAGCAGAAACTAACCTCAGCGTATCGAGCAGTCGTTCAAGCAATTGTGGAGCAAGTGTGATATGGCCAAAAAACGCTTGTCAATGGCGGATGAAATGGAGTTCCCTAATAAGACAAGGCAATTTCTTGACTTTGTAGGAGTAACGCCTAATGTTCTGCTTCAAGAGCAAGAGGCAGAACCCAGCGATCAATATTTGTCGCTGGCCCAAATCCATTTACCTTCACAACAGCCTCGACGCTATTTTTCACCTCAAGCAATGGACAGTTTGGTTGCTTCAATTCGTGAGCATGGTATCTTACAGCCACTATTGGTTCGTCCGTCCTTAGAGGGTGGGTATGAACTGCTTGCTGGGGAACGTCGCTACAGAGCAGCTCAAACCCTCAAGCTTGAAAAAGTGCCAGTTCTAATCCGAGATCTTGCAGATCAAGATGCAATCCAAGTAGCGCTTCTAGAAAATCTGCAAAGAGAGGATCTCAATCCAATTGAGGAAACAGAGGCAATCCTTCAACTACTCTCAATTCGTTTAGAGTGCTCACCAGAAGAGGCAGTCTCTCTGCTCAATCACGTTGCCAATCTACAAAAGCAAGGTACTGAAATTACGAACAACGTTGTTCGTAGTCAATGGGAGCTTGTAGGACAAATCTTTTCGGTTATCGGCAGATTAAGCCCAGACAGCTTCCGTAGCCACCGTTTACCCTTACTCAATTTACCTGAAGACGTTCTCCATGTTTTACGGCAAGGCCAGCTTGAGTATACAAAAGCGCGAACAATTGCTCAGGTAAAGGATGCACAAGAGCGACAACAGCTGCTTGCCGAAACTTTAGAGCACAATCTTTCAGTTAGAGAGATCAAAAAGCGCATCCATGAAATCCAGCCTACTAAAACTACGGGCGTTCCCAGCGCTTTACCAAACCGTATGAAAGATGTTTACCGGCGGGTTAGGCAAGCCAAGATTTGGGAAGATCCAAAAAAGGCAAAAGTACTAGAGAAATTGTTAGGGCAGCTTGAGTCATTGGTGGAGTGAAATTTGCACTGCTGTTTTTGCCATGAGGGAAATAGTCGCTGCTCATGGAAAGTAAGTTTTAGAATTGAATAGTGCAAACGAACTAATTGTCCAAGCACCACTTGGACGATTGAGTTACTAAGCTTTATCTACGCTAGAAGTAAATCTGTGATTGCTATATAGGTTGACCAATCGTATGAACTCAGACAGTGAATAATTTGTCATCCAATGATTATGAAAAATTTCTGCGAAACCTGAAAGAACGGATTCGCAACGCCCAGGTTCGAGCGGCCTTAGCAGTTAATAAGGAGCTAGTGCTACTTTATTGGCAGGTTGGCAAAGATATTTTGAGTCGGCAACAGCAAGCTGGTTGGGGTGCAAAAATAATCACTCAATTAGCAGCAGATTTGAAGCGAGAACTTCCAGACATCAAAGGCTTCTCTCGCTCCAACCTCCTCTACATGCGGGCATTTGCCCAAGCGTTTCCTGATGAATCAATCGTCCAAGATGTGTTTGGACAAATTACTTGGTATCACAACATTAGCCTGCTGGAAAAACTCAAAGATGCTGAAGAGCGAGTTTGGTACGCGAAGCAAACAGTTGTACACGGCTGGAGCCGTAATGTACTAGTTCATCAAATTGAAAGTGGACTTTACCGAAGAATGGAAGGTGCCATCACGAATTTTGACCGCGCTCTACCCCAGCCACAATCAGACCTAGCTCAACAATTAATCAAAGATCCCTATCATTTTGACTTCTTAAGCCTTAGTCAAGACGTACAAGAACGGGAGTTAGAAACTGCTCTAGTCGAGCACATTCGAGATTTTTTACTAGAGTTAGGTGTTGGTTTTTCTTTTGTTGGGAGTCAGTATCGCATAGAAGTAGATGGTGATGACTACTACATCGATTTACTGTTTTATCATCTAAAATTACGTTGCTTTGTAGTGATTGATCTCAAAGTTAAGGAGTTTCAGCCCGAGTTTTCAGGCAAAATGAGTTTTTATATCTCAGCCGTCGATGACTTATTACGGCATAGAGATGATAACCCCACCATTGGTATCATCCTTTGTAAAGGTAAGAAGAAGACAGCTGCTGAGTATGCTTTGCGAGATGTAAATAAGCCAATTGGAGTATCAACTTACCAGTTACGAAATTCTTTGCCAGAATCATTACGAGGAAGTTTACCAACTCCAGAGCAATTGGAAATGGAATTGGAAAGCATTTTACAAGGCATTGAAGCTTCGCCATCTGAGGATAGTGATTAAGCTAGACAGAATTCTTCAATCATCTTGACTCTAAATGTAGTGCACTCGATCGTAGAGAACCTACTCAGCAAACCTAAAAGATTCATACTCAACTATCGACTTTGGAAGTAGATGAAGAAGTTTTTGGGGCGTTGCTGAAAAAGTAATGCTGACTTTGGCACAATGAAGGTATGAAATGTCCTCAATGTCACCTGCATTATTTGAAGTATCGAACAATTCCTCTCTCAGCTTAAATCATTACCTATTCAGCAACGCCGTTTTTGGAAGGCGATCGCCTTCTACCTTCTCTAATCCATCTAGAAGCAGCCGCCTCAGCTTTTGCGCTAGAGACAGCTCAGTTCACAGCGGATTATCCGAGTACGCCTCGTCAATTCGCTCTCTGAGTCCTTCAATGTCTACCGTTACCCGATCTGTCAGAGTACCTGGTTAGCCTGAATCTGGTACCTACAGCTTAGCCTACTAGTTGTACTTCAACTTTATGTTCATTAATGTGATGCAGTTTGTATTGAACTACTGTATGCTATATTTATGAGAACAGTCATTGCCTCTCGTCTCGCTTTTCGCTAGAGGTATTCTGATGACAGTAGCTCTGAGGTCAAGGCGATGAAACTAGCTGAACTCAAGCAACAGACCTACGAAGCATGAAAATGTCTCAGCACCTTCAATGGGGCCGTTGTGCAATCTCAGAACTTCAAAGCTGATGTGAGGCAGCAGTTTGACGATTTGAGACACAAGTAAACCTGGGTTAAAACTTTAGCCAGGTTCATAGCCCACAATTGCTATGATGCTTGCCTTGATTCCTACAGCCTCATCCTCTACGACTTCAACTTAACACCAGAGCCATGGGATTATGAGTACTGCTACCTCATCGTCAAGGAATTTCTCGCTGTCCCTGGAGCACTAGAGCTAATCAAGCTTGGTTTAGAGCAACTGTTCTCTTCTATCTTCACTTCACAAGAACGGGAGCAGGCCCATGGGGTTTTTGAACTGGTTCCAGCAGCCGAGCGCATTGGACTCCTAGTTAGATCTATTCCACAGCTCGCAGGAACTCACTAAGCACGAACGAGTAGACGGAGCCACGCTCTACAAAGACTTTCAGCAATCGATGCTTGACAAAAAAGTCAGCGCTGAAGGCAGACGGAAAGCCGTAGTGGCCAAAACTCGAGAACTATTCGACTGTACGATTGACGAGCTTTACGAAGGGACGAGAGGCAAGAAGGGCGATCGCTCCTCATTGCCTCAGGAAGCTCAGAAGGCATACCTAGTAGACCTCCTGCATGAATCAAGAGGGATGTGCCAGTTCATAGTTGAGCAAGCCAGCAATCAAGTTCAAGCGTAAGCCAAACCGCTCTCTCCGGTTGCGATACCGCCCTGAAAAG
>NZ_JAMPKN010000094.1:0-7604 GCF_039962155.1 Trichocoleus desertorum AS-A10 | reverse complement strand
TCCTGACTCCCTTAACGCTGGAACCGTTGACTCAACTGGTGGCTGAGACATTACATCGCAATCCTGATACCGTTCGTTCTTTAGCCCAAGTCGTGTTGCGTAAAACCGAGGGCAACCCTTTCTTTGTTGGTGAATTTTTGAAGCTGCTGCATAGCGAAAACCTTTTGACCTTTGATGCCCAACAATTGAGTTGGCAGTGGAACCTAGCTGAGATTGAAGCTCAAGATATCACGGATAATGTGGTGGAGTTGCTGCTGCGTCAGTTGCAGAAATTGCCGGAAGCAACACAGCAAATTCTCTCCATCGCCGCTTGTATCGGGGCTGAATTTGATTTAGAAACGTTGGCGATCGTTTGCGAAAAATCACCGAAAGCAATTTTCCAGGATCTACTAGCAGCAATACAAGCGGGATTAATTCAACCTCTGTCTGACTTGGACGAAGATTTGTTAGTTCAAGAGTATAAGTTTCTGCACGATCGCGTTCAGCAAGCGGCTTATGCTTTGATTGATGAATCGCAGAAACAGGTTGTTCATCTCCAAATCGGTCGCAATTTGCTCGAAAAAACTTCACCAGAGCAACGATCCGATCGGCTGTTTGAAATCATCGATCATCTCAATCAAGGACTTGAGCTAGTCACTGCTCGATCAGAACGAACTGAAACTGCCAGATTGAATTTAATGGCAGGTCAGAAAGCAAAGGCAGCAACGGCTTATGAAGCAGCTTTTAAGTATTTCACTACAGGGTTTCACCTCCTCAATTCAGAGAGTTGGCAGAGTGAGTATGATCTCACCTTAGCGCTGTACTCAGAAGCAGCAGAAGCGGCGTATCTCCAGGGTCGCTTTGATGAGATGGAACAGTTGGTAGAAGTGGTACTCGCTCGTGCCAAAACAGTGGTTGAAAAAGTGCAGGCTTACGATTGCAGAATTCAAGGATATTTGTCACAGGGCAACCTGAAAGAAGCACTAAAAATTGGCTTGGAAGTGTTGAAGCTCCTGGGAGTGATTTTACCAGAAAATCCAAGTGAGTTAGATGTTCGAGGCGGATTGGAGTCAACGGCGGCACTACTCGCTGAACGAGAAATCAAAGACTTGATTAATTTACCAGAGATGACTGCACCAGAATCGCTAGCAGCAGTGTCAATCCTAGCGAATATAGGGTCTGCTGCATTCATAGCATCACCAGCACTGTGGATACTGATTGGATGTAAGAGGGTAAATCTGTCAATTAACTACGGTAATACTACCTGGTCACCACATGGTTATGTTGCTTACGGATCTGTTCTATGTGGAGTTGTTCAAGACATTGAACTCGGCTATAAATTTGGACAACTGGCTCTTAGCTTAGCGGAACAATTGAATACCAAAAAAGGGAATGCTAAAGCATTACACGTATTTAGTTACCATGTTATGCAATGGAAAGTACATATTAAGGAGACGATACCACGGCTGGTTGAGGCTTATCAGGAAGGAGTGGAAACCGGAGACTTTGAAACTGCTGGTTATGTTGCATATACCGTGTGCCACCACTCGTTTTTCGTCGGTGAGGAACTCACCCAACTGAAACAGAAAATGGCAACCTACAGCAAAGCGGTTGATCGAATCAGACGGGAAAGCCCCTCGACTTGGATTGCAATAGTGTGGCAGACTATTCTTAATTTATTAGATAGGTCTGAGAATCCCAGTCGCTTAGTTGGTCGGGTGTTTAATGAAGAGGAGGCGTTACCACACGCTATTGCAGTTAAAGATGGAATTGCAATTCAAATACTCTATTTGCACAAAGTCATGTTGTGTTATCTATTTGGAGAAAACCATCAAGCTGTACAGACTGCTATTTTGGCAAGGCGACATTTTGAAGAAGCGTCGGCAATAAAGTTTTTACCTGTATTCTGTTTCTACCATTCTCTAGCGCTTTTGAGCCTATTGCTCGATGCTTCAAACTCTGAAAAAGTAGCTTGGCTAAACTGTGTTAGCTCCAACCAAGAAAAGGTGAAGAAATGGGCAGAACACGCCCCAATGAATTATCTACATGAATTTTATCTGGTCGAGGCAGAGAAAGCACGAGTATTAGAGCAATTTCTTGAGGCTGAAGAGTTTTATGAACGGGCGATCGCAGGTGCTGCCGAAAATGAGTATATCCAAGAAGAAGCATTAGCTTATGAATTAGCGGCTAAACATTATCTGGCGCGAGGTCGGGAAAAGATTGCTCAGACCTACATGAAAGAAGCGCACTATTGCTACGATCGCTGGGGCGCAACTGCTAAAGTTAAAGACTTAGAAACTCGCTATCCACAGTTCTTTCCTCAGTCGTCTAGAGCCGCTTCCACATCAATTCCTATTACTGCTGAAACTATCTCTAATCCCTTCCATACTGCTTTCGATTTAGCAGCAGTGATGAAAGCTTCACAGGCGATTTCTCGTGAAATTGAACTGAATCAATTGCTGCGATCACTGATGCAAACTTTGATTGAGAATGCTGGCGCACAAACCGGATATCTGATTTTAGAAAATTCAGGAGAATGGTCGATTGAAGCGGCTTGTGAACTCAATGCCGATGAGAATGCTTGTGCGACTCAGGTGTTACAGTCTATTCCAATTGCCGATCAATTGCCAGAATCAATCATTCAATATGTGATTCGGACTCTGAAGCCTGTTGCTTTAAATGATGCGACTCGTGAAGGTGCTTTTATTAATGAGCCATACATTCAACAGAACCAGCCTCAATCTATTTTCTGTTTGCCGCTGCTAAATCAAGCCAAGCTGGTCGGTGTATTGTATTTAGAAAATCGGTTAGCAGTTGGAGTATTTACACCAGAGCGATCGCAGGTCTTGCAGCTATTATCGACTCAAGCAGCGATCGCCATCGAAAATGCCAACCTTTACTCAGAACTGCAGGCTAAGGAAAGCAAGATCACCCAGTTCCTCGAAGCGATTCCGGTGGGAATTGCGATCGTGGATGCGACGGGTTGCCCTTACTATACCAACCAATGCGGCAATCAACTCATGGGCAAAGAAACTGATACTTCCATAGCACCGGAGCAGATCTCAGAGGCTTATCAGCTTTATGTAGCGGGGACGGATCAAATCTATCCAGCGGAGAGTTTGCCTGCACAGCAGGCATTGAGGGGCGAACGCATCAGGATTGAAGATATAGAAATTCGTCGAGATCATGTCTCAATTCTAGTTGAGGCGCGGGGAACACCAGTTTTTGATCAACAGGGTAATATCACTCATGCGATCGCTACCTTTCAGGACATTACAGAGCGCAAACAAGCCGAGAAACTCCTAGCCGACTACAACTGCACTTTAGAGCAACAGGTCGCAGAACGAACTGCTGCGTTACGACAAAGTGAAGCCAATTACCGCAACCTGCTACAAACCGCGAATTCAGTCATCATTTGCTATGACACGCAAGGACGAATTCGATACATCAATGATTATGGGGTAAAACTTCTTGGCTATGAAGAACATCAGATTGTAGGGCGAACCTTATTTGAAACTATCATTCCAGACATCGAAACCTCTGGACGCGATGTTAAACCATTTGTTCACGATTTACTTCGTAATCCTCAATCGTACCCGCAAGGCGAGAGTGAAAACCTGTGTCGAGACGGACGGCGAGTTTGGATGGCCTGGTCGAATCAAGCTATCTTCAATGACCAGGGAGAGGTCGTTGAAATCTTATCGGTTGGCAATGACACCACCCAGCGTAAACAAGCAGAAGAGGCTTTACAACGCAGTGAAGCCAAGTTCCGAGCTATCTTTGAAAACTCGCAGGTTGGCATCTACCGAACCCGCCTCTCGGATGGATTAATTCTCAATGCCAATCAACGCTTTGCCAATCTGTATGGCTTTGATTCACCAGAAGAAATCATTGGGCTGGAACACACCATCGACTATTTTGTAAATCCCAGCGATCGCCAAAAAGCCATTGAGGTGATGAAGCGGGATGGGGAAGTGCGAAACTTTGAAACTCAACTGCGAAAACGAGATGGGACATTGTTCTGGGGACTTTCCTCTGCTTATCTGAATGCAGACGATGGCTACCTCGAAGGGGTGACTGCGGATATTAGCGATCGCAAACGAGCAGAAGTCGCTCTACAAATGAGTGAAGAACGACTGCGCTTAGCATTAACCGCTTCAAATCAGGGACTCTACGATATGAATCTCAAAACTGAAGAAATCGTGGTTAACCCAGAATACGCTTTAATGCTGGGCTACGATCCAGCAACATTTCACGAGACCAAATCTAGGTGGGTTGAGAGTTTGCATCCTGATGACAGAGAAGCAATGTTTGCAGTTTACAATGGTTTTATGACCGGAGAAGCCCCCAACTATCAAGCAGAGTATCGCCTGCGTACCCGGGATGGTCAGTGGAAATGGATTCTTTCTGTCGGCAAAATTGTTGCCTGGAATGAATCCGGTGAACCGCTCCGAGCGTTGGGAGTTTATACGGATATTGACGATTGCAAACAGGCAGAAGCCGCGCTGCAAGCCTCTGAAGCAGAACTGCGGGCACTCGTTTCAGCCATTCCCGATCCGCTGTTTGTCCTTACTGCTGAAGGGCGGGTGATCGAAGCAGTCGAAGTGAAACCGAATCAGTTGTATCGACCGATTGAGGAGCAGATTGGTCAAACACTGCACCAGATTTTTGAAAAAGAACAAGCCGATGAATTCCTAGGTTACGTTCGGCAAGTACTGAGAACCCAACAAATGCTCACAGTTGAGTACAGCTTGCGGATAGCTGAACAAGAAGCCTGGTTTTCGGCTCGCATTGCCCCAATCAGCCTCGATCAGGTGATTTGGTTGGCGCGAGATATTACGCCGCAAAAGCAAGCAGAAGCAGCCTCAATTTTAGAGGAGCGCAACCGCATGGCGCGTGAAATTCACGACACACTCGCTCAGGCGTTTACGGGCATTCTGGCTCAGGTGGGAGCAGCAAAACAGGTGCTAACAGATGATTTAGAAGCAGCTCAAGCACACCTAGACCTGATCAAAGAATTGGGGCGAACTGGACTGACTGAAGCACGGCGATCGGTCGTCGCACTCCGTCCTCAGCTTCTAGAGGAGGGCAGTTTACAGAGCGCTCTGCACCGTCTCGTCGCTCAACTCAGAACTGCCGCAATGGATACCACTTTATACTATGAGCTTGAGGGTGCAGTGTATTCTCTACCGGCTGAAGTCGAGAATAACCTACTACGGATGGGGCAGGAAGCATTGACCAATGCGATTCGACACGCCAATGCTGACGAAATTCGAGTGCAGCTAGTCTACGATCATGATCAGTTTTGCTTGCGCGTGAAAGACAATGGACAGGGTTTTGGAGTCGGGAATATTCCAGCCACTGAGGGTTTTGGCTTACTCGGCATGAGCGAACGGGCAGAGCGCATCGGCGCACAACTCACGATTCGGAGTCAACCTGGACAGGGAACAGAGATTATTGTCACCGTCAATCGGGAGTAATATCACGATGAGCCAAGCCACGACCATTCGGGTTCTGATTGCGGACGATCATGCTATTTTTCGGCAAGGATTAGCCACGATTATTAACCGTGACCCAGATATGCAGGTGATTGCCCAAGCTGAAAATGGGGAACAGGCGATCGCGCTATTCGGAGAACACCAACCGGATATCACGCTGATGGATCTCCGCATGCCTGAAGTAGAAGGAGTTGCCGCCATCGGTGCAATTCGTGCGACTGCTAAATCTGCTCGGATTATCGTACTGACCACATATGATGGCGACGAAGATATTTACCGGGGATTGCAGGCAGGCGCAAAAGGATACCTGTTGAAAGAAACTGAACCTGACGAGCTTCTGAATGCGATTCGTACCGTTCATCGGGGTCAGAAGTATATTCCGCCTGACGTGGGAGCAAAGTTGGTACAGCGGCTCAGCAATCCAGAACTGAGTGAAAGAGAACTGGCAGTCCTCCGCTCACTCGCACAGGGAATGAGCAATGCCGATATTGCGACTGCTTTGAGTATCGGTGAAGGTACGGTTAAATCCCATGTCAATCGGATTTTGAATAAGCTAGATGTTAGCGATCGCACCCAAGCTGTGATTGTTGCCGTCAAACGCGGCATTGTTAGTTTGTAGGGTGTACTTTCGATCAAATTCGGCTTCTAACTTAAGTTAGAGTCAGCCTTCTACTTTGCGATCGCATCGTTACTCTACCAATTTGTACTGTAAAAGTTTTAACTTGCTGTAGAAGACGACTTAAAGGCGATCTCCTACATTGAATGTATGCAATAAAAGTGCATCCAATCAGACAAATCATACTCCTCTAAAGCGGTAAACCTGATCGAATTTTCAATCCTAATTATTGGAGATAAATCTGTGACTTCTACCCCCACACCCACAGCGACAGACCCAACGCTACGCCAAAGCGATTCTGGTGCTGCTGTCAGTGAGCTACAACAATTGTTGAATACCAGAGGAATCAACATTGCAGTCGATGGAATCTTTGGCAGTGCGACTCGCGCCGCGGTGGTTCAGTTTCAACAGCAAAGTGGACTTGCTGTAGATGGCATCGTTGGACCTAAAACCTGGCAAGCCCTTCGTCGAGGTGGCCCCATTCAACTGACTGATGCAGCCATTTACTACGAGCCATCGAAATATCCCTATCAAAAAGAGGCGTTTGAATGGTTGCAATCCCAGATTTCTAGATCAAATCTAGAGGAATTTGCTCGCCGTTGGCGGAACCTACGCTAACGCAGCAATCACCGATTTCAAAGTTATTCAGCCTAGATTCAAATTGCTGACGCTGGGAATGCCTAAATCATAGGGTTTTTCCCAGCTTTCGTGGCAAAGTTCCAGGCTTGATACAGATGTAGAAAAATGAACGACGATCGTAGCCATAGTTCCTTACTTGTACCTCCTTCAACCCAAGATTGGATGCAGGGTGTGCTGAGTGCTAAGGTCGTGCTGGTGATGTATGGAGACTATCAATGTCCTAGAAGTGCAGACGTTTACAAGCTGATTAAAGCGATCAAACGAGAGCTTAGTGCTGCTTCTGGAGAGGATGATTTATGTTTTATCTTCCGTCATTTTCCACAAACAAAGATTTATCCCCATGCTCAACGGGCAGCCCAAGTCGCCGAAGCCGCTGCCGCCCAAGGAAAGTTTTGGTTAATGAGCGATACTTTATTTGACCATCAACAAAGGTTGGAGAACGGTTATCTTGTCGAGTACGCCAATGATTTAGGGCTTGATATTCCTCAGTTTCTCAAAGAGTTGTCTAAACAAGTGCATATCGATCGCATCAACGAAGATATTGAAGGCGGAATGCAGAGTGGAGTGACGACTGCTCCAGCCCTATTCATCAATAACATTCGATATACCGGACGCTGGAAGATGACAGAGTTAATGACAGCCATTGTTACTGCAAGTCATTAAGCTTCCCAACCTTTGCTTACCATCCATATTTGACTGAGGACAATTTTATGAAATCCAGTCCACGATCGACCAAAAATGATTTCAAGCAATCGAGGTTTTCAACTCAGACTCATTTTCCCACTGCGCGCTCTCCTAATCATGCTCTTGTTACGGTTGCCCAAGAGGTCGCTGAGCGGCTCCAACAAGTCTATCCTCCTCCATCTGATGAC
>NZ_JAMPKN010000093.1:0-8333 GCF_039962155.1 Trichocoleus desertorum AS-A10 | reverse complement strand
CTGTGAGCTTTGGTATCTGCCGCCTTATTCCCCGGACTTGAACCCGATTGAGCATTGGTGGTTTGTGCTCAAGAATTGGCTGCGACAGCGATGGGATGAGTTTGCCAACTTTCAGGATTGTGTGGATAATGCTTTCAAACAATGTCCTAAGGTAAGTCCGTAAGGCTATACTATCCAGAGGAATGACTCGCTCCGGCGGACCCTTCGCAAATTGATGCGCGATCGCAGCTTGAGTGACTGAGTGGTTGCCCTACTCTACCGGACAGCCAGCCCAAAATCGGCAATTTTCTGAATCTCAAAGTTTGGCTTGAGTGCTACGTCACTAAAACGATCGCCTCTTGCACTACACCAGCACGATCGCTTCTCTAGCTTTTTCCTATTGGAGAATGCAGTCAAGTTATCGACCTGCTGATTGCCCTTCTAGTTGTCCAAAATTCCGACATCTGCTTGCGGTAGCTCTGGGCTGAAGGGCGATCGCTCAATCATAAATCCCTACTGATAGAGAATCGCCAAAAAGCGCGCTTCGCCTGGGACCTTGCCCCCATTGCCCTGTAACTCGACTTGTACCATTTAGCACCGTCGGTCATGCCTTGTAGAAACAGCGTGAGTGTAATCGACCCCATGAACCTTTCAAAACTGGGAAGACGAATCGGTGTGAATTGGTCAGTCTCCTGCAGATTTCTCTAGAGGCGGCTTGATGGAGATTCCCCTCTGCCCTGTAGCTACTTCCATTCTTCAAGGCGATCCGCTGACGAGGTTGAGCAGCTTGGCGATGCAACACCAGATAGGCCAACAAGGTTTGTGCTCACTCACTGGTGATTTCTACCACCGGGCGATCGCCGTAGATTATGGAAAACCCTCCCAATAGCCGAATGCCCAAGGTTAGAGACATAATGCTCAGCGATCGCTACACAGCAAATCGATTTTTTCCAGGATTGAAGATTTTTATTTTAATCTCTCTGGGTTTGATCCCCAATCCCCACCACTTACTACATTAGATTCACCTTGTTAGGTGAGTCAACTGGAGGAGTTGATTGGCAGGAAGAGTATCGCATCATAGTGATCAGCAATGACTCCACCCAGTGAATGCAAGAGCCAGCGAGGCTTTTCATCAGCGAAGGAGACTTCTTGCTGGTTGATCTCATCTCTACTTGACAAGGAAAACTACAATGCCACAGCTCAAACTCATTTCCATTTATTGCAAAGAAACAGAAGACTGGACGGGTGCAGATGAAGCTCTGATTAAAGTTAATGGCAATGACACTTGGCGAGGCAGCTTAAACGACCGCCAGAGCAAGTCTTTGTCTAGTCTTCCCCTCATCCCCTTTAGCTCTACGGCCAGAATTGAATTGTTTGATGAAGATGCAGGTGGCCCTGACAATGCGGACTTCCTCGGTTCAGTCGATGTTCAAGCTTTTGAGGCGGGACAAGGGGAGAGGTATCCTAAGTTTACGGAAGATGGAGCCAACTACACCATCACCTATGAGGTTCTAGCCTAGAACCTGTTGCCCGCAGCTTAAACAGCACTCTCTCTATCGCAATCTTTGTACTCACAACTAGTAGAAAAACATTGATGACACCGAAACTTGTTGCCCCGCAGATGGTCCTCCACAGCCGCATGCTCTATACCAGTTGGATTCCTGCTGACCCAGAGGCTTGCGCCCGGTTATTGCCGCGCACCCTGAAGCCCGCAGAGAATCGTGCCATTTATATGAATCAGTATGTGGTCGATTCGGCAAAACAAACGACAGGTTTCGGTGCCTATTCGTTGACTTATATCGGCCTGAATGTGGCAGAACATCTCGCCCCCGATGGTGTGACACCTGCTCGATTTTTTACCCATTACTTCAACTCTTCCGAGGTCATGCGTGGTTATGTAAAAGAGCGGGGAGTGCCAGCGGCTCCAGGCTCTACCACCCTCGAACTGGATGGAGAAGTGGTGACGGCAACGACCTCCGTAGAGGGGACTGTCATCATCCGCACCCGCGCCAAGATCGGCAATGGCCCTACGGCGATCGCTGCGGGGCACCTGCGCTATATCACTCAGGTCGGAGGCCGATTAATCAGTGGGTTATATCCCTATATTGGAGAACTCGCTACCCCCTTTCAAGTGCTCTCCATTGAGTTTCTAGAACCCAATCACCCCGTCTACGCACTCCGTCCAGCTTCTCCCTTGCAAGTGGTGCCAGAGTCTTGCTTCTACGCCCCACGCGACTCGTTCGTTTACCCTGGTGGAGAGGAGGACATGGGGCCTGCTGGAGGTGAAGGAGGCTGAGGACTCGATCGAGCTCAGAGGGTAATAGGAAGCTTGAAGCAGATGTGTAGCAAGGGATAGAGCTACTAGGTAAAAAAGTAGGCTTGCTACTTGACCACAAACCTATCCTGGAAATGCTGGCCATGAAGTTTGTGTTCAAGGCTTAGCCAGCTATATTTGTCGAGCTAAAGAAGGCCGAAGAATGCGTTGCAGACATAGCGATTTCTGGGTCGGTTTATCTCCGGAAGCCTGGTTAAATGGCATGGATGTAGCAACTCTTTGGCTAGAGTCTTGGCTACAACTCAGTGGCAATAAGCAACCCTATCTTCAGCAAGGCTTACACGCTGCTTTTCGTCTCTAGTCGTTGTTCTAGCCTTCTTGTTACCCCCTAAGCTTTAGAGCCTGTACTTCCAGTCGCTCCAGAAATTAGCAAATTCATGCTGCCTGCCTGATGCAGCAATAGCAATTGAGCAGCTACGATCCAAACTAGCGAGTTTCCACTGGGGGAAGTTGCTCTGGTTGGATGGTCAATGTCACGGTTCGCTCGTGACGTTGCAGCTGTACGGGTAGCTTACCCCCGACTCCCGCTTTCTCGATGAGTCGCTGCACTTTACTGGCTTCGGTAACCGATTGATCGGCAACCGTTTGAAACACATCCCCGACTCGCACGCCTGCTTTCGCTGCGGGTGAGTTGGGTTGCACCTGAACCACCAAAATTCCCTGGTCGGCTTCAACCTGCATGCCACTATTGGGAGAGGTATTGATAAACTGCTTCACTTGCGGGTTGAGAGTCGCCATCTGCACTCCAATATAAGGGTGTTCAACCTGTCCCGTTGTAATCAGCTGTTGGGCCACTTGTTGGGCTGTGTTGATCGGAATGGCAAAGCCCAGCCCTTGCGCTCCTTGAAGAATGGCCGTGTTGATGCCAATCACGTCTCCGGCTGCATTGAGGAGGGGTCCCCCTGAGTTGCCTGGATTAATCGCCGCATCCGTTTGGATGAAGCCAACCCGCTTATCTGGAATGCCAATCGCCGCACTCGATCGCTCAGTGCCGCTAATCACACCCACCGTGACAGTTTCCTGCAAACCGAGCGGATTACCAATCGCGATCGCCCACTGCCCTTGCCGAACGGTATCAGAATCTCCCAGGGTGACGGTAGGTAGGTTCTCGGCTTGTACCCGAATCACGGCTACGTCTGTGACCGGATCTTTGCCCAGCACCTGCCCTGACAGAATGCGACCATCCTGAAAAGATACAGTCACGGTATCGGCTTCATCGACGACATGAGCATTGGTGAGGAGCAACCCATCGGAATCAATTACAAATCCAGAACCAATACCTCGCAACACACGGCTATTCGATGGCATGGGTTGTCCTCCGCCCAAGAAAGGTCTCAGGGAACCCGGTACATTTCTGGTTCCGGCTAAGGTGCGAGACACATTCACCTGAACCACGGCTGCTTCTGCTTTATTTAAGGCTGCGGTCACAAAGTTATCTCCTACGCTATTTTGCGCCAGCAGAATACCCTTGTCTTGCCCTGTCTCAAATGGTGGCAAGTTCCCTAGGCGAAGTGGTAACGCTTGAGCAGAGTTGTGGTTCAAAAACCCTATACCAAGACTAATAAACACAATCAGCAGACAAGTTGCTAGTCTCTGTGTCCAACGCTGACAAAAGATGGCTCGCTGCTCAGCTTTGCGAGTTGAGTCGGAAGGATGAAGGTCAGGATTGACGAAGTTGCGATCGCTGGACATGGTGCTTAATTCTGTTCTAAGTGGCTTCTGTGATGAGGTATCGCTGAGGATAGCTGGGCGATTGGAAAAGACTGCTTTTGAAGTTGCGTCGTTTTTTATCCTCAATGTGCTGGATTCTTAGTGTGTGGTTTCTTGCCCAGGTCATACCAGCTTCTCTCTTCCATGTGAACCCCGTAATGCTCAGCCGCTTTTTGGATATTGGCAAAGGCTAAATCTCGCTCTGCGTCAGTGACATCTTGAACCTGGTCAAAGCGAGCCAAGGCATTCTGAACGTGGGAGGCATCGGTTAAGGGTGCTTTTCGCTGTTTGGGAAACGCAAATGCGCTATCGGGTAATTCTTTGCGGTCTTTGGCACTCAGTTTGCCAGGTTCGGTATGAGGTTGCCAGGTCGGTTTAGTTGCCATTGATTTGATTCTCCTGCTGGGATCAGGCCAATTTTTAGGCGTTGTCAGCTTGTAAACTGGCTAGGCGATCGCTCTCTTCGTCACTCGCTTGGGTTCAATGCTTTGTCTGCTGGCCCAGATTCGCTCAACTCATTCAGTTCGTCCAAGAGTTCTTCTGCTTCTGTATCTCCTGCATCCGCTTGAGCCAGCAAGTAGTTGAGAACCTTGTTCACCAATCCATTAGGAATATTCATCGCTATCCTTTTCTGAAATAGGGTTCAATCAAATTAACCACGGTGTCTCTGGGTAGAAATCGAGATAAATTCGCCAAGATTTGATTGCTGACAGCACCCGGCACAATATTCGGTTCCTCTTTTTCTAAAGCGGCCAGGGTTTCTCGCACCACAACTTCTTTTGACGTGTAGTTTTGAGCGGCCCGCTTTGCCAATCGGGATGGAAAGTTGGCTTCTTGGAAAAACTCTGTATCTGTCGGCCCAGGACAAACCGCCAAGACTCGTACCCCGTAGCGACGGTTTTCTGCCCAGAGGGCTTCACTGAAACTGAGCACAAAAGCTTTGGTTGCGGCATAAATGGAGAAATAAGGAATCGGTTGAAATGCCGCAGTAGAGGCCATATTGACGATGTTGCCGTGACCGCGCTGACGCATTTGGGGTAGGAACTGGTGCGTTAAATCGACGAGAGCGAGAATATTGAGTTGGATTGCCTGCAATTGCTCTGATCCATCTAGCTCTGCAAAGGCTCCATATTGACCGAAACCTGCATTGTTAATCAGCAGGTCAATGTTTAATCCCTTTTGTTTGACGGCATCGAAGACCGATGCTCCGGCTAAGGGTGCAGTCAAGTCTTGAGCAATCACATCGGCGTGAATACTATACTGATCTTGCAACTGCTGTGCCAGTTGCTGCAACTTCGTTTCAGAGCGAGCCACTAAAACCAAATCGGTTTTACGAGCCGCCAGTTCCTGAGCAAAAGCAGAGCCGATACCCGCAGACGCTCCGGTGATAAGAGCTGTTGTCATAGCCAGACAAAGAACAGAATAGCTCTACGTTACAAAGCTTAAGCTGGCTTTTCCTCAACCAAAATGAGGAATCAGCCACAGAAGCATGCGCCGATCACTCACAGATCGGCTAATTATGGAAGGATTCGCTTGGTGTTGAAGCGTCAGAAACCGTGTCTTTCTTTAGTGCGGTCGTGCATTGTCGCCATTGCTTGATTTTGATCATGAGGCTGAATCACGCTCAAATCAACCCCAGCCCCAGTCAAAGACTGAATTGGCGGGGGGATGAATGGGGCGATCGCGGTCTATCGGGCTGAGGCGATCGCTCCTGCTTGAGGAGCATCCTCTCGAGTTCATCCGCATATTCTTCCGCGAGTGGTACGGTTTCATCCCCGGTATGCAAATTTCCTCGGCAAATCGTTTGCTTTGACTCATTGCGGATAATAAAGTCACCTGTCGGTTGCACATAGGCCATCCATTGCTCACCCAGCTTAAACTGAGCAATTCTAGCCCCACCTGAGCACTGCTCATACGTGGTACCCACAGCCATCACCAGTCCTTCAAACAGTTCCTTGCGCCACTGATTTCTGTTCCCATCAGAGCTTTGAACCGATTCTGAACTGGGGAGGGCTGATTCAGGAAGTTGAATTGAGTTAAGGTTCAACTTCAGCACCACACTAGAGCCTTCAGGACGTAGCGTGGCTTCAAAGGAACTGCCGATCGCCAACTTGGGGGTATCGGGTGAAAAGGTGCCCAAATTCTTGTCATCCATCTGCACGATCGCTGTGCCATTGTAGCGGTAATACTCCGGGTGAGATTCGGGCAGCTCAAACACACCCAGCTGCAAGCTCACAGTCTGATTGCGCCATTGCTTAGTGGCAAAGTTTTCATCTGCAAAATTGTTGTGACGGATACCCAAGATCTTGATCTCATCGGACTGAAAGGCCTGAAGTTGCTGACAAACTTCCTCTGTAAACAAGTTGTACGCCAGTGCCCCCACACCCGAATCCTGCCGCGACTCGGCCCAGATGTGATCAGCCGGAGGCACAATTCGCAAATCCTCAGGGACTCGAAGCGCATCGAGATCGTTAATGTTCTGACCAAACTTAGCTTCCAGCTTTTTCACCAAGTGCGGGGAAATGTCTTTGAGCGCAAACTCAATCACCGGTAATTGCGGATGAATCATCGCATCAAACTGGATGCCTTTTCGCTCCAAAGTTTCCTTCCAGCGAATTGCCTCTGCTCCAAACGGGACAATCAACACATAGGCATCTCTGGGCAGGGCTTCACTCGATAATTCATAGTCAGGCTGGAGCGCAAACGTGATATCCATTTGTTTCGCCAGCAGTAGGCAATCGCAGCGATGGCGATCCATTTTCGGGCGCGTGTGCTGGTTATACCACAGGGCGGCGGCTCCTTCAAACCGTTCTTGGGGAGTGGGAAGCAACTGATTAATTTCAGCTCGATAGCGATCGTAGAGCTTGCCCAATTCCTCGTTAAAGGCATCCCGGTCTTCCCCCACCCGTTCCTGAATCTCATCTCTGGCTTGCTGGAATCGAGTTTTCAGTTCCTCAGCCCACTCCAACGCCTCCACCGACAAATCTTCTTTAGGGAATAGATAACGAAATTCATGGCGATCGCCCCGCGATCGCGGCTGCGAATGCGAGTTGGCTCCCACAAGGGATTGACTACCTCCCTGGCAAGAACATTGATCGAACCGGGAGCATCCGCAGGCATGGCAAAACTGCGATAGAGGCGATCGTCCTTCTTAAAATCAAAAAAATGGCTAGGATGAGCTTCTGACCATCGCTTCGCATCTAAAAGTAGATTCTCCCCTGCAATCTCCTTGATGTCCTCTAGCCGCTCTGCACTCTTGGGCGAATCAACCTCTACCTGAAGTGCTTGAAACAAATGGTTGAGTAACTTTCGTTGGCGGCGCTCAAACCGCTCACCATTCTCCCCTTCCCTCGGCATTGACGATTGCACCCGTCCAATATTAGTTGCCACCAACCCAACCTTATTCTGATTCACTGCCGCGGCCCTGGTACTTCAAACCACCATCGTCACTTGGAACTTCGGTATAAGCAAGTTTCGGACGTCGCTTCACCGTCTCAAATCGCCCTGGCTCAACAGCTCGCAGCGTTTCCTTGGCAATGCTGGGTAACTCGCTAGCAGGACTGACCATTAGTTGGTCACCGTCAAAGTCTGCCTGGTGATATTCCTCAGCATCTCTAGGATTGATCCAGATGACATTGCGAGTTTTCTTTAACTCTGAGTCATGAATGTTGCGATAGAGGCGAATATTGTCGAAATTGACGATCGGATATCGGTTTAGAATTATATCCCTTCCGGAAGATGAGGTACACAAACCGTACCACGCGGTACATTATTCGATGGCATCGCCATACCTGAACTGTGGGTATAGCCGCTCTTAATCGCTAAATCTCGCCATCTGCCTGCTACATAATCTGTTGCAAATTTCCGAAATTTGGGTGTCTCAACTAACTGTCCATAGTGATCGTTCCGTAGTAAAGAGATCCAGCGCGATTCTTGCACTGGGTTGTTAGCATTACCCTCCACATCTGCAAATTCTTCCTCGGAGCGCTCCTGTCGCCGTTGCTGTTCTTTGTCGTATTCGTGCACGATGTACCGTGCCAGTGCTAAAGGATTGCGTTGTAAATCTGCTAAAACTCTGGCTTTTTCCTCCGTTGGCTGCTGCAAATCCTGTCGCACAGCGTCCTCAGAATACCAGATGGTATAGCTTTACGGACTTACCTTAGGACATTGTTTGAAAGCATTATCCACACAATCCCGAAAGTTGGCAAACTCATCCCATCGCTGTCGCAGCCAATTCTTGAGCACAAACCACCAATGCTCAATCGGGTTCAAGTCCGGGGAATAAGGCGGCAGATACCAAAGCTCACAG
>NZ_JAMPKN010000092.1:0-8607 GCF_039962155.1 Trichocoleus desertorum AS-A10 | reverse complement strand
TGCTACTCCAAATCAGTTGAGATGTTGAAGTGTTCACTTCGGTTGCTGCTGCATTATTTGAAGTATCGAACAATTCCTCTCTCAGCTTAAATCATTACCTATTCAGCAACGCCCATGCGACAGACAGCACTTTTGCGTTCTCCACCTTGAAACGCTTCAATCGCTTTTTGCCGCAGGTCGTAACTGTAAGGGGCAGGCATAGTTCTATCCCAACACTTCTCTCCTTCAGAATAACGTCCTAACACAGCTATGTAAGGCTATATTAGTGGGTGTGGGTAAAGGCTTGTCCATCGCGCACCCCCAACGCTCCACTTTCAACCAACGGTGCACATCCTGCCATTGCTCTGCCCAGTCCCCTAGTTCTTGGTAGAGCGACACCCGTCGATGCACCCGCCGCTCATGAGTGCGCTCAAAGTGCTCAGCCACCTCGGTAGGTGCTTGAGCTTGAGCCCATGCCACCAACCAGCTATACAACTTGGGATGGTTGGCTTTCACACACAGCAGATAATGGGCCTCCTGCTGGGGTAGGCGCTCGACCGTTTTCTTGGGTGTGCAAGGCATCCGCGGTCACCACGGCACCTGACAAATCGAGGACTTCGAGCAGTTGCTGAACTACGTGCAACTCACTGATGACCTTGTTCTCCATCGGTTGAGAGTGGAGGACAAAGCCACACTTGTGGCTGAACAAACTCACTAACATGACAAAGTTCTGCTGGTGGGTCTCGTAATCAGTGACACTGCCCTTAATACTTTTGCCATCCACCGCTAGCCATTCTCCGGGCTCAATGGGGACGTACTGCTGTGCCCATTGGTTGAAGACTTGGGCGAACACCTGAAAATCTAACTCCAGGATGACCCGCCGAAAAGTCGAATGCCCTCTCACTCGACTTTTCGGCGGGTGATTCAGATGCTGGCACACTTGCGCTCCATAGAGTTGACTGAACTCCGCGAGAGGACGGTACCCCTAGTAGCCAGACATCGCCCCAACAATCATCAGCAGTAAGATAAACCACAACTGATGCCGTTTGCCTCGAAGCTGGCGAAATTCGGGTACCGTTTGCAGTAGTTCGACTAAAGACATGGTGGATCCTCACCCCTATCTTTAGCTTGCTTTTTCTATATCCGTATGAAACAGTCCTGCCACCAGCCCCAGGCGATCGCACGTCTCCCTGAGAATCTCATCGGCTGACTTGGGATTGATGTGCCCGCGCCCATGCCGTCCGGGGAAGAGATACTGCTTGCTCGCCCCCGCTCGGTACATCTCCAGATATCCCTTGAGAACCGCACTAACTGGAATTTGCCGCGTCTCCTGCTTTCCCTTAGTGTTGGCCTTACGCAGAGTAATCTTCATTCTGACTCCGGATGCGTCATAAGCATCGGTAGTGAGCATCGAGCAAGCCTCACTAATGCGACATCCAGTGTAGAGACAGATGCCAAAAAGGGCTCGATCGCGATCGCCCTCCAGTGCTTCAAACAACTTGCCAATCTCGCCGGACGGTAAAACCTTAGCTTGGCCGTGACCATCTACCTTCATTGAGCAGCCTCAACAATTACCTGAACTAACTGTAATTTCTTCAGGTAACAGGGTCAAAGCATTGACACTTCGTTGTTACATTCAATTGGGTAAGTGCAGTTAATCCCAGCTTCTCGCTCAAAATCGCTGTAACCCTGATTCTGTCGTTGACTGATAAGTTTTACTTAATTCCTTGGCTCTGTCAGCGTCACCTTTACCTCTAAGTTGCTGAAGGGATTGGTTGCTGCCAAGGAATCCGAATCCTGAACTCAGTTCCTTCTCCAGGAGTTGAAAAACATTCCAGTTTGCCGTTATGTTTCCCCGTGATGATCTGGTAGCTGATAGACATCCCCATGCCAGTCCCTTTGCCCAGCGCTTTAGTCGTGAAGAAGGGGTCAAAGATACGTTTTTGCACCGCTTGCGCCATGCCCACGCCGTTGTCCACGATCGCCACTTCTATCCAAGCTGCATCAGCCATTGATGTGCGGATGGTGATGCGACTGGGATGGTCTTTCAGCTCTTGATACGTCTGCTTGGCGTTGTTCTCTTCGATCGCATCAATAGAATTAACCAAGATGTTCATAAACACTTGGTTGAGCTGCCCGGCGTAGCATTCTACTAGCGGTAGCTGAGCATAGTCTTTGACAACCTCCACTTCGGGTCGGTCGGATCTGGCCTTGAGACGATGTTGCAGAATCAGCAGCGTGCTGTCGATGCCTTCATGAATATCCACAGCCTTAAATTCCGCTTCATCCATACGTGAGAAGTTGCGTAAGGACAGAATAATCTGCCGAATGCGATCGGTTCCTAGCTGCATCGAAGCCAGTATCTTGGGCAGGTCTGCTTGCAAAAATTCCAAGTCCATCTCTTCCGCTGCTGTTTGAATCTCAGGAGTAGGATGAGGATAGTACTTCTGATACAGCTGTATGAATTCTAGCAAGTCTTCAGTGTAGTCCTGTACATGAGTCAGGTTGCCGTGAATGAAGTTGACTGGATTATTGATTTCATGAGCGACTCCAGCCACGAGTTGCCCCAGACTCGACATTTTTTCGCTCTGCACCACTTGAGCCTGGGACCGCTGCAATTCTGCCAAAGTATGTTTGAGTTCAGCCGTGCGTTCCTCGACTCGCTCCTCTAAGACTTCCTTGCTGTGCTCTAAAGCTGTGAACAGCTCCCTCAGCCGTCCTGCCATGTGGTTGAAGGAGTGAGACAGCGTATTAAGTTCTTGAATATTGCTGGGTTCTACCGCTTGCTCTAGATTGCCCGAAGCCATTGCTTTACTGGCTTGATTCAGACGCAGAATTGGATGAACCAGCCAACGAGAGGTGAAGAAGCCCAGGATAGAGGCAACCGCTAATGCACCAAAACAAAGCGCGATCGTGGTGCGTGTATTCGCATTAATTTGCGCCATAAATGCACTCTCAGGCACACTCACCACCAATAGCCAGTCCAAGCCATATTCATCACGCCAGAGCATCACATTAACAAAATGCTGTTCTCCTTGTACCTCTAGCTTAAAGTCTGCGTCTTGAGCGATGGTTTGAAATTTATTAGAAGTCTGAAGCTGTTTAGCAATGGTTTGAACAACGGGATTGGGGCTCTCAATTGCTTGCAATCGCTGCACCTGGTCCTTGACTAAAGTAAAGGGCTTTTCTATCCCAGAGTTCGCGATCAGAGCACCATCCCGCTCGACTAGAAACACTTGTCCAGATTTGCTGATATCTAAGCCACGTAAAAAATCACTCAGTTTCAGCAAATGGATTTCGGTGCCAATCATGCCGAGTAAACGATTTTGCGAATCGTAAATTGGCCGAGTGGCAGCAGCTGTAATGTAGGGGCTGTCAGAAAGATTTGCTGTGTAAATTTTTCCCCAAATAGGCTTCCCTGCCGCAATCGGCTCAGTGTACCAGGGTTGCTTGAGACTATCGTAATCCCAACGGGCGTTCAGCTTCGTCTGATTCCCTTGACTATCCGTGGCGTAGTTGTAAAGATTTTTGGGCAGTTGAGCTGTCCATTCCTCACGCGTGATGTTTTTATCATAGTGAGCGACTCCAAATCCCTGTCCGCTTGTCAGTCCAATCCCGGTATAAGTCAGGTTGTATACCTGCATCTGATCCCAAAAGTGCTTTGCCACAGTCTCGCGATCGCGCACATCCAGAGTGCCTCTACGGATGGCATCGGCATTCATCCGGTTCAGCATTTGAGGAATCGCGAGATAAGACGTCAGGCGTTCGTTGACCACATCGCTGGAACGATCAATTAGCTGTTCGGCCAAGTCATTGACTGCTTTCTGGCCGTTCTTGAAGGACAAATAACCAACGAGACCCACAGCTCCAAAAATCTGAAGTACGAAGGGCACCACAAGAACGATCTGTAGTGGAAAGGCCTGATTTCTTGGGGACTGTCGGAGCTTCATTATAAAAAGGGAAATCTTACATTCATCTCTCGCTTGTTTATAGAATTCCCACAACTGCATCCGGATAACTAGAGACCTGATGCAGTTGTGATACTCAGTAGAGCGGTTGTTCCGGAAGAACTCGAGTTCCACGTTTCACGGCACTAGTTCCAAGCTAAAATAAGGTAGCCCGACTCGCGATCGCCATTAGTGTCGAAGTGTTTCTTTCACTCTCTAAGAGGAACAAGATGGCATAGAGTTAGACTCTCGCCATTCGCTCTTGTAATCCTGTAGCTCAACGGTGGAGCATCTGTCCTACAAACAGAGGGTTGCAGGTTCAAATCCCATCAGGACTACCAATCATGGGAGTGTCGCCTAACGGATAAGACAACTGTCTTCTAAACAGTTTTATGCAGGTAATGCCTTCGGCAACGCTCCGCGAACGACTCCTGCTATTCCTGCCACTCTTGGAACCATAGCTCAACTGGAAGAGCGTCCGCCTTGCAAGCGGAAGGTTAGGGTTCGACTCTCCGTGGCTCCACTGTGACTGTTGGCGAAGCCGCTCCCTGCGTAGCTACCCGAAGTGGTGGAGGGGATGGTTTATGACACCAGTGTTAGCGAGTTCAACCCTCGTCAGTTCCCCCACCTTAGAATGGCAATTGTCTGTGCCCGCTTCAACCAAGTTATTTGTGTGGGTGTCAAGGGAATTTTATCAACAACTAGATGTAAAATTCCCTTGCCGATAATGAAAATTCAGCAGTTCCTCCGAGGTAAGGCGTTTCCATTACAACTTGTTCTCGTCGTTCCCTTCGTCCTCCAGATTTTTACAGCTGTGGGTCTCGTCGGTTATTTGTCTTTCAAAAACGGACAGAGCGCGGTCAATGACTTGGCAGAACAGTTGATGGCTCGCACGAGCGATGTTGTGGATGAACACCTGAAGTCCTATCTGGCAATTCCCCACGCCCTCAACCAAATCAATGCAGACGCTATCCGTCGGGGAATTTTGAAGGTGGGCGATCGTGAAACCGTTGGTAAGTACCTCTGGGATCAGGTTCAGGCTTATGACGTAACATACATCGGTATTGGTTTACCTACAGGTGGGGGAATCGCGGCAGCTAGTTATGACGGCAAAACTACCACTATCGATGATTGGACGACTGAGCCGTCTAAAACCAATACCAACTACGCTACGGATACGCAAGGCAATCGCACTCAGGTTAACGCTACGTGGGATTGGGATAATCTCACCGAACCTTGGTATACCGAACCCGTTGCTGCTGGTAAACCTATTTGGGCAAAGGTTACTACTTCAAACCTTCCAACGGGCCCCTACATTGCTGCCTCTGCCAGCCGCCCTATCTACGATTCGCAAAATCGCTTGCTGGGAATGATTGCGGTTGATATCCACCTGTTGAAACTTAGTGATTTCCTCCGTGATTTAAATATCAGTCAGTTTGGGCAAGTATTCATCATGGAGCGGGACGGCACCTTGATTGCTAACTCTGGCACAGACAAGCCCTTTACAATCATTGACAAGAAAATTCAACGGTTGCGGGCGATCGATAGCTCTGATCCCATTGTCTATACCATTGCTAAACACCTCCAAATGTCTGACGGGCCTAAATTCATTGCCCAAAACCAAGACTTTCAACTTGATGTTCAGGGAAAAAGGAATTTTATTCACGTTGTGCCCTGGCGCGACGACTATGGCTTGGACTGGTTAGTGGTCACGAGTGTGCCAGAAAATACATTCATGGCACAAATCAATGCCAATACGCGCACCACGATCGCGCTGTGCTTTGGGGCCTTGGTAGTTGCCACTGGCCTGGGCTTGTTCACCTCTCGTTGGCTGGTTCATCCGATTCTCCGTCTGAATCAAGCTAGTGAAGCGATGGCCTCTGGTAATCTAAACCAGGTAGTAGCAGCCAGCAATATTCAAGAACTCAATACGCTGTCCCATTCCTTCAACCACATGGCAGGACGGCTGAGGGAGTTGTTCACAGCTTTAGAGCACGGCAAAGAAGAATTGGAAAACCGGGTCGAAGAACGCACGGCTGAACTCAAACATGCTTTGGCAGAATTGAAACGGACTCAGGCTCAAGTAGTGCAAGGTGAGAAAATGTCGAGCCTTGGGCAGCTTGTGGCTGGAGTGGCTCATGAAATCAATAACCCAGTTAACTTCATTCACGGCAATCTCACCCATGTGCAGGAGTACACGGAGGATTTATTAGAATTCGTGCAGCTGTATCAGCAGCATGAGCCCAACCCTGCTCCTGAGATTCAATCAGTAGCTGAAGATATCGATCTAGAGTTTTTGCAAGCAGACCTACCAAAAATGCTGGCTTCGATGCGACTGGGTACTGATCGCATTCGCCAGATTGTCCTATCGTTGCGAAATTTCTCTCGCATGGATGAAGCTGAATTCAAAGCGGTTGATATTCACGAAGGGATTGACAGCACCCTGATGATTTTGCAACATCGCCTCAAAGCTACATCCGAACGACCAGAAATTGAACTGGTCAAAGACTATGCTGAACTACCGCTCGTAAAGTGCTATGCCGGACAGCTCAACCAAGTGTTTATGAACATCTTGGTCAATGCCATTGATGCGATCGAGGAAAACAACGCCAAACGCACTTATCAAGAGCTGAAAGACCATCCCAGCCGTATTACCATCCGCACATCAATGGCTGATGCTGCTTCGATAGAAGTAGCGATCGTGGACAACGGCGTGGGCATGGCGCAAGCGGTGCAAAAACGTATCTTTGACCCCTTCTTCACGACTAAAGCGCTGGGGAAGGGTACAGGGATGGGGATGTCGATTAGCTACCAAATCATTACCGAAAAACACATGGGTAGACTGGAGTGCATTTCAACACCTGGCAGGGGCACTGAATTCGTGATTCGAATGCCGCTCCGCCAAGCAGGGCAGCAAGCAACTTAGCGGCTCATCGTCTCTCTATCGCTCTTCACCAGGGCGATCGCGCTGTGAGAGCTTGATCACTGAGTTATGTAAAGACTGCCTGTATATAGCTCAACTCAAAGCACGGGTAAACGTAACACTCCTCCAAGGCAATCAGAAGCTGAGAGACGCGATCGCCCTCACTAATACTTCTGGCTCCACAGGCTTTGTGAGGTGAGTTTGAAATCCGGCCAGAAGTGCCTGTTGCTGATCCATTTCTGTAGCATAGGCAGTCAGGGCAATGGCTGGAATCATGCCACCTTGATGGGAGGGGCGCGATCGAATTTGCTGGAGCAGCATGTAACCGTCCATCTCAGCCATGCCAATGTCACTCACCAACACATCCGGAGTTGATTGGTCTAGTGCTTGCAAGGCTTCTAGGCCAGAAGCAACAGATGTTACCCTAGCTCCACTTTGTTCCAACACAAAAGCTTCAAACTCACGCGTATCTGGCTCATCATCCACTAACAAAATTTGAACGCCCTCTAGCCGCAGGCCTGCATCTGTTTTGGGTGGAATTGGGTCAGATATGAACGGTGCTATGCGCATCGTTGGCAATTGCACAATGAAGGTTGCGCCTTGCCCTTCGCCCTGGCTCTCTGCCTGCACTGTGCCTCCGTGCATCTCAACAATTTGCCGCGCGATCGCCAGTCCTAATCCCAACCCACCAAATCTGCGCGTGGTAGAACCATCCTCTTGGAGAAAATACTCAAACACGTGAGGCAAGAACTGCGGATGAATGCCTTTGCCCGTGTCAGTGACTCGAACTTGCACCAGTTGATCGAGTTGCCGCAGTTCAACGGTGACTTGTCCGCCACTGGGTGTGAATTTAACGGCATTGGTTAGCAGGTTCCAGATCACCTGCTGTAACCGGGCGTCATCTCCAGAAACAAGGGCAACTTCCGGGGCAAAATCCAGGATGATTTGAATATTTTTTGCTTCTGCGGCTAACCGTACAGTTTCTACAGCCGCAGAAATGATAGAGGTCAAACTAATGGGAGCTACGGTTAGAGATAATTTGCCCCGCATGATGCGAGAGATGTCGAGCAAGTCTTCGATCAATTGCGTTTGGAGTTTGGCATTTCGTTCAATGGTTGCTAAGGCTTCCCTTTGACGAGTTGCATCCAGTTTGCCAGCCTGGAGTAGTTGAGTCCAACCCAAAATCGGGTTGAGAGGCGATCGCAACTCATGGGACAGCACCGCCAGAAATTCATCTTTGATCCGATTGGCGTTCTCAGCGGTTTCTCGGGCGGTTTGTTCTCGCTGTAAGAGTTGTTCTCGCTCAGCTTGGGCGCGTCTAAACTCTTCGATGTCTGTGCTCGTGCCAAACCACTGCACAATTTGTCCTTGTTCGTCCCGAATGGCGATCGCCCGCGAGAGAAACCAATGATAGGTCTGAGCCGCTCCATGCTTCAAGCGAAATTCAGCTTGATAGGGTGCCCCTGTCGTCAGCGCCATCTGCCACAGAGCGATCGTGGCCTCAAAGTCATCAGGATGCATCATTTGAGTGGCACAGTGGATGTCTTGAGTCTGCTCTAGGCTCAGCCCGGTGTAGGTTGTCCATTGCTGGTTCACATACTGCGTGTTGCCTTGAGCATCGGTCATCCAAACCTGTTGCGGCATGGCATCCGCGAGCTGGCGAAATTGCGCTTCCCGTTGCAAAAGGGTGGCTTCTGCCTGCTTGCGCTCGTGGATATCCACCGAGGCACCGAACCAACGGATAATCTCGCCCGTTTG
>NZ_JAMPKN010000091.1:0-9100 GCF_039962155.1 Trichocoleus desertorum AS-A10 | reverse complement strand
TATGTAGACCCAGGCATGGATGTTTATGAGCAGCAACATCGAGAACGAGTGGTGAAGAATCTCCAGAAAAAAGCGCTGGCACTTGGATTTGACCTACTCCCTCACCCCTCCACACCGGAGTGTGTTTCTTAGGAGTCTGATTATTCCTAACACGCTGATGCCTGTAAAAGTGCAAGCGCAAACTACAGCAACCCAAAAGGCAGAAGCTAAGCAGCTGTATAAAGTGAATACCCAGGTGCTAAGCCAGCGGCAACATTCAACTTATTTAAAGTAAGTTTACTATTCTTTAACTCAAAATTAATACATTAAGATTTAAGTGTTTCTACTGCAAAGGGCCACTTAAACTCTTGAAAATATTTTTTGGTAATAGTAGACTAATCAGGAAAAACAGGCTTGACTAATTACTTAGGTAATTTTTGGACAAAACTCTTCTCGCTCATTGCGTAAACCTCCAAAACTTGAATAGACTTGTCGGGCAATAAAAGAAACGGCTTAAAGCTATACTACACAAAGGCTACAGCGATTGTAATTCAGAATAGCTGTAACGCTTTTAGGTGGGCGCCTCAAGAATTGCCGCTCTTATTTTCAGATAACTTTAATACTTACAATAGTAACTTTACGCAAGTGTAGATAACGGAAGTGATGTCACCAGTTAAGCCTGAGACTGGGGGCAAGTACTTAAAAAACAAACAATAAAATCGCAATTGGAGCTTGCAGTTTTATTGTTCAATGTCTGCCTATCTTTCAATCCATCGCCCTGTCTTACATATTCAAGGTTCGAGATTGTAATTGGGCGAAGTAAAGCCCTGTGCTCTAAAGATGTTCGCCAGACACTTTAAGTACTGGCAACTTACTAGAAATTGCAGAAACCTTCTGTAACTTTCAAGTTTGCTGCTCAAGTCCAAAATTTCTCGCTGCTCAAGAGCTATAAGGAGTAATATTCATGCTGTTAAGTCTCAAGAACAATAACTGCAAACATGTAAATACTGTGACCCATGAAGGAAAAGTCGTTGTTGTGGCGACGGACGCTGATGGGACGATCTATTACACCGTTAAACAAGATGGCTTTGAAGACAGCTACCTCAACCAGCTCCCGAACCAAAGGACGGGCTGGGAAGATTGGAAACAGTTAGAGCTGCCTAACGAATCAGCAGAAGATCAGTCAGTTGTTGCCAAAGAAGCAGCAGAACTTACCTACAAAGATGCATCGCAGAATACTGTTTATCTGTTGCGATCGCTCTACACCACGCAATACCTATCAGCCGTTGCACCTGTGCAGTTGGTATCAGGGTTAGGACATCTCTATGTTTTTCGCCAGTCTAAATCTAATACCTTATTGGTGGATCGTTTTGTTCTTGATGGATTGACAAATCAGTTAACTCGTAAGCTAGAAGTTCGCTTTAAGCGTAGTAAGCAAAAGCACAAGCCCAGCTCCAACCAACGAAGAGGGAGCGACGGAAATCTGGCAAGTATCGACTCCTTAGATTTTTCAGATATCAATGGAAATCTTTTCTATGAACCCACCACTGAATTATGTCTGATCAACAATCTTGCTAGTGGTTGTTTTTCTGTTGTCTTGTTGCCTACCAGTGAACAAGACAAGCATCGCTGGTATTTTTTTGCTTACAACAGTGCAACTCAAAAAGTTGAACTAACGACTCTTCGCGCTTCTGAGGAGGGATTGTTTGAGGTCAAGGATTATACAATTCTCGATCCTGAGCCTCGTAGCATTCCGGGCATCATTAAGCGGACTTTAAATCTGGGAAATCTAGCTGTTGCTAAAGGTTTAACTGCGACTAGATATAACGTGCAACGAGAAAGACAAACTGATGATGGAATGCAGCTACTTCGAGAATCAGTGCGGGTCATGCTGGCAATAGGCACCAGTACAGGAAATGTAGCAGCAATTAGCTTCGCAGTGGCGGCAGATGGCACTTTATCTCAGATAAAAGATATCCCAGACAGTACAAAAATTCGACGCAATACTCCTCGTCAAGTCTTGTTGCCCCTCAATACCTTAGATGAAATCAAAGCGATCGGTCAGTCTAACCTACCACCCCAAGGGATGATTACTGGTTTTACCAGGGGAGAAAACGATAGGGTTATTCTCACCTCAGAGCAGGCTGCCAAGCTAGATGAGGCAGAGATTACACAAGTCAAAATCACAGGAGGTCGTGACTGCAACTGCTTACATTCCTCAGTTAGAGTCATTGACAGAAATACTTTTGAAATCACCTCAAACAATGCTATTGGGGGAAGTTGGGAAGTCATTCCTGAAGAGGAAACGGGTTTGACTTATAACGGCATCGTCACGAGTTACGAAATCATAGAGGCAGGTAAGTTAAAAGTTACTGCCCTCAATCATGGATTAGACAATGGAGATGCGGTACAGATAGTCAACACCAAAGACTATAACGGTACCTACACCGTAACCAAAATTGATGGGGAGACTTTTAGTTTAGACGGAACTAAGTGGCAACCAGGAACTGCTATAAATGCAAGGCTGCGTACTGAAAAACGACGGGGAATTACCTTTGATAAAACGGATACAGGAATTGAAGCAGCTAACTTTTTATTGAATGACTTGTCTGCTTTCGCGATAGAAGGTTGGGTAAAAGTCTTCTCCTTACCAGAAACAACCGTTAGCCTATTTGGTCAAACTGATGTCATTCAACTAGATATCGTAAACAGAAAGCTTAGAGTCTGGACAAGCCGAGGTGGGGAAGTCTTAGCCGATTATGACTATCCGCTAAATGATTGGCATCATATTGCTGTGGTGGGAAATGGAACAAGTCTTACCCTTTACTTAGATGGTCAGCATATTAAAACAGGTGGGTCTACAATTCAAACATCTGCAATTGGAAACGGATCAAGCAGCCCTTTAAGAGCTACCTATGGGGCTTCTACCCAGCGCTTCAAAATTGGTCCGGGTGTTTGGTCAGCCAGTAGACCTACCTCACTGAATATACATATTTCTGATGTCCGTATTTGGAACACAGCCCGTACTGTCGACGAAATCAACAATAATAAATACCTGCAACTAACTGGGAGAGAGGTCGGTTTACTTAGTTATTGGCGGCTAGATGCAATTTTTGAAAGCGAGAACGAACGGAAGGTCATCAATTTTGCTGTTGACGGTCATGACGGTGTTGTTCGTGGAGGGGCTTATGTTAGTGCTGCCACTCTCCAACGGAACTTACCTGGGACATCGACAGCAGCAATCAAATACGAAAACGAAGAATTAGTTGCTGTGGCTGAACGGGCTACCTATACAGAAGAATTTGAGTTCAAAACCAGCAATAATGTTACCCGTGATAACGTCAGTGGGAATGGAGACAAGATATTTACTTTCGCCTACAAAGGCAAGAAAAATCGGAATTCTCAAGATTGGATAACTATTACGCCAAGCTTAACAACAATTGAACTTATAGAAGCTACTAATTGGTACAAAGCAAGTTCAACTTTTACAGTGCCCGATGGGGTATCCATGGTGCGCTCTTTTGGTATTAGTGACATCAAAGGTATCTGGACAACTTTAGAGATTCGCAAACATCGAATTCAGCTAGTTTCTAACAGCATTACTGAACAAACGTATCTCGAAGATATAGTTCTTGAAACTTTGGCAGATAACCAGCTTCAGTTACAAGAAAGCTTAAAGCAACTGGAAAACAAGGAGTCTCAAGAAGTATTACTAATTAAAACAAGAAAAAAGTTGATCGCGGATATTGCTAGTTTGAGTCTTACGGGAACTAGTAAACAACAAGCTGTATTGGCTAAAGCAGCGGCAATTAATAGTCAGAAGACAACTATAACGGGTTTTGAGACTCAATTAACTCAACTGCAAAGTAGTTATCAGACAGAACAGAATAATCCTTTAAACTACTGGTGTAAATTAATCTGTCAGGTTAATGAAGCTTGGATATGTCGAATTAATACAAAAGATAAATCACTCCTCTATGCAGACGTAGGGGCTGATGGTAATCCCTACTTCAGTAATAATCATTTTAAGTTTGTGCCAACAACTGATGGATATTATCTAATTGTCTCGAAATATGAAGATCGGGCGCTATGCGCAAGTCCACAAGCTCAAGTTTATGCTGGTAATAGCAGTAGCAGTGGTTATGGTGGCAGAGAGTATGAATGGAAGCCTGAAAAATATTCTGAGGATTATTATTTAATTCGTCATCGGCCAACGGGAGACGTATTAGATCGGGGGGGCGGAGACTTTGGTGTGCTCCCTTGGCCCCAACATGGAAAGAGTAATCAACAATGGAAAATTGTCATCATTGGTGAACAAACTAATAGTAATATTGCCAATGCACTGTCTGCTGTTAACGCTAAACAGATAGAGTTAAACAATGCACGTAGACAATTAACTCAACTTGAAGACGAACAAACGACCTTAACCTTAGAGGGAACTAATCAATCGGCCACAAAAAGGGCACTTGAGCAACAGTTAGAGCAAGTTAACACGCAATTGCCTCAGCTTCAAACTGAGCTGAACGCCATAAACAATCAATTAATTGCCAGTGTTCGAAACAGCCAACAAACACCACAACGAAACAGCCAACAAACACCACAAAGCAATTGCATCTTACAGACGGATGGGCGAAGTCTGGTAACTCAAGGTGCTTTATTGGGGTTTGTGCGTCCTGCTAGTCGTCTCAGTGCCATTGAAACCTGCGAAGGCAACGTACAACTTAGCTACTTTGACGATCAGGGGCGAATGCGGCAGACGAACTTTGATGCTACTTATGACAACATGAATGCGGCGGGTGAACAATGGATTCCTGATTCTCTCAGAACGTGTTTGAACTTCAATAGTAGTTCTAGTGTCGTTACCCTGGATATCCCTGTTCCTTTAGGTGAGGAGTGGACGATCGAAGCTTGGTTTGCCTATCCACTGCCTGAAAATTTACCACCCGCAACGGAAGGATGGAATACCTTAATTAAAGGAACAACAGATATCCCTGTTCTTGTTCAAAAAGGAGCCAATAGCGATCTATTGGGAATCTATCTGAGTGGTAGTTTTATCAGTAGTGGTTACGATCTTACATCCCTATCTACAGGTTGGTATCATCTGACTGCTGTTGCCAAAGGGAATGGAGCAGAAGCCAAAACAACCTTCTATATCAACGGCAGAAAAGTGGGAGAAACTAGGGCTAAAACCACAGGAAACATAGTTGCTATCGGCAATAATACAAGTGGACAACCGTTTGGCAAAGTTGCCGAAGTTCGGATTTGGGAAATAGCCCTCAGTGCAGAAGAAATTGCTGTCAATAGCAAAACTCTACTCACAGGTAATGAACCTGGTTTACGTGCCTATTATCCCTTCAACGAAGCAACAGGTACTACCGTTAGAGACACTACCTCTAGGGATAGGGACAACAAAAGTCGTGGGAATATTGATGGTACAGTTGTGGGCGCAAGC
Organism: Trichocoleus desertorum AS-A10; assembly: GCF_039962155.1. NCBI lineage: Bacteria > Bacillati > Cyanobacteriota > Cyanophyceae > Leptolyngbyales > Trichocoleusaceae > Trichocoleus > Trichocoleus desertorum. Next base: position 3,669 of record NZ_JAMPKN010000091.1, on the reverse strand, counting down.
TGGTGGGGCTGTGCTGCACCGATCGGCTTCTTGCATCAAATATCTGAGCAGCCAGCCATAGTCATGCAGTTTGATGGCGCAAATGATTGCATTGATTTGGGTGAGAGGATTCGCGTAAACAGTAGCTTTACCCAAGAAGTATGGATTTACTCAACCATTACTGATAATGCATATCACGGTGTGTTAGGTAATCAGCCTGCTGAAGGAGCTAACAAGCGCGCTCCTTCAATTTGGGTTTATCAGCAAAACAAAATTTGTATGTCTTTTGGTAATGAAACGCAGGTTTACACGTTGCAAACTGACGCAGCAGTTCTAGCCCCCAACCAGTGGAATCATGTAGCTGTAACTTTTGATGGGAACGAGTGCAGGATTTATGTCAATGGACAGTTGAGGAAGAGAGGAACTTCTTCGTTTGCTCAATTGGCAAATACACCTATTAAGTACATTGGCAAAGTCGACAACTACTTCCAAGGAAAACTGTTTGAGGTTCGCATCTGGAATAAGTGCCGTACAAAAGCAGAAATTGGAGGCAGTATGAACAACCGCCTGACAGGGAATGAAGCAGGGCTGGTTGGTTACTGGCAGTTGAATCACATCCAATCCGAAGGCCCAACAAGGAAAGTCGCAAACCTAGTGGATAATATGCCCAGTGTGGTGCAAGGGGCAATCTTGGTGTCAGACCAAAATCTTCCTCCGATTTTTCCTGATGGTGCTTTAGTCAGTAGCGAATACAGCACTGTCAGTCAAGACAGATCCGTGATGATGCGGCGGTTCTTTGCGGCTTCAACCTCCCAAGGGGTTCAACTCTTACCTGACAAACGAGTTGAAGAGTTAGAACTACAATGGATTGGTAATGGACAGTTTGCTCCGGCACTTTTAGGCTACATCGAGGGTCCGCCCCCCATTCCTAGCGAAAATCTGACCCTAGAGGAAAACTATAACGGTGCGACTTCGGTAGAACTCGCTTTATCGGAGGATGTGGAATTTAAGTGGACACGATCGCAAGATGTTGGTGTTGGAGCAAAGGCGGAAGTGTTCCTTGGAATTGATGAAGAAGGACACATTGGTGTTGGATACACAAGAAAGATTTCGATAAAGAAAGGGTATAAAGGCGAGCTTGAGATCAACGCCCAAAAAAAAAGAGAGACTAGCATCACTTCTAGCTCGTCCTCACAAATGACTGATACGCTAAAGTTGTGCGGTACTCAAGAACAAACTGCTAATTTCTCCCACTTAGGCAAGCGATTCATCCCTAAAAATATTGGTTATGCTCTAGTGGTTTCTGCGTTAGCAGATGTTTTTGTTACCCGACTGGAACGTACGAAGAAAATGATCGGCTATCAGGTTCTTCCCGTTGAAAATATTCCTCCCGATGTGAATACCATCACCTTTTTGATCAATCCTGCTTACACCATGAGCGGTAGCTTAGATGGGCTAACTGGAAGTAGCGCCACGAGCCAACGATTCTTCAAACACGTTCCTGAAATGCGATCACAATTTGGCTCGCTCTACCCGGCTAGTTACTACCGTTTGCAAGAGGCTTACGATCTCAAACAGAAGATTGAGCAGCAAGACAAAGATCGAGAATCTTACTTTGCTCAATTTAATACTCGTTTAGTAGATGAGGCTTCATTAGATCGGGAAACATATAGAGGTAGCGCTCCTGGAGATGCCTCTGTTAGTCGATTAGAAAGTCAGCCAGCTGGCGATCACACTCCTGAACAAACAAGAGCCCAAGAAAAGGAACAGCAAACTAAAGAAGCGCAAACTCAACAATCATCAGCGGTGGCAGAGAAACAAGCAGAAATAGACAAACTAATCGAAGATCAAAACATGAGAGCCAACGCCACAGCAAGTTTTGCTGGATGGCAAAAGAAAATGGAGAGCATCCAGATCCGTTCTGGCAAGCGCAATATTGTCAATACCTATGTTTGGGATGCAGATGGTGGGTTACGAACTGAATCTCAAAGTTTTGCTAAGACCGCTGAACACACGATAGGTAGCTCTATGGAGATGAATTTTGGGTCGGGCTATGAGGGAGATGTTAGCATTTTGGGTTTTGGGGGATCACTAACTGCTCTGGCTACTGTTAGTTTGACCCAAACTATGACGAAAACCGAAACCCGTAGCAAGGGGATTCAGTTGAACGTCGATCTAAGTGGGGTTGAAAGCCGGGGCATTACCGACTATAGCGACTATCCCATCCAGCCCGGCGAAAAAGTCGGACGTTACCGCTTTATGAGCTTCTATCTGGAAGGCAGTACCAACAACTTCAACGACTTCTTTAGCTACGTAGTCGATCCGGAGTGGCTTGCAGGCAACAGCGAAGAAGCCCGCGCCCTCCGGCAAGCCAGAGGCAAGGCGAACAAAACCTGGCGGGTACTGCACCGCGTCACCTACGTTGAGCGTCCAGCCCTAATGGGCTTTGGCCGAGATATGCGTCAACTCCCACCTGCGAACTCAATAAACGATCTCGGTCAACTGCAAACCAAGGTGGATAAACTGGAGCAGCAAAACGCGGAAATGCAGCGCAAACTTGACGCAATTCTCAAAAAACTTGATTCGAATTCCTAACTTTCTTGAGGTCGTTGTCTAGACGTGTGGGTAATGAACTGGAGAGTGTAGAGCCAAGCGCTTGAAAGCCAAAATCCACAGTCTAGACCCAACATCGTAGGTTATAGAAATGAACGTGCTGAAATACAAGAGTTTCTCATAGGATTGATCAAGTGAACTTTTGGAAGAAATTAGAATCGGGCGATTTGAGTGAATCGCAGAACAAAGCAAGTAAGACATTTGAAAAGGTTGCGAAAGAAGCATCAGAAACCCTTGTGAATGTTGTAGATGATATAACTCTCAACACGGCAGAGCTTGCGAAGGCTATTGTTGAAGGAGATATCAATGCGATTGGACAGAATGTAGTAGATCTAGTTGTAGATCCCAGTGTAGAGAGCATAAGAGGTGTTGTTGATACAGCTCATACTGTTGGCACTGATTTGACAACTGTCGGGCATATTATTGGAGGGGTTACTGGAGCTATAGTTGGAGGCCCAGGCGGAGCCATGGCAGGGAGTGCTCTCGGCGGAATGGTAGGCCGTCTAGCTGAGGATGTATCTGATGATGGGCAGGTTGATGTGAGGACCGTTGGGGCAGCAATGGGAGCAGCTGCTGGCACTTATATTGCAGGACCTACAGGCGCAGGAGTCGGAGCAGCTGTAGGAGATATGGCGGCCCGAGCCTTTGAGGGTGAGGATATAAGTACAAGAGAGATTTTCGGTGCGGCAGGAACCATCATTGGTGCATATACAGGAGGCTCCGATGGTGCCAAATTAGGCAATTCAATTGCTCAAGCGGTGGCTGACGGTAAAATCGGCGTTGATGATGCTACTGAAGTTTTGGAGCAGCAGCTTGGAGGCGAATATAGTCAGGCTGGACGTTTACTTCTCCAAGCGGTAGCTGATGGAAAGCTGGATGTTAGTGATGCTACTAACGTTTTGTCACAGCAAATGAGTGGGGAATGTGGTCAAGTCGTCAAATCTTTAATTCAAACAGTAGACCTCCCAGGGCAAACGCATCTTATTGAGCAAAGACTTTAGCCAGATAATCATTATCCCAGCCTGCTTTGAGGCGCTTGGCCTTCATTCCCCCCTTGGCAGTCTTCTCTTGGCTCAA
>NZ_JAMPKN010000090.1:0-9240 GCF_039962155.1 Trichocoleus desertorum AS-A10 | reverse complement strand
TCAAACAACCCCCGTTCTTTCAACGGTTCTGGCCCTCTTGGGTTTCTCAGATGTCAGTACAATAGCGGCATTGCTAAAGCTTGAACAGCTTTTCGTCAAAATGAGAATTGCTGACGCTCAAGCCTCAGTTTTCCATGCCCAGCCTTCAGTCCCTAGCATCACCATTCGCACGGAGCAAGTAGATCAGCATCACGTTTCTATTCAGGTTTGTGATAACGGTTCAGGCATGTCACCTGACGTTCAAGCGAAGCTTTTTGATCCTTTTTTCACAACAAAATCGATTGGTAAAGGCACAGGGCTGGGGCTCTCTATTTGCTACCAGATTATTGAAAAGCATCGAGGAAAAATTAAGGTGATTTCGGAAGTGGGACGGGGCACAAAGTTTGTCATTTTGCTGCCGCTGCAAGGGGTATGAGGGGTATGGCAACGATTCGTGTAAAAATGAGCCATTTGCCTTAGAGGGGTATAAATCACTATCAGCATTGCTGATGAAAAGCTTGATTCATAGGCTTTGCTAATCGCCTTGTAAGGCTTGCAACCGTTGGCGATCGCCTCTCCAGCATTGAGGGTGTGATGGGAAAGGCTAAATTACATCTTTGCATGCAAAATTCAATAAATTCGGCAGGATCTATTAAAGCGTTCTAGAGTACGAGTACAGCGGCTGATCGTAAAAATGATAGCTGCCATACTGAGGTGCTCAACTTAACTTATGTCTCCTGACTCTTCTGAGCAACCGACATTTGAACTGACCGGAGAGGGGATCGAGGCAGCCTTTCCCATCGTGGGAGTTGCAGCCTCTGCGGGAGGTTTAGAAGCCTTTACCCAGCTGCTTAGCCATTTACCTACCGACACGGGGATGGCGTTTGTGTTGATTCAGCATTTAGCCCCAGATCATGAGAGTTTGCTCACCGAGATTCTGGCTAGAACGACACAGCTGCCAGTTCGCGAAGTGCAGGACGGCACAGGGGTAGAGCCAAACCAAGTTTATGTGATTCCACCCAACACCAAAATGGTTCTCTCTGAAGGGGTGCTGCAACTATCGCCCCGTGAGAAAGTGTTGGGTAAATATATGCCAGGAGATGCCTTTTTTGCCTCGTTGGCAGCGGATCGCGGACATAAGGCGATCGCTGTTGTGTTGTCGGGAGGTGATGGCGACGGTTCCGTAGGATTAAAAGCCATTAAGGCAGCGGGTGGCATCACCTTTGCTCAGTGTGAAGCCACAGCACAATTCAACAGTATGCCCAACACAGCTGTGGCCACGGGGAATGTCGATTTTGTGCTGCCGCCTGCCAAAATTGCTGAGGAACTAGCAAACTTGAGCCGCAACCCGATTATGGCTCGCCTCATGACACCCATTTTGACAGACTTATTACCCCAACCCGCTGACGCCCTAGCGACGATTTTTGCCCTGTTGCAATCCAAAACAGGTGTTGATTTTAGCCGCTACAAGGCAAACACGGTTGATCGGCGGATTCAGCGACGCATGCTGTTATATAAGCTGGAACGGTTGGAGGACTATGTCACGTACCTGCAAGTGCATCCGGCTGAAATCAAGGCACTGTACGAAGAAATATTAATCCACGTCACCAGTTTTTTTCGCGATCCGGAAGCCTTTGAACTCCTAAAAAAGCGAGTTTTTCCGGCGATTACACAAAACAAGTCTAACGACAGGTCGATTCGGATCTGGATCGCGGGCTGTTCGACGGGCGAGGAAGTTTATTCGATCGCCATCTGCTTGTTGGAGTTTTTGGCAGATCAAAATATCCAACCCCTGATCCAGATTTTTGCCACTGATATCAGCGATGTGGCGATCGACAAAGCCAGAGCAGGCATCTATACAGAAAACCAGATGGTGGACGTGTCAGCCGCGCGTCGTTGTCGCTTTTTCTATGCTTTGGAGGGAGATAGATTTCAAATTAGTAAGGCAGTGCGTGAACTCTGTGTGTTTGCCCATCAAAATTTGGGCAGCGATCCGCCATTCTGTAATCTCGATCTGGTGAGCTGCCGCAATGTGCTGATCTATTTGGGAGATGCGCTGCAAAAGCAAATTATGCCCATTTTTCATTACAGCCTTAACCCGACTGGTTTTCTACTCCTCGGTAACTCAGAGAGCACAGGTCAAGCTTCAGACCTGTTTACTTTGGTCGAGAAAAAACACAAACTTTATACTAGGAAGCCAGCTGCAACTCGATCCCCACTTTCGTTTGCCCCCAGTCGCCATCCGATTGCGAAGGTCAGCGATCGCACTAGCCAAGTTTTAGCAGGTCGCCCACCTCTGCCCGCGCCGACAGAAGAGTTTGACCTCGATCAAAAGGTCGATCATCTGATTGCCAATCATTACGCTCCTGTGGGAGCCGTGCTCGATCATAAGATGCAGGTGCTGCAACTGCGAGGAGAGGTGGATCGCTACTTGAAACTCGTCTCTGGCGTTGTGAACCTCAACCTCTTTAACTTAGTGAGGGACGGTTTGCTGGTCGAGCTCCGGGCTGCTGTTTACCAAGCGCAACGACAGGAGATGCCCATCACCAGAAATGGACTCCGCTTAGAAGAAGGCGATCGCTCCAGAGTAGTCAATCTTCAAGTGATTCCCTTTAAAGTGCCGATTGCGGAAGAACGTCGCTTTTTAGTCCTCTTTGAAGACGCACCACCCACTAGCCCACCGAATTCCCTCAATTCAGATATTCCCCAGGGAGCGCTAGAGCAGGAGAATGCACGACTCAGGCAAGAGCTAGACGCGGCGAATCAGGAACGAGCCGCCACTCAAGAGTATTTGCAGGCCATCATTCAAGAGCAGGAGCATACCAATCAAGACCTCAAAGTTGCCAATGAAGAAATTTTGTCGAGTAATGAGGAGTTGCAAAGCACCAACGAAGAGTTAGAAACGGCCAAAGAAGAAATTCAAGCCACGAATGAAGAACTTAGTACCACGAATGAAGAACTCCGAAGCCGCAATGCAGAAATGCACCAGGTCAATAACGATCTGACCAATTTGTTGGCGAGCATCAACATCCCGATTTTGATGTTGACTCACGACTTACGGGTTCGTCGCTTCACGCCCATGGCACAGCGATTATTTAACTTTATTCCCACCGATACGGGACGACCGTTGAGTGATATTAGAACCAACCTCCAGGTTCCAGACTTAGACCAGCTGATTTTAGAAGTGCTGGAGACGCTCAGCGTCAAGGAACTGGAAGTGCAAACCCAGGAAGGTTATTGGTACATGCTGCGGATTCGTCCGTATCGCACCACTGAAAATCAGATCGACGGCGTAGTGTTGGTATTGCTCGATATTAATGCCCTGAAGCGCAGTGCCTCCACGCTAGAAGCAGCCCGGAATTATGCAGAAGCAATTGTAGAAACGGTGCAAGTGCCGCTGCTCGTGCTGGAATCTGATTTCCGGGTAACCCAAGCCAATCGAGCGTTCTATAAAACGTTTCAGATGGTGCCTCCCGAAACTGTCCAGGTGCTGCTGTTTGATTTGGGCAACGGTCACTGGAACATCCCCGGCTTGCAAGCGCTCCTGGAAGATATTCTGATCAATGATACGAGTCTTCAGAACTTTGAAGTGAAGCATGATTTTGAGCGGATTGGGCCCAAAGTCATGTTGCTCAATGGTTGGAAGATTGTTCAAGACAGGGAAGCTCAACAAATTTTGCTGTCGGTTGAAGACATTACCGAGCGTAAGCAGTTTGAAGCCGAGCGATCTCAGCTCCTGAACCAAGAACAGTCCGCCCGTCAAGAAGCAGAGGCTGCGAACCGAGCGAAAGATGAATTTTTATCTAACCTCTCCCATGAACTCCGCAATCCCCTAAATACCATGCTGGGTTGGGCGCAGGTTCTTCGCAATCGCCAGCTAGACCAGTCAACCGTCACTCGTGCTTTAGAAGTGATAGAGCGAAGCGCGAGATCCCAATCTCAACTGATTGAGGACATGCTGGATATTTCGCGGATTACTAGCGGCAAACTGCACCTTAAAACCCAGTCACTGGATCTGGCCTCTGTCGTGGGTGGGGCGATCGAATCTGTCCAACTTACCGCAGAAGGGAAAGCGATTCAAATCATGTCGCAGTTAAACGCTGCCACCATTCTGGGCGATCGCGGGCGTTTGCAGCAAGTGCTGTGGAATTTGCTAGCGAACGCCATCAAGTTTACGCCCTCTGGGGGACAGGTAGAAATTAAGTTAGCACCTGTGCAGGCTTATGCCGAGATTCAAATCAGCGATACGGGACAGGGCATTGAGGCAGAATTGCTACCCTACGTTTTTGAGCGCTTTCGTCAAGGAGATGCCAGCACGACTAAAGGGAGCCAAGGGCTAGGTTTGGGCCTAGCGATTGTTCGCCATATTGTAGAGTTGCATGGCGGCACAGTACAAGCCGAGAGCGCTGGCAAAGGACAAGGAACCACGATAACTGTGAGGTTGCCTCTGCAAACGACGGTTCCTTTCGGGAACCCAGTAACATCACCTGAAGCACATCTGATGCCCTTGGAATTGACTTCGTCGAGCTGCTCGGAACCGACAGTCGCGGAGCCTTCAGCCGCTATAAACCAAGAAGTTCTTTCGCTGGCAGGCTTACACGTTTTGGTCGTGGATGACGAAGTAGATATTCTTGACTTAATGAAATACCTGTTGGAAGGCGTAGGGGCACAAGTCGTGGGAGTGACTTCGGTCAAAGAGGCGATCTCGGTTCTAGTTGCCTACCCCAGTGGATATGATGTACTTCTAGCAGATATCGGCATGCCAGAGGAAGATGGGTTTTCCTTGATTCGTCAGGTGAGGGGGCTGGATGCGGCCAGTGGAGGCCAGATTCCGGCAGCCGCCATTACTGCCTATGTCAGCGACCGAGAGCGGCAACAGGCGCTCGATGCTGGGTTTCAAATGCACTTAGCGAAACCTGTGGACTCGACCCAATTGATCTCGATGGTGGCGAGTTTGGCTGGACGAGTCTTGAGCTTGAAACATAAACAAAGCTGCTAAGCGCCTTTGTAGCGAATGCTACTTAATAAAATTTCACTCGGCTCCTTTGAGGGGTGTACAAGCTAAAAATTCCTGCCATTATGAGATCAGATAGTTCCTCAGCCCGGTTACTCAAGCATGACTCACGCTAAAAGGTTTGAGGAATTGATCGCAGAGCGTACACAAACGCTCAACACGATGCGAGCTGCGATCGAGCGCATCCGCTACTTAATTGACATCATCGCTGTACAAATCAAATTGGAGCGGCAGTACTCCAACACTTGCTCTGAGTTGCAGTCCCCTACAGCGGAACTGGATGATCGGAGCAACGGTTAAGCTCAAAAGTTTTGCCGTAACGTTTGAGAGCTGATAGGTTAGTATCAAGTGGGGCGATCGCCCTCTGATCCTCTTAGTTTAGAAGAATTGATTCAGTGCCAACCTAAAGTGGGGTTGAGCTTTTTCATACAGTACGAAACTGTACTGAACTCTGTCTCTGGATCAACTACCGTGGATTTTAGATTGAGTCGGTAACGGGTGCTTCCTGCTTATGCCTCAAAGCAAGCATCTGTTACCCCAATTGTGCATGGCCAACTGCCGTGAAAAGGAATGAACTCCTGGCATGTGTGATTCAAATTCACTTCGGAAAGGGCTGCGAGTGCTTGTAGTCGATGGGGATGCTGATTCTAGAGACTTACTGATGGCATTATTTGAGGACTACGAGGTTGCCACAACCACAGCAACCTGCGTTAGTGAAGCTCTCGAAAGTATGCAACAAGCTTGCCCTGACCTCTTAATTAGCGAGATTGTTTTGCCTGGTGAAGATGGATACTCACTCATGAGCCAAGTGAAAGCTTGGGAAACCACAAAACACACCCGAATTCCGGCGATCGCCCTGACCGTATGCGCTGAAGAGAGTGCTCAGAGGCGGGCGATCGCCGCTGGGTTTTGCCAGCACTTACCCAAACCGTTAGACATTGATGAGTTAATTGCCACCATGGCCTGCCTGACCCAGGAAACACAAGAGACGGCAGAAACTGCCTCTTACGCAAAACTTTAACCTTTCATCCTGAGACGTGTTCTATAAAGAGCCTCTCTCATAACCTTCTGAGGCTTTTATGACCGCTGAAAATCAAATACTGGCTGCGCTCTCGGCGGATGTGCTCGATCGCCTGAGGCCCCATCTGAGTCAAGTTACATTAGCTCAGAATGAAATCGTGCACCTTCCTGGTGAGCCTTTATCTCATCTCTACTTCCCGCTCGACTGCCTCTTCTCTATCACCATCACCATGCAAGATGGGGCAATGTCAGAGGTGGGGATTATTGGGAATCGGGAAGTGCTGGGCATTAATACCCTGATGGGCAATCGCGAAAACACTCAAACTGAGTATCTCGTCCAAGGGGCAGGGAGTGCCATGAAAATTGAGGCTCAGATTATGCAACAGGAGTTCAAGCGCTATGGTGAACTGCACGACCTGCTTCTACGCTATAGCCAGGCGTTTCTGGCGCAGGTCTCTCAAACGGCAGCTTGCAACTCTCTGCACACCCTAGAACAGCGCCTACCGCGTTGGCTCCTGGAAGCCCAAGCGCGAGTTGACTCGGACCACCTGCCGCTGACGCAGGAGTTTATCGCCATGATGCTGGGTGTGCGGCGCGCTGGGGTGACGCAGACAGCCCAAAAGCTGCAAGAGCGAAAACTGATTCGATATCAGCGGGGGGATGTCCAAATCCTCAATCAAGGTGGGCTAGAGGCTTCTGCTTGCGAATGCTTCAAAAGAACTAGAGCAGAATACGATCGCTTGTTGGGTAGAAAATAACCGTCACCTCATTGCACTTTGCATCATTTCAATGACTCCTAGCCAAAACGATGAATCCACGAGCCGCCTATCTCCGCGAATTTTTGTGCTTGAACCGGATGATGAGGTCCGACCCTTGTTGAAGCAGAACCTCCAGACATGGGGCTATCACGTCACCCTAGCAATCGATGAAGCCGACGCTCTGCAACGAGTGGAGGGAGGACGCGATCGCTTTGACCTGATATTGCTCAATCAATACAAGCAATCGATCGAGCAGTGTATCGCCATCGGGCAGCAGATTCGCCAACAAACCGTTCTGGATAGCCGGGCTCCAATTCTCATCCTGGCAGAGCGGTACGGGCCAGACCTCGAGGGTCAAGATATCCGGATGGGTGACAATGAGTATGTGTCTTATCTGGAGGATGGGCAACAGCTGAAGCTAATCCTCCAACGATTGTGCCCAGTCTATTGAGGCTAGCTTTGCTTCACCAACAGAACAGCAGTGGTGCGAGGAACAGCAGGATTTGAGGGAAGTTCTTGATGCCTTGCGTGAGGCTAATTAGCTCAAATTAGCGAAGCTGCATCCCATCCATGTCCTGACAGGTATTCTATTTGTCAATGAGGAGCTGGCTATATTTAGGAACTCCCATCGTAAGAGGGAGGGTTTTTGACTAGAACTAGCTAAAGCTCATAAACAAAGGACTTTATAAACTGTGAGCGCTGTGGCTTTTCATCAGGACTATTTAGGGGTCGAACAACCTGCCATCGGTCAACTGATTCGAGAACTGCGGCAAACCTTGAAGCTGACCCAGGAGAAGTTTGCGGCTCAACTGGGAGTCAGCTTTCCCACCATTAATCGTTGGGAAAACGGACATGCGACCCCTTCTCCCTTAGCCCTGAGACAAATTGAGGTCTTACTGAATCGCTTGGCCGACTCACCTGATGTGACGCTACGGGAACGCAGTCAAAAAATCCGAGGGAAATACTTTCCCGAAAGGAAGCTAAAAGCGTGAGGGCAGAGGAACATCCGGAACTGCCCCAAAACCCCTTTGTAGACGGTGGTGAGATGGAGACCTTCCTAAACTCGCATGACTGGTCACAAACGCCCCTGGGCGCGATCGAAACCTGGTCAGACAGCCTGAAAACGACAGCGCAGATTCTACTGACAGAATTCGCCCAAGCCCAGCAGTTGGAAAAAAAGCAGAGCGAAACCGAGCCGCAGCCACGTAATAGTAACCCAACTGCTGCCATCGCATCTGCCTGTGCGGAAGCTAAGTTGAGCGAATTAGAAACAAAATACCGCACATTGTTTGAGTCCCTCGATGAAGGCTTCTGCCTCTGCGAACTGCTATTTGATCAGAACGGAGAACCGACCGATTATCTGTTCCTCGAAGTGAATGCGGCCTTTGAACAGCTAACCGGACTGGAGCAAGTAATCGGTAAAACGGCGCGGCAACTGGTTCCCAATCTTGAAACTGATTTGTTTAAGATCTATGGCGGAGTTGTGCGAACTCGGGAACCCGTTCGCTTTGAGCAACAAGTGATCGCGATAAACCATTGGTTTGATGTCCACGCCTTTTGCATCGGTGAGCCACAAAGTTATCAATTTGCCGCTTTGTTTACCAACATCAGTGAGACAAAGCGGATCGAAGCCGAACGCCAAAAAGTTGAGCAGGAACGAGAGCGCTTTCTTGCCGTTGGGTCAGATTTGCAAGTGATTATGAGCAGCCACGGCTATTTTCACTGGGTCAGCCCGGCTTTTGAGCGTATTCTTGGCTGGACACCCGCCGAACTGACATCCTATCCCTGGACTGATTTTCTCCATCCAGACGACATTCTCGCATCTGTCGCGGAAAGCGTCAGCGTGTTGTCTGGCTCCGAAACGTTTGCCTTTGAAAACCGTTATCGGCACAAAGACGGCTCCTACCGCTGGTTGCTTTGGAGAGCGCAGCCCCATTTGGAAGAACAAGTGCTTTATGCAACAGCGGTAGATATCACCGCTCGTAAACAGGCAGAAGTCGCCTTGCGTCAATCTGAAGAACAGTATCGCACGGTGTTTGAGTCGATCGACGAAGGCTTTTGCACCGTTGAAGTGCTCTTCGATGCCGCTGGCAAGCCGTTTGACCACCGCATTTTGCAAGCGAATCCAGCCTTCGAGCGGCAGTCCGGTATTGTCAACCCAGAAGGCAAAACAGCGAGCGAACTGGCACCGGGAGTGGAACAGTATTGGAATGACCTTTACGCCCAGGTCATTCACACAGGTGAGTCTATCCGCATTGAAGAGCGAGCGGATGCGCTCAATCGCTGGTTCGACGTTTTGGTGTCGCGGGTCGGCGATGCAACAACGCGCCAGGTAGCGGTCATCTTTACCGACATCAGCGAACGCAAACAGGTAGAAGCCACGCTGCGTGAGAGCGAGCAACGGTTCCGACTCATGGCCGATGTCGTCCCGCAAATCGTTTGGATTACGGATGCCCAAGGGCAGCTTGA
>NZ_JAMPKN010000089.1:0-9309 GCF_039962155.1 Trichocoleus desertorum AS-A10 | reverse complement strand
AAGTATCTTGACAAGTCCGGGTGTTGCCTCTGGAGTCCAGTCAGCTACAGCTACAGTCGAGTCGGACAACAGAAGCGATTGGAGCAAACGCAGCGACGGGGTGGGCGCATTAGCATCCTGGGACTCTGGCAACCGCATCAAGGGTTTGAGTATGCTATAGCGCTAGGTAGTTTTAGGAGTTCCAGTTACATCAAAGTGATGGACTCGATTGCTGATAAAGCTTTGACAACTCTCACTCAAACCGGGCGTCTAACGGTGATTGTGCAAGACAATGCTTCGTTGCATACAAGTCAACTGGCTCAGCAACAGTGGCAGCGGTGGCAGCAGCAGGGCTTGTTGGTGTTCTTTTTGCCCCCCTACTGTTCTGAGATGAATCGCATTGAGGAGCAGTGGCATCAACTCAAGACGCATGAGATTGCAGGTCAGATGTTTGAGGATGAATATGATTTAGCCGTTGCCATCATGGACGGAATGGCAACACGTAGCCTCAAAGGGGGATACGCCCTCGAACGTTTTAAGTTTAATTCTGGCTAGCTACTTACATCTGAGTGAGATAGAGCAATGAAAGGATATACCTGAATGATTCGAGAGTTCTTTATAAACAGCAGCAGAACATCCCAAAAGCTTAATGGCTTATCTTTCGCTACTCCCAAGGCTTGACTACGTTAGCCTGACCCCGCATCCCAACCTTCTCACGGCAAGGATGGAACATCAAAATTGCTAGGTGCAAGATATGAGATAAAGTAGATCAGCAATCTACAACTGAACTTCCTAAACACTCAGGCTACCTTTTAGGAGACTTTGCTGGAGACTGCAATTTCTTACTGCAAAGCTGTATTATTACGTGTCTTTCAAGTTGAAGGTTGTACCATTCTTGCGGCTGGCATAGGAGGCATTTGTCCAGTACTGTCTTTCTCAAAAATCTGCTAGCGGCCTTTTTCAAATACTGCTTTCAAGACATCTCGCTTCAAGCTAATAGTCTTTATGATTTAGTGGCTCAGACCTTAAACTTGATAACTTAGATGAGAATATATAGTTATGTCAGAAATTAGGCTTGGAGAAATCCGCTATCAACATATAGAAAATGGTGGAATTATAGAAAATTGTTCTTGTAGCTTTTATTATTTAGCAGCACCTAAACTTCCAAGCGGAAATAGCAACAAGGAAGTTTTTCAAAGAGCTATTGAAACATGTAAAAGCTCCAGGCTAAAAGGTGTATTGATTGATTCATATCGCTATCTCTTTTTTTGCAATCTTGCTGGCCCTCGTAAGACTATCAATGGTAAGCGAAACCCTGAGTTTGATAATTTTGATAAAAATTATCCTTATTCTGGCATTATAAAGTGGGCACGAAATTCTAAAGTGGGAAAGCCACATTTATCCGGAAATACCAACGCCCTTGGAGCAGTTTTATATCTAATACTATACTCAGGAAGTTCGGAAGAAATTAATCAACTACTGGGAGGGGTATTCGTAGCGATGTTGAATCACAAGCAATTTAGCAAGCCAGGTACTACACCCCTCCCAGTAGTTGATATCGGTTGATGTTTAAACTATTATTCACTTCCCCATATCTGATTGACAATTATTATAAGCTAATATTTGTGCTTATCCTGCCCAGGGAAACTGCCGAATTGAAGCGTTAGCCCGTTAGCTCTTAGTCAGATTTAGTAGCGGATTAGTCCTCAAATTCCAAAATTAAATCAAGTTCATTGGCTAAATAAAATTTTGATTTCAGATCCGAAGATACAGCTTACTCTTAACTAGACACATTGAAGAAATGATGTATGGCTAGAAGTTATTGGAACACTATTTATATTGATAGGAATCCGGACGATCCGTATAAAGGATGGGGTTGGATAGAGGTTAGACCAGAGGATTGTAAGCGATTTAATATTCCTACTGACTATCCCAATACATACAAAAAGCTTTGCGGTTCCCCATCAGAGAGATTAAAACTCCCGAATAGTGGTAACCTTCCGTCCAGGGGTAAAGCTGGTGCAAAGAAGTTTACACTGAATATCGATGGAGAACTTATTACGATCAGAGCACAGAAATCTCTTACTGTTAATGCTATATGTGCGTGGATCAAAACTTGGGCAAGTTCAAATTCTAAAATTATTACTCCAGGTAATAGAACTCACTCTCTCGACGGTGAGAAGTTAGTCCACCAGAACCATTTTGTTTACTTCATTCTTAATGAAGACAGCAATGCGATCAAAATAGGGCGGGCACAAGATTTAGCCAAGAGGATGAAGGCACTGCAAACATCTAGCCCAGCTAAATTAAAGCTAATTAAGTCGATACAGGTTAAAGGAGGTAAGGACGCTCAAGAACTAGAGCGATCACTACATAAACAGTTTAGTGAAATTAGATTAGCTGGAGAGTGGTTCAAGGTTGATGTTTATCTCCTTGAGTACATTAATCAGTTGTAACTAACTATCTAACTCATTGGTTAATTCTTTGAAGAATTGGTCAACGTAATCCTGTCTTACTTTATCTTGGCTGAAAAACAGCAAGTGCGAGGATTGCCAGTCAGCAGATTTCTCTGATAACCTTCTGACTCACTCATGAATAGCAGCCCATCTACGGACTGCTGAAGTAATTGGACAATTTCTTGAGCGCTAGGGTTCATGTGGAACTGGCCTCAGTCCGAGAGTCAATAGCTAAGTATTGCCGTAGGACCATACTCTAAGCAGTAATCTTCCACGTTTTCTGCTGTTCTAGATCTTTGGCACTCTCAAAACGCTTGACTAGCTCATTGATGATGCGTGGGTCTGTTGTATATAGTCCCACCTCACGCTCTCTTCGAGCATAATCGCTGGAGGAAAGAAAGTTATGACTGCCCAGCATAGCGAATTGACGATCACAAACTAGAAACTTTTCGTGAGTCCCTAGAAGCTTTAACTTAAACTGCTTGGGGTATTGCCTTTCGAGGTCTTCTAAGTCTTCCAAGGCACTGTACATATCTGAGTAGGCTTTGAGCCGCTCCCTCAGGAGTCCTGAAGAACGACGAACCTTATCACTATTGATGTCCTGCCAGTGCCCCCAACCAATTTCAATTTGACTGTTTGGAACGCTCAAAAAGGTCTTGAAGTAATCGACTAGTTCTCGCTCATTCCACTGAATGCCTTTATAGAGCCAAGGGCAAACAAGAATCAGACGCTCTTGAGCTTGCTTGACAGCCTTGAAGAGAATTTCTCGGCTTTGATGGCGGTCGTATATCAGCTTGTACTCATGACTAGGCTGCATTTGCTGAAGTAGCTGGTTAATTCCAACGATCCGCTTGTCTACAACTTCGTCAACTTGCTCTGCGAGTCCCTGAGATAGCTCAGCTAGAGTAGTTTCTAATTCATTAACCTTACCCGCACCCCTAATTAACTGTTCTAGCTGCTGTTGCATCACATCCAGGTTTCGGGTGCGATCATGCAACACCTCAAAGCTAGTATCTAGGCTCTTGAGCCAAGCTTCTAAATCCTGAATCTGCTGCTGTAACTCTTCTGATTGCTGAGCTAAAGACTGTTCACGGCGTTCAGTAAAAGCTCGGTTCAACATCTCAAGCTCAATCTTCAAGCTTGTAACCCCGTGATCGACGCGATCAACAACGGTCTGCTGCCAGGGTGCCAGCTCTTGGTTGGTTAGAAACTCCTGTGACTTTTGCTCCAAGGTTGTGATTGCGTTTCTAACCTGTTCCAGTCTCTCATCTTTACCCAGGTCGGTGACTGACAACCGTACTTCCTGCACCTGCTGTTGTAAGTCATTGGCTTGGGAGCGCAAGCCTTTGATGTCTACTTGTAATGGAGTTGGGTCAAATGGTTGTGGAGGTGGGGGTAGCTGATCAAGCTGTTGTTGTAGTTGCAAAATCGCATCCCTTAATTCAGCCACTTTTTGATGCTCAGCTTTAGTACCAACTTGGTGGATCAAAGCTGCTAGTTGCTTGGTTAAGATTGCAGTCGCCTCTACGGTTGGCTTGAGCTTGGCTGCCAATTCAGAGATGTGAGGTTGAACAGCAGTTCTATTAACCCGTTCTAACTGTTCAATTTGCTGACTGAGTTGGTTGAGTTGTGTTTGTAGTGAGGCGGAACGTGTTTCCGATCCCTCGGCTTGAGCTTCAAGGCTTTTCTGAAGCTGACTGACCTGCTGATGAAGTGGGTTGAGGTCAATAGCTTGTAAGGGAACCAAACACGCTTGTACTGCTGCTAATCCTTTCGAGAGTTCAGTGATCGCGCTGTCAACTTGCGCCAGCGTCACCTCTAGGTATTGAGGGTTGAATACCGGAGGAATTTGAGATAGCTCTGTCTGCAACTGAGCCTGTAAACCTTCAAGCTTGCTGTCTAGATACTGGCGAACCTCCGTAACAGTAGCCTCAGCATCCTGCTGCAAAGTGGCAATGGCTGTCTGGGTTTTTGCGATCTGAGCTTGGAGATCGCTGGGGTCAAAAGGTTCTGGTGGAGGGGGCAGGGTTTTCAGTTGTTGCTGAACCGACTCAATTTGTCCCCTGAATTGCTGATCAACTTGAGTAATCGCAACCTGAGAAGTTTGCTGAGCTTGTTGCAGGCGATTCCGATTCAGCGTCCCTAAAGCTAGTGATACTGATATGGGAGCAGCAGCAAAGACAACTTGTTGAGACACGGTAGCTGCAATTGAGCCGATGGCCGAAGCAGCAAGTGAGGTATACTCCGCAGTCTCCAGCCAGTGACGGTTACTCATAAGGGTATGAAATTCTTCTTATGACAAGAATTCCACTGATGCTGAGATTTAAGACACGCGAAACATGAAAAATTTACAAGCTGGTGTGAATAAGCCATGAAGTTTTGAGTTGGCACCGCAGCAAAATCTGCGCTCAAAGTGGCTTATCAGTCAGCTCAATCATTACTACTCTGGTTAGGAACCTTAGGAACCGAAGAACGCTTGTTTCACAATCGAACAGCATCTTGTTGAGTTTCGCCACGGGAACCATGAGCACCACAACAGCAAACTGCGAAGTATCCTGTTCGATCCCATTCCGGACTATCAACTACTGAAAGACTTGAGCTGCCACAAAAAGGGCACTGTTCTACATCAATTAACCTCGCTTGCTTACAAGCCTCTAAAAGCTCTGTAACAAAGCGGAGTTCTGATTCTCTTTGAATTTGTTGATCTACTGATTCATCGGTATCCATTAGAGGCTCTTTTGACCCTTCAACAAATTTTGCTTTCTAAAGCACTCTGACAGCTCAAAGGTCATAAGTGTAAGTTAGTTTAGCAAACCAAGGAGATGAAAGGTGTGGCAGGGGAGGTAAGACGGTCGAGTAGGTATAGATAAAAGTGTAGACAGTCATCAACTAGGCCAACTAGAGGTTAGAGTTAGTCGGCTTGAAGCTCAGCGCGTAGAAGCTAATCTACACAATCGTCTACGCGCCCTAACCGAATAACTGCAAAATCTGAGTGATGGCCTAGCTCAGATTCAGGAACAAAAAGAGCCTACTAAGATAACTGAGTATCAAACCCCGCCGGAGGCGATCGCCTTCGGCGATAAATCACTAAGACTTACATTGACTGAACTAGCTAAGATTCTGGGGGTTGATAGATCCAACCTTGCCAAAGTCAGAATAAACAAACGGCAATAAACTGGCCGTTTATACAAAGGGACGTGATCCTCAAGGCATTGCATGGCAGTTCGATGAAGCAGAGGAAGTATTCAAGCCTGTCTGAGCCACCTGCAACAAACTCATCAAGCTAGCTATTGCCGAAGACCAATGCGAACAAAGTTTTACAACGACTCAGAAGTCATTCCCTGATTAATTTTCCTCTAGAACAGAGTATGGCAGGAGTCTGAGCTGTGAATACATCGGCAGCGCCAGCTTCACCAGCAAAAACACTCTAGTATTTCAAGATTTTGTGTTTAAATACACTCTCGTCAATAGCATGCCTTTACAGAAAAAACACGGAAAACGCTCAAAATTCACCTTTTATCGGGATATTGTACGGAAAATCTTTGTGTATAAATAGTTATGTTTACTGAGTGGCAAAAAACAAAGACTACCTCTGTAGCAATTGAGCCTTTAGAGCTTCAAACGCCAAAGTAAATAGTAGATGTTAATGAACAGGTCACTGAGCAGTGACATCAGGGTGTCTCCAGTGTTCTTTCCTATTCACCCCAAAGCATTCAAAATGAATCAAGTAATTTTCCGTTGCGTCACAAGTGCTGCTCTAACAACCCTATCAGCTAGTTCGCTTTTGTTCAGTAGCCAGCCCATTCAGGCTCAATCCTCGTATGCTTGCAGTGAAGTAGCTTTGGGTAGCAATACCGTCGAGATTGATCAAGGCTACATTCAAAACAATAGTGGCTCTATGAGTCAAAACAATATTCAATCAGGGAGCCAGAATGCCTCTTATGTGGATAACGACCTGAATGTTCAATCGTATAACAACCAAAACAGTGGTTCCCAAAGCATTCAGAACTCTGGATCTTTGACATCAAGCAATAGCTCTGGTAACTCTAGCTCTAGCAGCTCATCACGCTCTAGGAGCAATAGCACTGAGGTTGGAGGTAGCTATGCTGGTTTTGGAGCGAATGTTGGTTTTTCAAATAGCTCTAGTACGAGTAATTCCAATAGCCAATCGAACTTTGGCAGCAACTCTGTGCAGTCGGAGTTCAATAGAGGTAGTAGCTCTCAGTCCCAGTCTTCCGTCGATAGCTCGAACAATCAAAGCAACATTAATGAAGCTCGTGCCAACAGCAACAACTATATCGATCAAAGCGGATCGATGAGCTTCAACCGAGATAGACAACAGAATAATTCCTTGAGAACCTCGAATACTGTCGTCGGCCTAAACTGTGATGCAGCAGTTCAAGCAGAATCGAGTCGAGACAGGGAAATGATTCGCCAACGAGGTGCTGTAGAGCAAGAAAAGCTTAGATTACAGCGTGATCAAATGCGCCAGCAATCTTCAGATGGCTTCTTTAATCAATCTTGGTAGCCCATACCCTATCATCTGGAGAATTTTTAGGCATGAAAAAATCACTTTTTGGGTTTACTCTGTTGGCTCTTTCTTTGAGTCACATCCTCAACATTGGAGTCATTTCTGTTCAGCCAGCATCCGCTCAGCTATATCGCTGTAGTGATATAGCTCTAGGAGAGGATGAAAGGGAAGAAATTCGAGGAGACAACTCTCGATCAGAATCGAGGGTTACCATCGGGCAGGATTGCGATGATGCTAACTACCATGAATATCTCAATGAAAGAGACAAAATTAATAATCAGTGGTGGCAACAGAGAGAAAAAGCATCAGAACGAAGTGCATGTGCATTTTTTGGCATAGATTCTCCTAGATGTACTGATGAAGGGCTAAAGAGACAGGCCCAGCAAGAGCAGGCGCAAGAGAGACGACAACAGGAGGAAGCTGCTCGCATTCAACAAGCAGCTCAACAGGAAGCTGCACAAGAAAAATACTTCAGACAGCGTGTAGAGAATGCTAAAGCTGAAGTTCGCTCGATTCAAGAGAGCATCATTTTTTGGAATGATCGTCCTGATAATCGACGAATGTACGAGCTAAAGCTTCCACTAGCTGAGGCAGATTTACAAAGCGCTGAGAAGGAGTTGCAAGACTACTTAAATCAAAAACAAAAGCGGTAATTCTTACAGCTAATTCTAGGAGCACATTCTAGTAGCTTACGCCTGACGCTCAGATTGCTTCTGCTCAGGCGTAAGCTTTCAAGCCTCAACAGCCTAGATTGCCTGGAGCCAGTAATACTTAATACTTTACTTCTAACTGGTACTTCCGGCTAGATGGTTCGTTCCACTATTGGCCGTCTCGGTAAGCACTCAAAGATAAGTCATGACTTCGAGAAATCCCTTTCCTTAAATAATGAGAAACCTAAAATTAAGTAGGACCAAGAATCTAGACTTCTTAAAATCTTCTTTGTAAGTCAACTCTAAATATTATCTCTAATGACTTTTATTGTCATACCTGTCTTTATAGTAACTACTTCATTTATTGCAAAAAAAGTGAAATTTTTGTTTCTTTTTATTCATATAAGCTATTCAGTAAAAACTGTTTTTTAGAAAATAGATTTTAGAGCTACTAGTACTCAGCTTAATCACTCGTTTATGCATTAGAGTGTTTAGTTCAAATCAAGTTAAGCTAGTAAGGATTAAAGAGAGTGGCTCCTTTAACACTTTGTTCCTTTAGGTAAATGTAGGAAGAAATCATGGCTTCTAGCAAAGAGCCTAACAATGAAGAAGACCATAAGCAAGCAGATCAGGAAAGCGAGTTAACTAAACTCCCTTGGAAATGGCTGATTGGGCTTGCCACCATAGCACTAGCACTACTAGCCTACAGGGGTGGAGAACTCTCTGCCGCCAAGGATGAAGTTAAAATTGAGTTTCCAGTGCCTGGAACAACGCTCGTCACTGTTAACAACATTCCAAATAAAGCGTCCTATCTCCTAGCAGCTAGTGATTTGTGGGCACCAACAGGACTCAAGTTGAATCCTAGACAGTCTGTACAAATTACAGCTTCAGGAAGAGCAAATCTAGGAATTCATAGGCTCGTTGAAGCCGCCCAGAAAGATACTTACCCAACCATTGGCTGGACAGGACCTACTGGTAATCTATCTAGCCCTAGTGAGGTCAAGAACACTTATCGACAAGATTTAAAGATAGAACCTCAAGCCGCAGACGGTACGCTGCTAGCCTACTTACACCAAGGCGGTGAACCAGAACCAAGTAGAGAAAATCCTCTTAGAGATAAAGCAATTGTCGTTGGAGCATCAGGGAAGATAACAAATGATAAACCAGTTCCAGTCACTATATGGCTAGTTATTAATGACGCTGTTTTAGAGAACAGTGAACAGTCTAGGTTGGCTTTTGTTAATCCTGAGAATACAGCTAATTCTGACACAAGGAAGAGTGCTGAAGACGAAAAACGATGGAAATATATTCAGCAAAGGCAATACTGGAACTTGTGGTTCGATGATAATGTTGGATTTTATCAAGTACAGTTTGATTTTGAAGCTGAGCAAAGCAAGTAATTAAAGTGTAGCTATTATTGCTTGCATATAAATCTATTTCAACCAGGTAACACTCTAGTTCCTCACTGTATTTTTGTGTCATTCACATAGTTTTCAAAGTTATTATCTTGGTTGAAGAAGATGCCAGTAATCTCTTTAAGAATGCATCCCAGCCTTGTAAGTTTCAATTCAAAAGGCTTGAGAGAATGTTTGTAAATAGATATGAAGTAGAAAGAATTCAGGTAGTGAAATGAGCAATATCTAAGGAGTCGAAGCTCTTGGGGACGGAACTATGAGTCCACGCAACTATGACA
>NZ_JAMPKN010000088.1:0-9812 GCF_039962155.1 Trichocoleus desertorum AS-A10 | reverse complement strand
TTGAGCCAAGAGAAGACTGCCAAGGGGGGAATGAAGGCCAAGCGCCTCAAAGCAGGCTGGGATAATGATTATCTGGCTAAAGTCTTTGCTCAATAAGATGCGTTTGCCCTGGGCAGATTGGGGAGTCCCAACAATCCCACTTGTCTGCTATTGCTCAGATTTACTCTCAATAATGCCTAGCGATCGCCAGAGCAGGTCATTCGTGCTGAACTGACTTGCTCTGGTATTGAATCTGAATCGACGCATTCCACCCCTACAAAAGTAAATCCATCCCTCTCTTAACCCAGTAAACACAAAACTAAACCAAAGTTAAATAGGAGAACTCAAATGGCTAAATATCGACAGAATCTGCCCCAATTATCGAGCGATCTATTTCTCACCGATGGGGGAATCGAAACTACGTTGATCTTTCGCGAAGGGTTAGAGCTACCTGACTTTGCTGCCTTCGATTTATTAAAGCACGAGGCAGGCTATCGAGCCCTTGAGTCATACTTCCGCACCTATGCTGCCCTCGCTAAGAACTATCAAGTTGGCCTGGTTCTAGAGAGCGCCACCTGGCGGGCCAACCCGGATTGGGCGACAAAACTGGGATACTCCAGTACTGCCCTTACTGAGGTCAACCGTCAGGCGCTTGCTCTCCTACACGATATCCGCCAGGAATACGAAACCGAACAAAGTCTGATGGTGATTAGTGGATGTATTGGCCCTCGTGGAGATGGCTACATTCCTGCTGATGCAATGACCGCAGAAGCCGCCGCAGATTACCATCGCTCCCAAATTGCTACCTTCCGTGATGCGGATGCTGACTTGGTTACAGCCATCACGATGAACTATGTCGAAGAAGCGATTGGCATTACCTCTGCGGCCCAATCCCTGGGGATGCCTGTCGTCATCTCCTTTACAGTGGAAACCGATGGTAGATTGCCTACAGGCCAGAGCTTGAAGGATGCGATCGCCCAAGTGGATCAGGCTACTAACCAAGCTCCTGCTTACTACATGATTAACTGTGCCCACCCAACCCACTTTGCAGAAACAATGATTTCTGGGGAATCTTGGCTAGAGCGAATCCAGGGTATCCGAGCCAATGCGTCTCCTAAAAGCCATGCAGAATTAAATGAGTCAGAAACTCTGGACGATGGTAATCCAGAAGAACTGGGCAATCAGTACCGTGAACTGAGACAGAGATTTGCCCATTTGAATGTCCTAGGAGGCTGCTGTGGCACCGACCACCGCCATGTCGAAGCGATCTGTAAAGCTTGTTTGCCTCTATTTTGGACATACCTTTCAAACGGACAGTTATTACATAGGGGCTAACAGAATCTCACTGAGTCCACGTCACCTGTCAAATTCAGAGAGGACAGTCTAAATCCTCATAAGCATCACGTAAAGCCCAACTTGAAACTAAATGCCAAGCAGGCAAAGTGTGAGGGTTGCCAACTCCAGATTTTGGTAAGCGATCGCAAGCTGGTAGTGCGTCAAATGATAGTGGGATAAGTGAATAAATCATGCCAAGTCCGATCAAGTTCGCACTCGCAGCACGGTTGCCTGTGCCCATACGCACGAATGGTTGGGCACCTTTGCAGCCCCTGGAAATGGCACCCCTAAAGCGGATCCAGTTTGGGCTTGTGATCCCTCTTCTATCACTCTGGCCAGAGAATGATTGAACCCTACATTGGTTCGTTCTGTCTAGCTTAGAAATTGGTAATGCCAGCAACGAAATGCGAGCTTCTCAAATTTTCTCTCATGAAATTGACAGAAGAGGGGTGATACCAATTTAAATTAGGCAGAGGGCAGATAAGCTAGGCTGAGAGGAGTTGTTTCGTCTGCTCTGCTGATGGCTGGTGTGACCTCAGTTGACGTGAAGGAAAGGGGTATCAAGTCGAATCCACTCGTCTCAATCCTGAACGCTTATCGGGTTTATTTGTCCTCTTAGTCCTTGCTTATACCAGTGCGGTCATTCAAGGCCATGAAGTTCGTGCTCAAGGCTTAGCTAGCTATATTTGTCGAGCTAAAGAAGAACGAAGAATACAACGCAGGCATAGCGATTTTTGGATAGGTTTGTATGCCCATGCCTGGTTAGAAGGGATAGATTTAGCCAGCGATTGGGTAGAGTCTTGGATACAGCTCAGTGGCAATAAGCGAATGTATCTTCAGCAAGGTTTACACTCTGCTTTCCGCCTCCAGTCTTTATTCTAACCTTCTTGTTACCCCCTGAGGCAACAAGTGCTAAAGCGCATAACGCATAAATTCAGCGATGTATCCGTCTGCGTGAAGCCATGAATGTTGAGGAGACTAGCCAGTTCGGCCAAAATCATGCCTGTATTGATCAAGGTGAGTGAGAATCCTATCCTTGACGTGCACGCATCGTCTTCAAATATTCAACAGCCGCTTCCTCAGCCGCTGCATGATGGGTAATTGCCGTTGAACGGAGCGCTCGATAAATTTCGAGGCACCGTTCCAATGCGAGATAACAGCTCTCCCGATCGTGCAAAGCGACCGTGCTTTCAAGGGTTTCAGCGAGAGTCGGTGCAAGCTGCTCAATCTTCCGAACACCGCTTGGTTTGCATCCTGATCGCAGTAGTCCTAGAGGACCGAGAACCGTGCTCCGTAGATAGGAAATGAAGTCTAGCGCCTCAAACAATTCTCCCCGCGCAATCTTGCTAGTTCCATATTGAATCCATATCCAAAATCGATCCTCGATCCACTGCTCACTGGGTAAGGGATACACACCGGTGCTAGCAGCATAAGACTGTGATAGCCGATCGTCGCGTTCCCACAGAACAACAGGCTCATCAACTCGCGTTGCAACATCAGTAATGGACAAAAACTTGAGATCAACATGCAGGAGCGGTGAGTTGTAAAGGCAGATCAAGACCCGTGGCTCCCCTACATGCTCACCCGTAAACGCTGCCAATAGCTCTCCGAGTGATGCAGCAATACTCTCTCGCTCGGACATCACCTGTGCGAAGCTCTCATGCTCCACAGCAATAATCAAATCGAGATCACTGAACTCGTCCATTGAGTTCTCTGCCCAAGAACCTGTTGCTGCAACACCCACTAATCGCGGGTCTGCGGCAAGATGGGGTAAGGCTCTGCTGATGAACAGTTGATGAGTAGTCAGTGCAGTGGTTGGAACTTTCATAGATCGGTTGTGAAGGGAGTTGATGTTTGATGGTGTGTTTAGTCCGTCCCACCTGTACGCTCCCATCGCCACACAAGACCATCCTCCGGATCGTTTACTTCTCCAACCCGGCGGAAGCCACATTTGGTAAGCACCCGCGTTGAAGCATTTTCCTCAGGTCGCGTGTGAGCACAGACTAACCGCCCTTGACGACTTTCTAAGGCATACCGGGTCAGTGCTTCTGCTGCTTCAGTGGCGTACCCCCGCCCTTGTTGATCGGCATTCACGCTATAGGCAATTTCAACAATGCCATCAGAACCGGGTGGGCCTTTGTACCCACAACTACCAATGACGGCACCGCTCGTCTTGAGCACGATCGCGAAGCTATGCGTCCACGGGTTTGGTGATGGGGCAGCCCGGAGCTGTGCGATCCAGTCTGGAGAAACCTCAGCCTGATCTGCAGGACTCATTGCCTCAATTTGGGCGAGAACCTCTTCGGTCGATTGCAGCACTAGGCGGAGATGTACGGTCTCAAGTTCCATCGGATTAGACATGTTCTGGCTCTACCATGACTCTGGATACTCAGCGTGGGTTGGCAATCCTCCGCTAGGACATCCCCACGGCGCTCTCAATGCCCAGAAGATGTGATCGCTCGGAGTGATAGGCGGGGCTGTATCCAACGAGCCAGCCGGAATAGTCATGATCTTGCCATCGCGTGTTAGTTGTGGTACCGGGCACCCACAATGACTGCAAAACCATTTGCTGAAGCGCTTTGCTGTAGGAAGGTCATACTGGGTGATAGCTTCTTCCCCTGAAAGCCAGCGGAACTGACTGGGTTCAACAGTTAGATTGGTGGCGTGAGCTGTGCCCGTGCCTTTGCGACACCGTGAGCAGTGGCAATGAGCCATTTTCTGAAAGGGTGGGTTCACTTCAAATGTCACTGTTCCGCATAGGCAACCCCCGTGAATGCTGGATTGATTCATCTACTCTCTCCGACCGCCTAACATTCTCTTCAACCGCCGCAATAACTTTTCGGACTTAACTGGCGTGCAAACAGATTATCAGCTAACTGGTAACTGGCACATACTCGAATATTTTTTATACGAAACCATAACTCCTCGCGGACTGCCTCACTTGCTAACCGTCGATCGCCATACTATTGGCTCAATTCCCGCTGCTCAATCTCATCCAGGATAGCAGTAGCTTCGCTGATGCCCTTCGCGCATACCGCCTCCCTGAGCGATTCTGCATCAGCCACCAACAATGCAAACACTGAGTCAATCCGTTGCTGAGCGGCATCAAAGTTTTCCTATATTAGGGATCAAGCAATTTTGTTCACTTACTGAGCCGACAATGCCAGACCCCTTTCTCCTGCACTTACCAACCACTGAAACCATTCCGGTCATCGCCAGTCTGCCTCACAGTGGATTGCTTATATCAAAGGAGATCACTGACACTCTAAAAGCTTCTCACCGGCACTATTTGCCCAATCAGGATTGGCATCTCGACAAACTCTATGATTTTCTGCCTCATTTAGGTGTTACCGTCTTGCAAGCCGTTTATAGCCGTTATGTGGTTGACCTCAATCGATCGCTTCAGGAACCGCTCTTTGGTAACTTTTGGCAATCGGTTGTTGCTGAAAAGACTGCGGTCAACACAGCGATTTATCGAACTCCGCCTTCAAGAGAAGAGGTTGAGCAACGAGTTGAGCAATACTATCGTCCCTATCATCGACAGCTTCAAGCTCTGCTAAACGAACAGATTGAGAAATTTGGCAAGGTATACTTGCTGGATCTACACAGTTTTCTTGGATTGATTGAGGATGAAATCTGTTTAGGGAACGGAAATAGTACAACTTGTTCTGAGCACTTCATTTCCGTCGTTGAGGCTGCCTTTTGCTCACAGAGTTATCAGGTGGTTCGCAATAAATCGTTTAGTGGTGGGTACATCACGCGGTACTACGGTCAGATGCCGCAAGTTGAGGCGTTACAAATTGAAGTTCGCTATCCGGTTTACCTGAATGCGAATCAATTGGATGGCACTTCTATCCCGGATTGGCAGGTGCCAGAGTTTGATGAGGCGAAGCACAAGTTTGAGTCCATCTTCGAGCAGATTAGCAAAACTCTAGTCGCTGCTTAGCTTCGCCGTTTGTCATAATTCTGAAACCCCAAATTAGGAGCACTTTCGTGGAAAGGGTACTCCCAACTTTAAGCAAATCAAAGCTCTCCTGCTGCAATCATCTGGATCAAACGTAGTGTTCCTGGATCAAACCCGGCAATACCCCACAACATTGAAGCTTGTGGCTCAACCAGCAAGATATTGTAGGGAGCCAGGGTTACGTAAACTGCTTTTGCCTGAGGGTTCACCTTACGATGGTACTCGGATAAAGCTTGGCTAGGATGCTTGCGTCCTTCCCAACTTTCATAGTCCGTCCAAAAGCAGAACACGTCTGCCTTGAACTTGTGCTTG
Source organism: Trichocoleus desertorum AS-A10 (assembly GCF_039962155.1). NCBI lineage: Bacteria > Bacillati > Cyanobacteriota > Cyanophyceae > Leptolyngbyales > Trichocoleusaceae > Trichocoleus > Trichocoleus desertorum. The sequence continues at coordinate 4,222 of NZ_JAMPKN010000088.1, read as the reverse complement.
ATTGCCCAGTCATAGGCAACAGAAGCATTCATTCCCCCAAAGTTTGGGTTGCTGGCTTTGGCGATCGCATCGCTAAACGAATCCTGTGCTGTAATTTTCAGGTCACGGAAATCGGTGGCAGATCCCTGGATGACATAGTGTTATTCGACTTTTGTCGTTGCCAGTGCCATGAGCCTGCAATGACTGGAGTTTAGGGGCTAGGGGAGGTTCAAGACTTGGGGGATTCCCCTAACTTTGTTGCTGCCAGTTCACCCCTAACCCTTCACACAAACAAGTTGCTTCAGGGTTGCCACCACCTCTACCAGGTCAGATTGGTTGGCCATCACCTGGTCGATCGGTTTGTAGGTTCCGGGAATTTCATCCAGCACCCCTTCATCCTTACGACACTCAATCCCCTGTGTTTGCTGGATCAGGTCTTTCAAGGTGAAGTTGAGCTTGGCTTTGTTGCGGGACATTAAGCGTCCCGCCCCATGAGAGCAAGAGCAGTAGCTTGCCACATTCCCCTTGCCGTTCACAATGTAAGACTTGGCTCCCATCGAACCCGGAATAATGCCATAGTCATTTTGCTGTGCGCGGACTGCCCCCTTACGAGTCACATACACTTCCTCACCGAAATGCACTTCTCGCTCAGCATAGTTGTGGTGGCAGTTAACGTTCAGGCAAGGAGTGAAGGGTTGATCGTTCGCCAAATGCTTTTCTAGCACTCGCTTGGATCGCGCCATCATCACTTCGCGGTTCACACGGGCATAGTTCTGTGCCCACTGCAAATCACGCCAGTACGCCTCAAACTCTGGGGTGCCCTGAACAAAGTGTGCCAGGTCGGGATCAGGCAATTTTTCGCCCGCTAGCTTTGCCAACTCCTTCGCCGTCTCGATATGGCGCCGTGCCAGCACGTTGCCAATATGACGAGACCCGGAGTGCAGCATCAACCAAACCTGATTTTGCTCATCCATACAGACTTCGATGAAGTGGTTGCCGCCTCCCAACGACCCCATCTGCTTCAAAGCCTTCGCTTCCAAATGCTGTGCGCCAGCGTGCAGATACTTGAAGTCTTGCCAGCCTTGCCAGTCCAGCACTTGGGTGTCTGCTTCATCATTCTCGTTAAAGCCAATGGGAATTAGAGCTTCAATGTCTTGCCGAATCTGGTGCAGTTTACCGTCCCATTGCTCCGCCACAAAAGGCGTTTTGATCGCGCCCATGCCACACCCAATATCGACTCCCACCGCCGCAGGCACAATCGCTTCTTTCGTCGCCACCACCGAACCTACCAAGGCACCTTTACCCAAGTGAACATCGGGCATCAGGGCAACGTGCTTGAAGACAAAGGGCAGGGAGGCCACGTTCTTTGCCATTTTGGTTTCATCTTGACCCAGTTCGGGGTTTGCCCAAGAGAAAACAGGCTTAGCGGTAGAGAGGTCTAATTTTTCGTAAGGCAATGAGGTGACCTGAAAGGGGAGCTGCTTCGCACCGCACAGCGAACTTGGTCAATTCGAGCCAGAATGGGCAAACCGCCGTCCCCAGAAATCTAAACCGGTGACAAGTGAGGAAACCATAGAGTCAGAATTCTCGAATGATGGGTGTCAAGGGAGGTTGAAATCATGACAACGGCTCAAACAATCCTGGCAGATAGCGAGATTGAAGCCATTTTGCAACAACGCATTGATCAGGAGAAACAGAGTGTTGGTATTGTCGTAGGAGTCATTGATGAGAGTGGCAACCGCATCATTGCACAGGGTAAGCGAGATCAGACGGATTCCTACTCAGTGGATGGAAATACCCTGTTTGAAATTGGTTCCATTACCAAAGTGTTTACAACGCTGGTGCTAGCAAATCTGGTGGAGCAAGGCCCTCTCAACCTGAGCGATCGCATCTCTACGTTGCTGCCTGGTCCTGTGAAAGCACCCACTCGCAATGGTCAAGAAATCTCCTTATTGGATTTAGCAACACATACTTCCGGGTTGCCCCATTTACCCGATAACTTTGCCCCAGCGGATATGAGTAATCCCTATGTCGATTACTCTGTTGACCAGTTGTATGGGTTTTTATCCAACTTTCAATTACCACGAGATATTGGCAGCCAGTACGAATACTCCAATTTGGGTACAGGTCTGTTGGGGCATCTGCTCAGCCTTAAAACAGGTCTGGATTACGAAACGCTCGTTAAGACTCAGATCACTCAACCGCTGCAAATGCACGATACGGGTATTGAACTGACTACGGAACAACAGGCTCGCTTTGCAACCGGACATAACACCCTCGCTCAACCCGTGCCTTACTGGGACTTTCCGACCTTAGCAGGAGCAGGAGCATTGCGATCCACGGCAAACGATTTGCTCAAGTTTTTAGGAGCAAATTTGCAACTTGTCTCTTCCCCGTTAAATCAAATCCTTCAGACTACCCATATAGTTCAGGCGCAAACGGGAACATCCGGAATGGCGATCGCGCTGGGCTGGCATCTTTTGAACCATCATGAGACAGAAATCAGCTTCCATGACGGTGGTACAGGTGGATTTCGCAGCTTTTTGGGATTTGTGAAACAGAAGCGATTTGGAGTTGTTGTAATATCAAATTCAGAGCATGATGTCAATGATATTGGCTTGCATCTGTTAGAACCCCGTTATCCCCTAGCTAAACATCATCCACCCAGGCAACGTCAGGCAATCCCTGTTGATCCCAACCTGTTTGATGCATATGTGGGGCGCTATGAACTCGCGCCAGACTTCATTCTCACCATTACCAAAGAACATGACCGACTCTACGCTCAAGCTACCGGGCAATCTCAGGTTGAGTTATTTGCAGAAACGGAGACTCAATTTTTCATCACGGAAGTTGATGCTCAAATTACCTTCGTTCGAGATCCGCAAGGTCATGTGAAGCACTTGATTCTGCATCAGGCAGGACAAGACATCACAGCCCCAAAATTGAATCAGGATACAGAATTGTGAGGGGAGGCAACAGCGTTGAGTAAAGCTACAGTTTCAATGATGCAAGCCAATCGAGATCCAGCGGTGAAGGCAACCATACAAAGAAGGATACCACTGTTCTACAGTCAAGGAGCCGATCCGGTCAGCGATCGCCCCGCTCATATTCGCGCCGGTTCTAGCCTCAGTTGGTTGGGTGATAAACTGGCCCTGGTTCAAGATGATGCCAACTTTCTGGTGTTGATTGATCCAGAGAGCCTAAGTGTTGAGGCCATCACCCTCGCGGCAGGAGAGGCAGGAGCAAGGCAGTTTGACGACTTGCGTGGGAATAAACGCTTCAAACTAGATTTAGAAGCCTGTACCACCGTTCCCACTCCAAAGGGCGAGTTACTTCTGGCGTTTGGCTCTGGTTCGACGGCACAACGGGAGCAAATTTTAAGGGTGCAGGCATCCAACCCATCCAACCCAAAATTGATACAGGCAAGTGCTTTGTATGTCCAACTACGAGCTTGCACGCCCTTTTCAGGCAGTGAACTCAATATTGAAGGAGCCATGTTTCAGGAGGGTCAGCTTCGGTTGTTCAATCGCGGCAATGGCAAGCCTAACAACAATTTACTGCCCGTGAATGCCATGGTTGATTTGGACTGGGACAGCTTTTTAGCGTATCTGGATAACCCAGAGCATCACCAACCTCCAGCGTTGCAGAATATTTGTCAGTATGATTTGGGCAATTTGCAGGGGCTGAACTTGAGTTTTACCGATGCAATCGTGACTCAAACAGGCATTATCTTTTCAGCAGCGGCAGAGGATTCGCCCGATGTCACCTCGGATGGCAGGGTCACAGGTTCAGTCTTAGGTATCCTCGATACGAACCCACGCTGGATTGAGCTTCGTACACCCGATGGTTCCTTATTCACCGGAAAAGTCGAGGGGGTTTGTGCCTTCAGGCACGGGAAAAACCGTTTATGGATGATGATTGATATCGACGATCCAACGTTACCCTGCGAACTGTGCGAGGTTGAATTCGTCGCCAAATAACAAATATCTCCAGCACGAACAGCACCGTAGCCAGTCAGCTTACTACTCGGCGATCGCTGTGGGAGATTAGCGATCTTGCTGCAATCGCTCCGTAAGGGCCTGGTTGAATCAACTTCAAATTTCGGCGTTGCTGAAAAAGTAATGCTGGCTTTGGCACAATGAAGGTATGAAATGTCCTCAATGTCACTCCACTCACACGGCTAAAAACGGTCACCGTCGCGGCAGACAGTGCTATCAGTGCAAGCAGTGTGGTCGCCAATTTC
>NZ_JAMPKN010000087.1:0-10102 GCF_039962155.1 Trichocoleus desertorum AS-A10 | reverse complement strand
CTGTGAGCTTTGGTATCTGCCGCCTTATTCCCCGGACTTGAACCCGATTGAGCATTGGTGGTTTGTGCTCAAGAATTGGCTGCGACAGCGATGGGATGAGTTTGCCAACTTTCAGGATTGTGTGGATAATGCTTTCAAACAATGTCCTAAGATGCATCCGTAAGGCTATATCACCGTGGCGGGCTCTCATGAGGTCCGTATGGCCAGAGCGATCGCGGCAATCGATTCCCTCCTCGTTTTTCCTCCCCTAGCTGCTCCTTAAACGCAAAGCGATCGCTTGGGCCATCCAGGAAACAGAAGTCTTTCATGAGAGCGATCCTAGAGAGCCAACGGCTGAGAATTGCTGCCAGCCAAGTCCTTTCAATTGAGTTTTACTGGGATAAGAGTTTCAGTGGCTCAATCGTGATCGCCAGGCTCAAAGGGCTGTTCCTGTTCAAAATCTGGTGACTGGCTTCTAATGATCTAGGGAGTAACCCGATTCACAATCTTAGTTAGTGCTTGAAAATCTGCACCGGATATTAATTCCACGGTTTGGGAAGTGAGTGCCAGGAAAGAGGGTGTTCCTTCAATCTTTAAATTATTGGCCAGCTGCATATCTTGAGCGATCGCCTGGGTTGCAGCCTCGCTATGGCGATCGCGGTTGAACTGGTCGAGGTTGAGTTTGAGCCGAGTGGCGATCGCTAGGTAGAGGGGGTCGGCCAAGTTTGGTTGTCGCTCGAACAGCGCATCATGAAAGGGCCAGAAGTGTCCTTGCTGGCCAGCAGCCCAAACAGCTTTGGCGGCGGGTAGGGATTCGGGATGAATGTCTGTTAGCGGGAAATGCTTGTAAATCAGAGCCACCTCCGGATGTTGAGCCAGGAATTGCTTCAGAGATCGATGAGCCTGGATGCAAAAAGGACACTCAAAGTCGGCGAACTCGATCAAGGTGACTTTAGCCTGGTGAACACCACCGAGCGATGGGGAAGTGCGAATGATGTGCTCAAGCTGAAATGGAACCTGAGCGATCGCTGCGGTCTGTGCCTGTTTTTGCTGCTCTTGTTGTTGCTGCTGGTAATTGGCCAGAGATTTGAGAATGACCTCCGGATGCTGCTCAATAATTTCTAGAACCGCTTGTTCCAGGTTCTGATCCAGCGCTTCAGCCGGAGGCATCCCGACCATCCAGAGGCAGCACCAAAACAGAACCACAAAGCCTTGCCAGATTTTCATGGGTCACCTGCCTCAATTGCGGAATTTGCCATCTTCACGAGGGCAGCGCGATTGCCTACCTTGATGCCCATCGAGTAGCGGTAGCTGTACTCATCCCAAACGACTTTGGCATCGCTACAATTGGCTCCGCAAGTCCAGGGGATGAACCAGCCCTCAATATCATTGGCCAACTTCACTTTTTGCATCGGTTCTGGGGACTTCACGCCTGGATAGCGGCGCACCCAAGCGTACTCAGACTCAATTGATTGAGCAGGCTTTAGATGACCTGTCACTGTACCAAAGCGACAGGCGTTGCCACCAGAGCAGGTGGTGGAATAGCCTAAGACGATTTCATACCCCCGATTGGAAGGTTGTTCTGGCAATACAGCTTGAATGGGGGGAGGTTCATAGTTGGCTTCTATCTGCAAGTCCTGAGGCAGATAGGTGGGCAGGCGCAGAGGAATCTGAGTGCGCTTCAAGGTGGGATGTACCGGATCGAAGAGGGTCGAGGCATTTGAGATCGAGGGAGCAATTTGCTGTGTGAACGCTTGCAGGGCCAATCCACCCCCTAAACTGCATCCCAGCAAGATTGCGAGTAGTCCTAACTTAAATCTTAGTCTCATGGTTGTTGACCCCAACTTTGACATGAAACCTATGACACTTATTGACTCATCTGTGTATTTGCAGGTAGCTTGAACCCGAGTTGCCTAAGTGCCCAAAGGTCTTCTGGGTAGAAAAGGCCCTGAGCCGCGATGACGCGATTGACATTCGCTTGTACTTTGGCCCGACCCAAGCGCCGCATTTCGTTTTGATAACGACCGAGTGCCAGTTGATTGGCCACCTTTCGCTCAACAATTTGGGTTAAGGAGACAGCATCACCCGGTGCGTTGTAAAACTCTTCCCGGCACTGTGGTCCTACGACTGAAATGACGAGATCCGTTCCGCCTGCTTCATCTGGATGAAAGGTGTAAAGCAGGAAGTAAGTTTTTTCCTTTGACGAGGCTTGAGCGATTAATTCTGTGCGGACGATGGGTGGCCGAACTCGACTAGGAATACAAGGTTTTACGAACTCTGGAATTGAGGCTGGTTGAGCTTGTCCGATGTGTCCACTTCCAACGACCATGAGCGTTGTGAGGCAGGCCGTTAATCCAAATACAATTGTTTGCTTCAGAGCTTTTTTCATGATGCTGCCTTTGATTCTAGTGATTAGAACTTGATGTACTTTCTGGGGTCAACCTCGCGACCGCTATAGGGGTTGCCAGGAGTGGCTCCTTCAAGCACGGTGATGTGTAAGTGGGGTCCTGTGCCCGCCCCTGATTGCCCACTTCGAGTAATGATTTGTCCTGCTGAAACGGCATCACCCACTTTGACGAGCCGCTTTGAGTTATGCGCGTATAGCGTCATCAGTCCCCGCCCATGCTCGACAATGACCGTCTCGCCATAACCACTCATCCAGCCTGAGTACACGACTTTGCCTCCATCTGCGGCTTTAACGGGAGTGTGGCTCGCAACTCCTAAATCAATGCCGCGATGGAGAGAACTGCACCCCGCACAAGGCGATGCTCTCGGGCCAAATTCACTCGTGACTGGAGCACCAGGAATCGGATTTTGCAATTGACCAGTTCCTTTGCCACTGCCTTGACTGGTGCTGCTACAAGTGAGAGCGGTTGTGCCCGTTGCCGCTTGACTACCCGTGAAGGTGAGAACCTTTTGGAATTTTTGGGCATATCCGGCAATCAGTTGCCACTGGTCAGTTCCATTGACTTGCTGCCGCGCGCAGCGATAGTCTGCTTTGCCACCAGCAATACACTGGGCGAGCGGGCGCATGTGCCCATACCAGCCTTCTTTCATCCCTCGACACAGAGCATCTGCTGCGATCGCGGGTTGAGTCAAGCGTCTGTCACTGATCCCTCGGTAAGCGGATAAGCCTAAGCGTTGGAGGACGAATCGTTTTTTGTCACACCAGGTCACCTGAATCATGCCTTCACCCCAACCGCATTCGTCATAGTGATGGCGGCTGTACTCATCCATCGTGTTCCAAAAGTCGGTTTCATGTTGTGCAGTGGCCAGAATATAAGCCAGTTGGGCTGGCTCACTCACGCCTGCTTTAGCACAAGACTGCATAATCAGGGGAATCATTTTGATGGCTTGAGCTTGCTCACCACGGGGTAGAGAGGCCAGAACCTGTTGACTGAGCGCATCTAATTTTGTGGAATCGACCTGGCAAATCTGACTGCCCTGATCTGAGGCTGTGCCTGGGTCATACTGGTGAATCATTGCTTGTACTTCTGGGGGAAGTTCAGGCTCCTGAATCCCGGATGGCGGTGGGAGCTCGGTCAGTCCGACGAGAACTTTGCCCTTCTCGTGAGTGGGAAACCAGGGAACTGGGCCAATAAAGTAGGGGGTACAGCCGAGATCGACAAAGGCGCTGCGATGGCAGACCCGAAAGTACAGCCCGAACTTTCCCGTTCCCGTCGATTCGTCTGTATCCGACAGCACGACTTTAAAGGCTTGGCCAAACGGGTGTCGTCCTGTCGGCTCTTGACCCCCATTGAGCGTTCCTAATCCCCCATGTCCCCCTGGCACCATCTGCCCTCCCGCGCCATTGCCTCCTCGAATCCATCTGGCTCCATGCAGCCTGGTCGGGTCACCTGCGCTTCCCAACGAAATCGGTGAATTCAGTTCCAGGTAATCACACCCTTGGACTTGAGCGCACTCATAATGGAAGCCCACCTCATAGCTGCCCGATATGCTGTGTTGGGTGGGTGTCGAGCGGGACTCCTGGTGTGCGCTATCACCCCCATAGGTCACGTCATGGATGGCAATCAGACCCAGGAACTGACCGGAATTGAAGAAGGCAGAAAAAGGGACATTGCCCAGTCCTGGGATTTGGGCCAGATGGAGGTTTTTCCAATCCCGAATGCTGCTCAAGGTTGCCTGTTCCAGCCCTGGCAGTTGCCTGAAGCTGTACTGACTCAAGTCCAGGTGATTGAGAGAGAGATTGCCGACTTCTAGGAGCTGGGCTAAAGCAGCGATCGGTTGCTCTGTCCAGGCTCTAAAATTACTCATCTGTGGAAGGCTTTGGGCAACATTGGGGATGTTTTGGGTGATCAGGTCATAGAGCGGTCTGACCTCACTGACTCTAAATCCCGCGATCGCCGGTATCTGGCTCACCAAGTCAGCAATAGTTTCTTCCTTGAGAAAACTAAAATTGCTCAAGCTCAAAATTGTGGGATCAACCCCGCCCAGCCGCACCGCGTCGCCGAGTGTAAAACTGCCAAGATTAAAAGCATCTTGAACATCTCCGAGTTTCAGCACATTCAAGACAGAGTCTCCTGCCTGCCATGAGCGCGACAAGTTGTAGTCAAGCTGTCCATCTGCATCTTGTGGTACGTTCAAGTTCCCGGTGCTGTCAAAGGGAGGGAGGGAGGGAGGCAAAGGAAACTTGACCCCAGGCCGGAGCGTACTGTCCCGTTGCGACAGACCAAGTCGATCGCGATTGGCGATGGAATTACAAACTGCAACAAGCCGATCAAGCAGTTCGATATGAAGCCTATGCAATCGAAGTAGATAGCTTAACGCAGGGGCTGATGTGGTTGGAGACTCAATGGCATCGCTCTCAATTACCGCAGCGCGATCGCCTGATTTATGTGGAAGCTTTGGCAGTGGCTCCTTGGAATCGTCGCTTGCTCGAAAATCCCCCTTATTTGCAAGGAGTGGGCCGAACTCTTCTGCTGTGGGCGCGACAACGTAGCCTAGAACTGGGCTATGGCGGTCGAGTGGGACTGCATGCACTTCCAGGTTCGGAAGGCTTTTATCGCCGCAATCAGATGGCAGAATATGGGCCAGACTCTGACAAAGAAGGCTTGATATACTTTGAGTACAGCCTGATTCGAGGCTAGACTCAAAGTATCATTCATTGGGAAACGATCCTGCATGGACGACCAGACACTTGCTATCCAATATGCCCAAACGAGCGATCTGATGGATCTGTGCGGCGCGGATGCCTGGTTGCACGAATCAGCTCAAATGGAAGAAGCTGTCAGGGGTCAGGTGGAAGCGGGGCTGGCGATGCAAGGATATCATCGCGCCGTCAATGCAATGGAGCCGGGGCAATCCCAACCAATGTGGCAGCAGATGCAGGTGCAATCGATTTTGTTTACAGGCTTGCAGCAGTGGATGGCATCCTGGAATTTAGGCGCAGGGTTTGAAGAGGCCTATACTGTGGCGCGCCGCCTCATTCGGGAGCATCTTGTCGCGCCAACTCCCAGCCAACAGGTCGCGATCGGACGCATTTTGGCAGCCCTGGCTCTAGGCGATCGCGCTCACAAACTGACTCAGCCCCAAGTGGTGGCAGTGCTCACTGAGCTGTTGAGCCCAGAAGACTGGCAAATGGTCGCCCATGCTGCTTCGCAATCCATTGCCTCTCAGGTTCTAAAAGCGAGGCAAACTCCTAGTGATCCAGCCGTAGAATGACACTCTCATACTGCGGCGCTGCTCCGCTTGGTTCAGGTATTATTTTTAGCGCTCCTAACTCGCCATGACTGCTGGGTTGTTTGCCTCTAACTGAAGCTGGTGAGCAAACCGTTCAAATCGAGCGGCATCGCTATTGGTAATTCGGGTCGCTTTGCAATCAACCGTGCCCTGTTCCACTTTGAGGACAAGGATGGTTTGAGCTTGGTCAACCACCGTTTCAACTTGAGCGATCCACTGCGCTTGGTCTCTTGCCATTGCTTGCAATGACTTTTCACTTAGGGGTTGCTGCGTCTGGGCGAGCGCTTTACCTACCTCCTCAATTGTACATTAACTAATTATTTGACGCTTTAACAAATTATTGTCGAGAAACTTTTGGAAGCTGAAAGCATTTCTAAGTAAGACTTCCAGGCTTTCTTGATTGAAATAAGCATATTCCTAGTAGATAACATATTCAGTGTCGCAATCGCAAAAATTAACAAAATAAGTGTCTTTATCTAAAAACTTAGGATGCTATTGCTTTAATAAATTAGTCGTCTTCTTCTTGAGCTTTTCTATACGTCGATTAAGAACTTTAGCGCGTTGATCTTCAAGGAGCATGAAGCCTGCTCTGGCTTGACCGTAACAGATCAACGCTTGTTGAAAATTTTGGGTTGCTTCATACTACTGGAGCGCGGGGATTTGAAGTGCAAGACAACAGCTACTGGTACCAGACTTTGAGTATCTCAGCGGTGAACTGCTGTACGCAGCAGCGATCGAAGGGACTAAGCGGCCTGAGGTGACAGCATACCTCGATTCATTGCTTCAGTTTGCGATCCAGATGAACGATGAAGGCTGTGCCTATCTTGAACGCCTGCGCCCGACGATCGGCAACTATCAAACCACGGAAGCAGAAATTCTTGAGTAGTTTGCGCCAACAACGGCTGAACTTTCGCGAGAAGTGGGATTGGCGGTGGTACGGGCAGCCTGCGATCGATTGGAGGTCGAGGTCGAGTCTTTGAGCCGTCAACCGCAGTTGCAAGCGTTGGAAACCAGTAATACTTGTTTCTCTTCTATCACTCCTGCTAGAGAATAGCTAGTCGTCTCTGAAAAACTGCCTTAAGTTCGACTAAAGACATGAGCGATCCTCAACCCTATCTTTACGTTGCTTTTTCTATAATGCGTATGAAACAGCTCTGCATTCTGGGGGAGTAGCCGATGCAGATTCAGTTCAAGATGTTTCGACCACTGGGTTGAAATAACAGAAGGGATTGCCCAAATCTCCTGATTTAATGGGATTGGCAGGTTCTGAGCAAGCGGCATGCAGATTATTGTGATTGGAAGCGGTGTTGGTGGACTGTCGGCTGCTATCCGGCTACAAGCGCAGGGACATCGAGTGATGATTGTGGAAAAGCGGGATAAGCCGGGAGGTCGTGCCTCTGTGTATCAACAAGACGGGTTCACGTTTGATGCGGGTCCCACCATCATTACAGCTCCTGACTTGATTCATGAGTTGTTTGAATTGAGCGCTCGCAAAACGGAGGATTATGTGACCTTGGTACCGCTTGACCCGTTCTACAACGTACGGTTTGAAGATGGTTCCGTGTTTCACTACAACGGCGATCAAGATTACCTGATAGAGCAAATTCACCAATTCAATCCGGATGATGTAGAGGGCTACCATCGTTTCTACCGGGCCTCAGAACAGGTGTTTGAGAAAGGGTTTCCCCTCATGACTCAACCTTTTAGCTACTTCACCGATATGCTCAAGGTTGCCCCGGATATGCTGCAATTGCAGTCCTTCAAATCGGTGGCAGGGTTTGTGAATCAATACATCCAAGATGAGCGATTGCGGCAGGTTTTCAGCTTCCACCCACTACTGATTGGAGGTAATCCGTTTCAAAGTACGTCCGTCTATGCCATGATTCACAAGCTGGAGCAAGCCTTTGGCGTTTGGTTTGCAATGGGTGGTACCGGGGCTTTAGTCCAAGCTTTGGTGCGCCTGTTTCAAGAACTGGGTGGAGAGCTACAGCTCAATTGCGAAGTGGCAGAGATTTTGATTGACGGGAAGACCCAACGGGCTACGGGAATTGCGCTCAAGAGCGGGGGGCTGCTGCCAGCCGATGCTGTCGTCACTAATGCCGATGTGGCCTCGACCTACCTGAATTTGGTACCATCTCAGTTTCGCCGCAAGTATCGCGATCGCCACGTACAAAACCTGCGCTATTCAATGTCGTTGTTTGTCCTGTACTTTGGGACCAATCGCCGCTATGACCAAATGGCGCATCACGAGATTCTGATGGGGCCACGTTACCGTGAATGGATGGTGGACTTGTTCGAGCGCAAGCACCTAGCTTCTGACTTCTCACTCTATCTACATCGCCCGACGGCCACTGATCCCACTCTGGCCCCACCCGGTTGTGATGGTTGGTATGCTCTGGCACCTGTGCCCAACCTGGATGGACCCACCGATTGGCAGGAGAGGACCCAGCCCTACCGAGATGCGATTGTTCAGTATTTAGAACAGCACTATCTGCCAAACTTATCGCAGCACATCGTCACGGAGCGTGTGATTAACCCGCTCTACTTTCGCCATGAATTAAATAGCTATAAGGGCAGTGCCTTTTCTGTAGAGCCTACGCTGTTTCAATCAGCTTGGTTTCGTCCCCATAACCAAAGTGAAGACATCTCGAATCTCTATTGTGTAGGAGCTGGGACACATCCCGGAGCAGGTCTACCAGGTGTGATGAGTTCTGGGAAAATTGTGGCGACCCTGATTGGTGCTGCCTAGCGAGATTGCACTACCGGACACTTCATTGAGAGCTATCCGCAGCAAAAATTTAGCTAATCGATATCAACGTTGGGAGCCAGCAAGCAGTTACCACAGTACAAAAGGGTGAAGGCAGTTTTAGATCAGTTCGTCAACGAGGGTAAGGGAGATGGCCAAAAAGAAAAAGAGTGAGAGACCTTGGAGCTACAAACGTGCTCCTGATGGTTGGGAGGTCTGCCTGGACGGTAAAAGTAAAGGCATCGTGGTCAAGGATGGTCCTGCTGAAACTCCTTGGAAATGGAAATCGCTGGGTCAGAGTGGAGGGCTTTACTGTACCCGGAATGAGGCAGCAGGAGCACTTTTGCAAGCGTATAAAGAGAGGTAAAAACAAGTTAGGGCTTCTGTTGCAAGAGAAGCGATCGCTTACTCTTAGGCCCCAACTGGAATACTGAGAAATTCCTCCGTTGTCCTTAACTGGCAAATATAAGAAGCCCCTGGCACGGATGCCAGGGGCTTTCTGTTGGGACACTAACTGCCGCTATTTTTTCTAAGGCGGTAAGACTAGCTGGCGGAATTTCTGCTCTAGAGCCGCGAGGTAATGAGCCATATCTGGCCGGGACTGACTTTGCTGAGCACACTTGAGCTGCTGTTATTGACGACGCTTCAGTCTCCTCGCAGTTCCGAGAACTCCAAAGGCTAAGATGCCGACGAATGAGGCAGGCTCTGGAACAGTTGCTACCTCACTGGTGACACTAACGTTTTCATCTAGACCGTCTCCTTGGTTATAGATATAATCCAGAGCATCAACGTCATTGAGCAGAGAGGCTCGTAAAAACAGTCCACTCCAATGAGCGATCGTTTCTGTCGCAATGTTCTGGTCTAACGTCGGTCGAACTGGGTCACGCAGGCTGTCTTCGTTAGTAATTCCATAATGGTTGGCACCTTGTACTCTGATTAATGCTTTAGGTGGATCTTGAATCTGCTCATAAGTCTCTTCAACCGCAGCAAAATTACCCACAACCCCATCGCGATCGCCCGCGATTAAAGCAACAGGAATCCCGTCATTCTCAATTGGGGGAATCATGCCGCCAAAGCGAGGATCTCTAAAAGTTGAGCCATAAAAAACCCCTGCCATCAGTTCTGGTGGTCGGGAGAACGTACCCGTGCAGAGAAAAGGAAAGCAGATATCCTGAATGGCGCTCAGCCCAACAGCTCCGCCGAGAGAATGCCCAATCAACCCGAACTTGTTAGGGTTCAGGAGGTTGGCGAGCGGAGAAGCCGAATTTGTATTGGCGGCAGTGGCATAGGCCAGGACATCATGGACCTGCTGCTGCTCTGGAAAGAAGCCGGTGAAAGCTTGTCCCGTCACTGGATCGATCGCAGTTCTGATATGGTTTGGCACAATCACTGCAAAGCCATATTGAGCCACTTGACTCGCAAAGTTTGTGTAATCTGCTTTATCCACTAACGCACCCTGCAGTAGTAGAACCACAGGCAGCGAATCGACAGAGGCATTGGGGGATGGAACCGGATAGTAGATGTCAGCTTCATCTGCGCCTGTCGCAGTGGGAAGATTAGTGCTTGTTAAATGTCAAGGGGATAGACGTGTCGCGACAGAGGCTTGGTGAGTGAATGTCGTCAGTCGAGACCTCAGATCGCAACGACAACTAGGGATCGCGACGACAACTACAGATC
>NZ_JAMPKN010000086.1:0-10306 GCF_039962155.1 Trichocoleus desertorum AS-A10 | reverse complement strand
TGCTACTCCAAATCAGTTGAGATGTTGAAGTGTTCACTTCGGTTGCTGCTGCATTATTTGAAGTATCGAACAATTCCTCTCTCAGCTTAAATCATTACCTATTCAGCAACGCCCGGAGATGAAAGGCTTTTCCCGTACGAATCTGCTGTACATGCGCTTATTTGCCGAAGCTTACCCAGATCCACAAATTGTCCAGCAGCTTGCTGGACAAATTCCCTGGTTTCACAACTGTATGCTGCTAGACAAGGTAAAAGATTCAGAGGAACGTTTGTGGTACATCCAAGAAACCATTCAACATGGCTGGAGCCGCAGCGTTCTCACTCAGCGAGTGGAAAGTGGATTGTATCGACGGCAAGGAGAAGGAGCCCTCACCAACTTCAATCAAACCCTCCCTCAACCCCAATCGGATTTAGCCCAGCAAATTCTGCGCGATCCCTATAATTTTGACTTCTTGAGTTTAGGCCCCGAAGCGCAGGAACGAGAACTCGAAACTGCTTTGATTCAACACATTCGAGAGTTTTTGTTGGAGATGGGAGTTGGATTTGCATTTGTGGGCAGTCAATATTCAATTCAGGTGAGTGGGAAGGAATACAGACTGGATTTATTGTTTTATCACTTCCGTCTGCATTGTTTTGTCGTGGTCGATCTCAAGACGGTTGAATTCGAACCAGAATTTTCGGGGAAGATGAACTTCTATGTGTCGGCTGTGGATGACTTATTACGTAGTCCTGCAGACAACCCCACCATCGGCATTATTTTGTGCAAAACCCAGGATCAAACGGTGGTAGAGTATGCGCTGCGAGACGTGGCTAAGCCCATTGGCATTTCAACCTATCAGCTCAAAAATGCATTACCAGAGCCACTCAAAGGCAATTTGCCCACAATCGAGGAGTTAGAAACTCAGCTAAACATCCTATCCGTTGAAGTTGAAGCAGGGCGAGATATAGAAAAACAAGATTGAGACCTAGGCTATGCTCAATTGTCCAACAGGCGGCTAGATGATTCCAGCGCGATAATGTGAGCGCGCTGCTCAATTCTTTTGGGTCGGGACAAATTGGCGTTGATTGGAAGGCTGAACCCAGAGGGTGCAGAACCCGGCGATCGCTTTTTGCTCAGGTCGCATTTCCAGCGTGACCCCCAATCGCTGCACTTCCCTAGCACAAGCCAGCTGACCCTGGCGATCGCGGCTCAGCAAGTCCTGATTCCAGCTCATCAAATTGCGAGCAAAGCGCCCCTCGGTGCTGGTTGCCCAATCTAAGGCTTTGGCTTGTTCCAGCGTCAGTTGACGAGGTCCGCTAGGATCAAGCGGACGACGCGATTGATTCCAAGCAAGTCCAGCCACACCCAGAAGTCCTCCTAGTCCAGCTGTCATTAGGAGCAATGCCCCCGCTGCAATCAATGAGGGTACTGAATGAATGGCGCGCTCAAACTCAGTGCGACGAATCAAAGCAGAGACAGTTTGGGCGATCGCTTTTTGCTGTCCTTTAATTGCCACTTTTTCATAGGTTTGGAGTCGGTCATAGAGTTGTGTCTGCCACTGATCAAACAGAGTCTCCATCTCTTTGGGACTATCCTCCAAGAGCACTTCTAGCCTACCCGTTGCGACCAGCATCAAGAAGGCTGGATCATCTGGGTCAACTCCCGTTTGCACGACAATTTCCCACACCCTAGCCTTAAAGGAATCATCCTTACCGCGAATTGCCAGGTCGAGTAGGGTTGGGTAGGGAATCCGACTCAGCCCTTTGCCTCGGGCAACCATCGAGTCTAGGAATTCATCATCGAGATCCAGGGGTGGTTCTACTGGTTGGGAATGGGTCATGAGTTTTCACCTCCCTTAGCTAGAGCGTTTGCTATTACGGGATTTAGCGCTACTGGCTGTGGATTCAGCTGGTTTAACGTCACTGTCTCCCGCTTCCGCTGATTTCCCATTCATCACAGTTGTCTGGGAAGAACTCACCTCTGATGGGGAGCGTTTCCAAATGTTTACCTGATCGATCGCCTGATAAGCGCTCTTGAGAAACGTATGGAGTCGCTGCTTGCCCAAAACCCCTAACTCACCGCTTTCCCTGCCTACCGAAAAAGGAATTCGCTGGGCATCGAGGTGATCTCGTTCTCTGTAGCTGAATTTGGGAAAATCAAGCACGGGAACTTTTTGCTTGGCTAGAAGTTGTTGAAGCTCCTCTCGACTCTCCAGATGAGACCAGTCATCACACAGTCCCCAATTACGCACAAAGATGTGTTGCACTTCGCCATCAAACCGCTTCAGAGATTGGATGAAAAGTTGCACACTGTCATAGCCACCCGTGCAGATAAACCACTTGCAAATATTCACTCCATGTTGTGCCCCCATCTCCAGCACCCCATTGCGATCAATCCAATCGGTAACGGCTGAAAAAACTTGAGCGGGGAGATTGACAATGACTGGGGTTTTGATTGCTAGGTCAAAGATGCGATCTGCGTCATAGGCTTTACGCTCTGCTTCGCTGAAGATGACGTGTTCGCATTCTTTGGGATAAACTTCACCCACATCTGGATTGCTGCGATCGGCTTCTACGAGCACATAGGGCAGCTGGCGATCGATACAATGTTGCACCATCACACGAGCGAATAGAGATTTTCCGACACCGCCTTTCTCACCATCAATGAAATGAATGGTTGCCATTACACTTTCCTCTTCTATTGCCACATGGTTCGAGTTGCCTGTTCAACCGGCTGGACGTTGCTATTTGGGCGATCGCCCTGGGTGTATGCGATCGTTGCAGATTCAGCCGAGGGAATTAGCAGCTGCAAACATTCGCGGATTCATTCGCACGGTTGCCAGAAACTGACGTGCTAGACAACCGACAACCTGACACGGTTGATCACCCCCACATTGCAACCAAGCCTCATCTTCAGGGCGAGCGATCCCAAGATTGCCTCGGCTTTTCAAGTAGGTATGAATGGAACCCAAACCAAGTTCAATGACTTCAGGCTCCATGAGCAGCAGACGCGGTTTGCCATCGGACCCGTGATAAATCACTTTGCTCAGTGAAGAGCCTGGATCAAAGGTCAGCGTGAGGTCAGCCGTTACAAGTAGGGTAGTAAGATTGTCGCTCTCTCAACCTAGCGGTGGCGATGTGAATGCTCATCATCCAGGTGGATAAAAAGGAAATCCTGATATTTCATCCCTCACAGGAGTTCACATATTGCTGCAATTTGCTTCGCAATCCCACTTCTACGCCCATTCACGTACGGGCTAAAGGTATTATGTTCTCAATAGATTAAGCTTGTTGACCGTGAAACCCCTCACACTTCCACAGGTTTCCTACAGCTTTTCGCCGTTGACCCACAACCTCGTGGCAGACAACAGCAATCGCTCAAAACCCAGGATGCAGAGCAAGCCATGTTGTCATGTGTATTCATCTATTTAGAGAAAATATTATGGCATTGTAGATCTAGAAAGTGATTCCATCATTCAACAGCAAAAGAGATAGCCGCTTGGTGGATCACAAATGCACGTATTAATGGCGAAGCTAGAGAAGCATGTTTCCCATCTTGCTAACTAGCTGAAATGTCACCTCAGAAACGTCCGATTAAGTTTCATATCCCGCTCAACGCTGAGGAAAAAGAGCAGGTGCGCCGTATGGCGGTAGAGAACCACCTGACGATGGCAGAGTTATTTCGTGCCAAGACCTTAAAAAATCAACTTCCCCGACGTGTGACTCGGATTGCAAGGTTGACCTACTGGGAATTAACCAAAATGAGTGACAGTCTCAATCAAATTGCCAATGCGATCATCGTGAGCCCAAAGGCTAACGCCCACGCTTCTACCCCATCTCAAAAAACCCTGATTGTGGTTGATCAGGCGTTACTCATTCAAACCAGAACCCTGCTTAGCCAGGTGCGACGGGAATTGGTTGAGATGAATTTCATGACAGAGATCAACGAAGAATCGTGATTGGCAAGCAAATTAAAGGTCGAAGCTTCAGCAAGCTACTCAAATACCTATTTAGCAAGGATGGAGCAGTTTGAATAGGTTGTAATACGGAGGGAACGACGCCACAGGAATTGGCAGCTGAATTCCAGTTTTCTCAGCAGCTCAATCCCAGAGTGAATCGAGTCGTTTACCATGCCTCCTTGAGCCTGACCCATTCTGAGCATCTAGAAAATGATATCTGGCACGAGATTGCCAAAAAATACCTCCAGGCCATGGGCTTTGATATGAATCAGTATGCGGTAGTACGACATCGCGATCGCGATCATGCCCATATTGTGAGGAGAGTGTGCGAGTGCAGCTTCAGCGATCGCTTGATCAAGCGACCCAAAATTCTGCCACCTTGCTGCAATTGCTCAACCAATTGCAGCAGGGAATTCGTGTTCGAGTGAGTCATCATCAGACGGGAGAAATAAAAGGCATTAGCTATGAATCCAATGGGATTGCTTTCAGTGGGACTTATTTAGGAAAAGCCTACACTTTCATCGGCTTGCAGAAATACCGGGGGGTGAATTATGACTCATCCAAAGATGCTGAATTAATCAGAACAAGTCTGCGAAATTGTCCTACATTTCACCACTTAAGATCTGCCAGTTAAACGCCAATTTAGGAATGCAGTTGCTACTTAAACGTCAACTGCTGAAGTTCCTTTTGATTCCAGTTGCCTAACCTGGCGGCAGCTTCGTAGGTGCTTTGCAAGAACTCTAACAACATCTGATCCGGTGATTCTGCCTCACGGACAGCGTCATAGGGCAAAATAAATTCGCCTAACTCTTTACTGTAAAATGCAGCATCAGGACGAACCTCAGCCTGCTTAAACCCATCGGGTTCTGGGTACGCATAAGAATAAAACGCTGGGTATGATAATCCGGCTCCAGGCCAAAATCCGGCACTGCTGACTTCCTGGGAATAGGCTTCCTTTGCCACTACATCCGGTAAATTTGGCACCCCTCCCGGATGCTCAGGAGCCGATCGCCCCGAAAAGCGAGTCACTGCTAAATCAAAACTCCCCCAGAAAAAATGAACCGGACTAACCTTGCCGGAAAAATGTGAACGAAATTCTCGAAAGACGCGATCGGATTGTAGCAGCACTCGCCAGCATCGATTGGCATAATCCGCATCATAAGCAGCATGAGTTTCATCCTGCTCAAATCGAATTGGGTCAGGGACTTCATTCGGTTTGGTGTTAATCGTGATGTGAAGATCTAATTCTCTCAGAGTTTCCATCACGGTCTGATAGAAATCAGCAACAGAGCGAGGGTAGAGGGCGATCGCCCGTCTTGCCCCTTCGCTGGTTTGAATCAGCAGCTCATGATCAATGAAATCAAAGTCGATTTGAAAGATGCGGCTACCATAGGGAATCGTGGAAGTGGTCAGTCCCCGAACGGTTAAATAGAGGGGAATATGCCAGGAATGATTAATCCAAGGAGTTTGGGCAAATCGGATTTTGCCGATGATTTGCGTCCACATGTGCAAGGTGGTATAGGTCTCTTGCCATGCGTCCAGGGGTAAACTCGGCCAAATATCCGTTGAGGTTAGGGTAGGCTGATTTGACATCGTGGTTTCCTCGCGAGTAGAAAAGGGGCGCGTGATCAATAGTTCTTCTGTTGTTCGTCGGCAAAACACCACAGCCATTGTTCTCCCAATTCGGCTGAACTGATCACCGCATGTCCACTTTCTTCATAATGACGGCGTGCGTGCTGATTTTTAGATGAGTCGCAGCACAGCATTTTGCCGCAGGTTTGACAAATTCTCAAGTGAACCCAGCGAGCGCCAACCCGAAGGCATTCCTCACAGCGAAATACCGGGTAATTGGCTTTTGAAATCATAGTTTCTAGCGTCAGTTCGTTCAGGTGTTGACAAGACATGGAAGATTCCTGTGAATGTGCAAGATATGTACTTGATCAAATGGGATACAGCCATGTGCGAAAGAGTTGGGTGAGGCGCGGCATAATCACGTAGGTGAGCAGGGCAACCGTTAGACCTGTAACTAACAACGTTCTAAGCAATACCGGAAGATTCGCTAGGAGCGGTACCAGCAGATGATTGAGAATAGATATCGTGAAAAACACTCCCAGCCATGTCACGAGTACCATTTTGTAGCGCAGAGGTGGAGCCTTAACAGGTTTGTTGGGAAGTGTAAACCAGGTTTCTAGACCTGTCAGGGTTTGAATGGTTTCAGGCTTTTCAATCAAGGGTTGTAACCGCTCCAGCCAGCCCTGCCGCACACTGGATTCCAGCCAAGTTTTGAGGTTTTTGTAATGATCAAATCTGACGATTGCCACATATTCAGGTTGAGCGGGGTTACAGGGGCGAATCACATTGACCCCTAAATGTCCCTGAAATTGATGAGCAGCCGTCGCAATTCCGTGCAACCATTCCTCATACCCTTGCTCACGCCCAGGTCGGATGAAGTGAGAAATGATAGCGGTTACCTGATGAGTTTCTTCATCTGTACCGGCTACCAGTGGGTCTAGCATTGGACATGACCTCAAAAAACTTTAGCTACCAGAAAAGTAATGATTGTTAATGCGCGATCGCGGCTTGTAAGGCAGATTGAGCGTTAGCGATCGCCAGCTCACGGGCTTCATCCCCCAGATTCAAGCTATCGGCATAGACAAACTCGATATCCGTTATCCCAATAAACCCAAAAATGAGTTGCAAGTAGGGTGTTTGTAAATCATAGGCATGGGTCGGGCTACCTTCGGGGTAGGCTCCTCCCTGCGCCATAATGATCGTCATTTTCTTGTTGTGAACCAGTCCCTTGTAACCTGCTTCATCAACGGAGAATGTACGTCCCACTCGCACAATCTGGTCAAGATAAGCTTTGAAGTTAGCGGGAATGCTGAAGTTATACATGGGGATACTGAAAACGTAGCGATCGGCTGATAAAAACTCGTCGATCAATTCGTCGGAAATTTGAATTGCAGCGGCTAACTCAGGCGTATGTTGATCGGAGGGAGTAAATGCAGCCGCGATCCAGTCTTCGCTCACAAAAGGAACAGGATAATGCCCAATATCACGGTAGGTTACGGTGTCGTCAGAATGAGCCATTTTCCACTGATTAATGAACTCTTTGGAGAGCGTGCGGGAGATGGAGCGATCGCCACGCGGACTCGCATCTAAATGGAGAATGTGGGTCATAGGATAAATCTCAGATTGTGAATGAAGAATGTAGCGGAGACGAATGAGCAACCGCTGGCGGTCGCCCCTATTTTATGCACGAAATCATCCACTGCTGCTGCAATGCCGCAAATGAACTGGATCACTGAGCAATGACAACATTCACTTAGTTACACACGAGTCATGAGGCGTTCGCGATTGGCAGAGCCAGCATTTGATGTTGCTGCATAGCTCGTCATTAGATTTTTGTAGTCAGGACTAAACCCTACAAGGAGATTACCTAGCCCTTCAATATCGTTACGCCAATCACGGTGCAATTCACCCACAACGCTATACCAATTGACCAACTGAGCGCCAGCACGAGACATCCGATCCCAAGCTGCATCGCGACAGGTTTCATTGAAGGTGCCAGAGGCATCGGTGACAACAAAAACGTCATACCCTGCCTCCAATGCTGAAAGTGTGCAAAAAGTGACACAGACATCCGTGACAATTCCGGCAATAATCAATTGCTTCTTACCAGTTGCTTCTACGGCTTTAACAAATTCCTCATTGTCCCAAGCGTTGATCTGTCCGGGGCGCGGAATGAAGGGAGCATCAGGAAACTTCTCCTTCAGTTCCGGCAGGATGACTCCATTGGGACCGTCCTCAAAGCTAGTGCTCAAAACAGTAGGCAGGTTGAAAAACTTGGCTACACTTGCTAGCGCTAGCACATTATTTTTGAAGTCGGCAGCACCAATATCACGCACAAGCGAGAACAGTCCAGTTTGGTGATCCACCAGTAGAACCGCAGCATTATTCTTATCTAGACGATTGTACTTGAATGTAGACATTAGGTAATTCTCCTATTTGAGTGATTGGTGAATGAGGAATTGCAGAATGAAATCAAAAGCTAAACATCTCTGCTTGTGCTTTTAAGTGAAACGTCTGTTTACTCTCAAGGGTTGATGACGTAAGCGATCGCGCCATGAACTGAGGCTGCAAGACAACGCCAAATTTCGCCACTTAAGCTCCGCGAGTTAAGCACAGAGTAAAGGCATTCGCGTCGCGCTTCACTGTGCGATCGCTCCTAATGCTTTCAACGTCGCTGCTTGAGTGTGCGTTAATCCAGTTGCGCCTTGAATATTCATGCCTTCAAACATGGAACCGTGCAATTTACTTGCTTGATCAAATTGCATGACTGTTTGCACAAACTCAATATAGGGGGTTGCCTTGAAGCTGTCGCCTATAGCAAGTTGAATTTTTTACAGTGCAAATTGATAGATTAACCATGCCATCGCAGAGTAGAAGGCTGGCTCTAACTTAAGTTAGAATCCGAATTTGATCGAAAGTACATTCGTACAACCGATCGACTATCAATGTCTGAATGCAAAATCCGGTAGCGATGTCCCACACCTCTGATGCGGGCGACCACCTGTTTGCCTCCCGAATGAAGCGGTTGTCACTACGAGCTATTGCCGTGAACCGACGACGACAGACCCTGGCTGCCTTAACGCTTCAGCAATACGGCTCTCGATTCCGAGGCAGCCTGTGGGAGATCTTGAATGTATCTCTGCCTTCCAGGCTATTTCCTATGCCCTTGCCTCACACCAGCCTGATTGGCTACTGAGTTGAGCAATTACAAGTCAGGATATAAAGGATCTACACAAGGAGCTTTATATTCTGAAGTTTGGCAAGCGATATACTTTGGGAAACGGATGACAGTCCTTCATGGGGGAGCGTTCAATGATTACCCTGCCTGGAATTACTATCCACAGCAAAATCTATGAGAGCTTAGCTTCTTTAGTGTATCGGGGCATCAGAGAGCAAGATAACTGTGCAGTGATTGCCAAAGTTCTCAAGCAGGATTATCCCTCTCCTCAGGATTTAACTCGTTATCGGCAGGAATATGAAATCACTCGCTTTCTCAATATTGAAGGCGTAGTCAAGGCATACAGCCAGCAAGACTACCAGCGCACGCTGGTTATTCTTTTGGAAGACTTTGGTGGAGAGTCTTTAGAATGCTGGATGCGGCAACAATTAGACTTCTCTCCCATGCCGCTGTCGGTTTTTTTGAATATGGCGATCGCCATTACGGATACTCTAGGCAAAATCCATGCGGCTCATGTCATCCATAAAGATATTAATCCTGGCAACATTGTCTTTAATCCGAGGACTAGCGTTGTCAAAATCATTGATTTTGGCATTGCCACTCGCTTCAGTCGCACCAATCCCACATTCAAAAGTCTCCATCTTCTAGAAGGAACCCCCGCATACCTGTCGCCAGAGCAAACCGGGCGAATGAACCGGATGCTCGACTATCGCACTGATTTCTACTCACTGGGTGCAACCTTCTACGAACTGTTGACGGGACAATTGCCGTTTCCCACTAACGATCTCCTAGAGCTAGTCCACTGCCACATTGCCAGACCGCCGGCTCCCCCGCATGAATTGAACGCAACGATTCCCCAACCTGTTTCAGATCTTATTTTGAAACTGATGGCAAAGAACGCGGAGGATCGCTATCAAAGTGCTTGGGGCATCAAAGCAGATTTAGAACGCTGTGCGCAGCAACTGGCAGAAGTGGGTTTAATTGAACCGATGCCATTGGGTCTGCAAGATGTTTCTGAACAGTTTTTCATTCCTCAAAAACTGTATGGGCGAGAAGCGAAGATTGCAGCATTATTGGCGGCTTTCGACAGAGTGGCAGGGAACGAGGGAGTAGGGGAATGGCGAAGTGGGGGAGCAGAAGAAGACATTACCCTACTATCGCATCGTGAAATGATGCTGATCTCCGGTTATGCTGGCATCGGCAAAACGGCATTGGTGCAGGAACTCCATAAACCAGTCACAGCAAACCAAGGCTATTTTATCTCTGGCAAATTTGACCAATTTGGGCGCAAGATTCCCTACAGCGCCATTGTGAATGCCCTGCAAAAGTTAGTGCAGCAACTCTTGAGCGAACCAGATGAGCAGGTGGAAGTGTGGCGATCGCGCCTGCTCACTGCTCTGGGCAGCAACGGACAAATCATCATTGATGTCATCCCCGAAGTTGAGTTAATCATTGGCAAGCAGCCGCCTATACCCGAAGTTGGAGCAACTGAGGCACAGAATCGCTTCAATCTCACGTTTCAAAGATTTGTGCGGGCGTTTTGTGCAAAAGAGCATCCCCTAGTCATTTTCTTAGACGATCTACAGTGGATCGATTCTGCGACGTTGAAGTTAATCGAA
>NZ_JAMPKN010000085.1:0-10487 GCF_039962155.1 Trichocoleus desertorum AS-A10 | reverse complement strand
GATCTGTAGTTGTCGTCGCGATCCCTAGTTGTCGTTGCGATCTGAGGTCTCGACTGACGACATTCACTCACCAAGCCTCTGTCGCGACACGTCTATCCCCTTGACATTTAACACACGTTTGTTGTAGAAGATGATGAAGCGGCAAATCCAAGCCACGTAGCTCTTCTCAGTGCGGTATGAGTAGTGCTTCATACGAATGACATCGCGGACTTGATCCAGCAATTTTCGAGGTTGTGATTCCATAAGAGCACCCTAAATTCTGTCTAATTCCGTTTCTGGGATCTTAGGCAGAATAGAAGGTGAAAACAGAGCGAAGAAACGCTGAAGAACTCGGGCTAATTCCGAAATCAGGGGTATTATACGGAAAACCTTTCGGGCTAATGTCCGATTTGGGAGATTAGACAGAATTAATTCTGTCTGCTAAGAAACTAAACTCCAGAGACAGCTTCAATGGAGGGATCGGTAGAATTTAGAGTGGATTCCATCACCAAAGTTGCTCCCAGTTGTTTCGCTTTGCGTTGGAGTTGCCGCAATGCCCGCTGCCGATATTGAGCATCCTCCTGCTCAGGCGGTACTGCAGCAAATGGGACTTGGTACTTCAGCATATGATAAACAATTCGTGCCAGTCGATGGGCGGTTGCAACCACCGCTTGGGGTGCTCCCAGTTTGGTTCGCATTCGCCGGTAGAAATGCCCCAAAGCACTCTTGCTACGCCATAAACTTGCCGCTGCTTGCCGAAACGCCAAATTCGCTCGATTGTTCGTCTTCTTTGTGTGAGTTCGCTTGATTTTTCCCCCGGTTTTGTCGTTGTGGGGGCAGAGTCCGAGCCAGGAGGTGAATTGTTTGACCGTTCTCCACTTGCTCATATCCGTGCCAATCTCAGACAGGATAGTTTGTACGCTCAAAACATCAAGTCCATCCACTTGGGTCAAATCAATCCCAACCAGTTTGTAAAGTGCTAAGCGCAGATCGCTCTTCGGCTGATTCTTTTGGGGACTACAGGGACGACGGGTTGGGGGTGGTAAAGGATGTTTTTCCAAATCAACCTGACAACTGAAGCAGGCAAAATGCTGCTCAATTTGAGCGTCACACGCTTGCAATTTCTCGGTGTAGCAGTCATATAACTCAACCGCTTGTTGCAGAGCAAACACATGCTCTACCCGATAATCCCCGACTAACGATTTCGCAATCTCTGCTTGGGATTTACCGCACCGCCAGTCCCGATGTTTGGCTAACTCAATCGGGTCGCGCATCCCAGCAATAATATCTCGAATAATGCGTAGTCCAGTTACCCCTGCTACATCGCTCAAGACGTTGTTCAGCTTCAAATTCATCTGCTCTAATGCCTTCTGAATATGCTGAATATGGCTGGCACGGTATTGCAACAGCATCTCGCGCTGACGCACAAAGGAGCGTAAAACACAAATGGCATCTTCAGGGCGAAATGAGGCTCGCAATAATCCAAACGTGTGTAACTGCTGTATCCACTGGCAATCTAATACATCCGTCTTGTGCCCTGGAACATTTTTAACTTGATGAGCATTAACTAGGATCACTTCAAAACCCTGTGCTTCCAGGATTTGAAAGATCGGTATCCAGTAGACCCCTGTTGATTCCATTGCCACACTTGTGACCTTACATTGGGCTAACCATGCCGCTAGGTTCTGTAGATCAGCTGTAAATGTAGCAAACACTCTCACTGAGTGCTCATCTCGTCCTTGAGGAATACAAGCATAAATCTCGCTTACACCCACATCGAGTCCTGCTGCATTCAAATTGATCTGTTGCAGGCTTTCAAGCTCAGGAGCATAAACCGGTGAAGATATAGATTTGTGGGATTTGCGAGATTTGGTTGAATCAGTGCTTTGCATTGAATCACCTCCGCTGCAATACAAGATTGGAGTTCAGACTCGATGATGTCAAAGGGTACGCTAGTCTGCTAAACGGGGTCGATTACTCGCCACCAATATTTCAACCAGGCATCATCGGAACCAGGCTAATTAACGGGCTAACAAGCACCAAGGCGGATGCGGTTTTCCTGTCTGAACTGCCTGAATCTACCACTGCTGACTGTATACTATCCGAAACATTCGCTACTCTCCAGTTTCTTCCATTTTGAAGGCATGCTCTGCATGCCTGCCCCGCTAATTAATAGTTAGGCACCGTATGCGGATCCGCGAGTACGAATCGTCCGACTGGCCACATCTATGTGTGATCCATGATGAAGCGCGCAAGCAAGAACTCGAGGCGAGCGGGTTGATGGACGCGTTTCTGACGCTTGAGGAGACTGCAGAGGGTGAGGGCCTGTTCGATGGTAAGGTGCTGGTCGCGGATGACGAGGGCATTCCGTTGGGCTTCATCGCAATCGCTGAAGGCGAAGTCACCTGGCTCTACGTCAGCCCGCGGCATCAGCGCCGCGGAGTCGCGAGGCGGCTGGTGCGTGAGGCAATTTCTTGTGAATCCGGTCCGGTTTCGCTCGACGTTCTCGAAGGCAATGAAGCCGCTCTACAGTTGTACCTTAGCGAAGGGTTCGAAGTGGTGAAGCGGGTTTCTGGTCGCTTGGCGGGGAACGAGGCGTTTGCTGCTACGGGCCTTGTTCTGCGTCACCCTGGCGGTGCCTAACCCCTCCATCGAGCGGACATCCACCGGCCAGACGCGCTACAGCGGTGCTGTATTGTTGCTTTTCGCGCGGCTGGCCGGTGGCCGCCGCTCATGTCGAATGTTAGACCGCCTCTGCTAGGAGGTAGCTGAGGTGATTATCGAGCAAGCCGAGTGCTCAATGGCTTCAAACTGCTGAAGGCTAGTGGGTTGACTAGTTGCCTGCGCGCTTAGGCTTAGAGGCTATGACCTGTACAGGTTCGGAGGGAGCGAGATTGGCAGTACGGAAGCGCCTGCAATGCTGCAAAACTTCTTCGACGCGTTGGAGGCGCGATATGCTTTGCCTAGGTGATTTGATGCTTGGACAAAGGAGACCGCCGCCCAACACGTCACGGCAGCGGACAGTTGAAAGCTGCTGGTGCTGAGTTAAAGGTTATCTGCCGCCGCTGCGTTTTGCCGTTCTGCTGCTTGAGTTATCGTAGAGGGCAGCAGTTTGAGTCTTGTTTGTAGGACGACGAATGAGTTTATCGGAGTTTACCAAACAAGCGATATTTGAACAATGGTCATTTCTCGCTGAGGCAACGTTTGAGCTAACAGCGCAGGGTTCAAGCCGTGCAGTTTATTTTGTTCGCGCCTCAGAGCATCAGTTTGTTCTAAAGTTTTACGCAGCTACCACTGCGATCGCTCAGATTCACTATGAGCATTCATTGCTTACGTTTCTAGACTCTGCTCATCTCCCTTTCGCGATTCCAGTACCCCTCCAGACCGCTTCTGGCGAAACCTTTATTGTCGTTGAAGTGGATGGACAATTGCTTAACGCTGCCCTACTGCCTCGGTTAGTCGGACACCCAATGGAGCGGCGAAACCTGCATCAGATTCAATCGGCTGGTTTTGCCTTGGCGACGTTGCACAATGCGCTTGCCGAGTTCGATCCGCAGGGTCAGTACGCGAAACTGCCGTTTTGGGGAGCATTAGACCGAATTCATCCGCAAGTCAGCGCTCCCTTCACAGTTCCACAACTTTTACAGCTAGGTTTAGAGGAACAGAGACATTTAAATCAACTGTTAAATGAGGCAATCGAATCCTCTCCTGAGCTATACGCAACACTTCCCATTCAGACCATTCATGCAGATTACATAACACCAAACATTCTCGTGAACCAGGATCAGGTGGTTGGAATTCTAGATTTTGAGTTTGCAACGCGCGATTTGCGATTGTTGGATTACATGAGTAGCTTAGATCAGCTTGCATCCTTTCCTTGGCAGGAGGTTTTATTTGAGGAAATTGTGCGAGCCTTTAGCACGGGCTATCAAGCGTTGTCTTTACTGACACTGGCAGAAATGAGAGCTGCCATTTCGGTGTGGAAGCTGCAACGCGCCAGTTCGCTGGTCTACTGGACAGGGTGGTTAGTGGAAGGAAAAGGGAGTCGGCAAAAAATTGTTGATGCTGTTGTGGAGACGCTGAGATTTGAAACGTGGCTCCAATCCAATCAGAGGAAGTGGCTTGATGCTTTAGGTTGCGTGTGAGTTTATAAAGTACAGAAACATTGCTGGTAGCGACAGAACAATTCGATTGCAGCGGACAAGCAAAGTTTTTTCGTCTATCGTTCTATTTTTCTCGTCGCCGCTGAATTGCACGGTTCTGCCGCTGCACACGGCTTGGCTGTTAGTCAAACTTAAATTATGCAGATTGAGCATTTAGAGTTTAAGCCAATTGATTTGGCAAAGCACGCCGATGTTTGCGTAGCTTTCCGGGAAGATTCATATGTTTGCAGCTTTGGGTCAGCAGAACTCTTTCACGGGGCCGATGGCAAAGGAGCAGAACGCTACGTCAACTGGCTGTGCGAGAAGATGAAACGGTTTCCTGGTGGCTGCGTTCACGTTTGGTCGGGCAGCGAAATCATCGGTCAAATGGAAATGGGACGTTTTAGGTCAGATGCCTCACTAGGTTACGTCAATTTGTACTACGTCACTGCCCGTTGGCGCGGCACTGGTGTTGCCAGTTTGCTTGATGAATATGCAACAGCCTTCTTCAAACGGCTTAGCTTGCACTCCGCCCGTTTAAGCGTCACTCCGACAAATACGAGAGCAGTAAAGTTCTATCTTAGGCATGGATGGAAGGACTTGGGGCCACGAGAGAACGCGCCTGAGGTTCACTACATGGGAAAAAATTATGCGTGACCGGCAGCAACAGAACAAGGTGCTGCACTCGACTGCCTACACTCTACGCTCGTGCTTCCACCAGCCTCTAGCGGCGAGTGAGCTGAATCGTTGTACGGCATCGCTAGCTACTACCCTCAGTATGCTGAAATGCATCATGTAGCAGAAGACAATTCATCCTTTTATGTGCGTGTCCCAGCAAAAGTTTTGGGTGCTTACGTGATGGAGAGATTACCGTTATCCTTCTTCCTGTCCATGGATTAGCCCTAACACAGCCGCTCGAGGCTCATCTCATTCCTGAAACCTTGAGGATGCCTAATAGTGAGTTTGATATATTGTTCAAACATCCTGGCGCAGAAATGATCCGAGTCCTATGCCACGATGAACCCTGCCCAGAAATTGATAAAAGCAATGAGTGAGGTTCGACTCGATTTGGGTGTCGTTCGCTCGGATCGGGAACAACGTGCAGTTGTGGCAGACCTAGATAAATATCGAGTAGAGTTAACACAGATCTAAATACTCGGTTGTAGAGTCCTGCCGTACAACAATTGCGGTGCAACGGATTGAAAGAAGTCGCTGTTGCTGAGTCCAAGTTCTTGGTAACCTCTGACCGCAACCGTTAGTCTGCCAAGACTGAAGGGTATGGTTAGGATGACTAACAAACAATCGCCAAGTTTTGTGGTTGCTATAAGTGGTCCCTCTGGAGCAGGAAAAACTTCTCTGGTTCAAAAAGTAACCAGTTTGCTAGAAGATGCTGTATCTCTCTATTTCGACGATTATGCCTCGGTATCGAAATACCCCTCGAACTTCTCTGAGTGGATTAAAGAGGGAGCCGATCCCAATCAATGGCAAACGCCACAACTCCTTAAAGACTTACGGAGCTTACGGCGTAGGAAAGCCATTTCTCTGCCCGATAACAAAGGAATAATCAAGGCAGCCAGCTTCATTGTGATGGAGGAGCCATTTGGTAGAGAACGAGCCGAAATGAACGAGCTTATTGATTTTGTAGCATGTATCGACCTGCCGCTAGAAGTTGCCTTAGCACGTCGGTTGCTGCGAGATGTTGAATGGTGTCTCCGTGAAAGAGATCCAGAATACCTGGCAACTTATCTCAAAGAATACCTAATAGGATATCTCAGTGGTGCTACCCGCAAACTGTACCTTGAAGTAAACGCAAGGGTCTTGAAGAATTGTGATTTGGTTCTAGATGGAGTTAAATCCCTGGATGAGCTGGCAGATGAGATAATCGCTGCGATTAAAACAAAACTGGGGACAGTCTAACTGTAATCAGGAGCAGCCTAACAATCCGCCTGCACACCGACCGTTTAGAATTACCAGTTGAGTCCGAAAGTTCACTAGCGGCGGGTGAGGCGGAACGTTAATAGCTAGCAACAATGCCGAAAATGAGTGAATTCGGCATTGTTTGGATTGCGATCGCTTAAATTCTCAATCGTTTGAGGCGTACTACAAAAAGCACGCCACTATTCATTTTCGGCAATGTTTGCAAGAAACACATAACACATCCTCGCAAACCAAAAAATCAAGAGGGGCGAGCGCAGTGTTTTGATCACACCCTTTGTGCCCTTTCAATCTTCATTTGATCAAGGACTGCCCAGCCATGATACTGCGGCGGCAATATCATTGTAGAACACGCGATGATTGGCTTCGCCAAACGCCAGGCGGGCCAGGTAAGCAATCCCCGTATTGGGCACAACTATCGCGACTTTTACATCAGCTTGCTTGAGCGCATCGGTTAACCCCTGCTGCGTGAGCACGATTTCTATCGGCGGGCGCTCAAGCTCCAAGGCATCGTACATCACCTGTTTGCAACCCGTGTCCCTCTGCAACACTCCAATGCGCTGATGGCACTCCTGTATGAGGTCGGCTGTAGCTACCCCGCGAATTCGCGCGAGGATGATTCCACCCACAGGTTCAACCCATAACTGATCTGGACTCTCGTTTGGCATAATGAGTGATGCTCGTTGATGAAATTGTCTCGGCTCAACTCTTAATGAGCCCGAATTCTTGAGCATTTCTTCGCTCTAGTTTCGCCTTCTATTCTGCCTAATCTCCCAGAAACGGGAGTAGACGGCATCCAGGGTGCTGACATGGAATCACGACCTCGAAACTTATTAGTCCAGTCCAAGAGATCAACTGATTCATTAAGCGTCGATACTTCAAAAACGTAAAGCCGCGATCGCCCCCTCCATCTGAAGCTCCAATACCTTCAAATACCGCTGAAGTGCTTGTAATCTGCGGTACCCTGTAAGCTGCGGTACCCCGATATCTCCTGAATCACTCGCAGCGGTATCCCGGCACTGCTCATCTGGGTCAGAGCAGTTCTTCTGAAGCTGTGAGTACTGGCTCCTACTAGCCCCAAACGAGCGCGATCGTTGATTAGATACTGAGCGATCAAGGACTATCAAAAAAGGAGTATAAATTGACAAGGCTGAAACGACCTGAAATCAGGCCGGGAGTTTTGAGTAAAGACGCTATCAAAAAAGGGTCCTTTTTTGATACCCTTGCTGCATGAAGCAAACCATTTGTGCTCTCTACTTACGAGTCTCAACAACTGACAAAGGGCAAGACACTGATAACCAGCTTTTGCAACTACAGGAATTTTGCGATCGTTAAGGTTGGGAAATTGCAGCCACCCAATTATGTAAGACCGACTCATTATTAGTGAGTAGATCCTGCTTTAACGCTTGAAACAGCATCAAGTTTTGGTATCGATCAAAGTTGGTCAAATTTCGTTCGGTTTTCAGGAGCGATCGCTTCCAGAAGTAAGGGCGATCGCGGCTGGCGCTACTGGGTATTGGAATTACTAAAGTCTGAGCTCACTGAGGAAATAACCACCGTTAGACTTTGCCAAAGGATGACTCTACAAGCCTAGCTGAGCTAGTCTGTGAGCTAATGACTTTTGCTTTTATCGGGGTACTGATATGACTTCTCGTCAGGGGTTGTTGAGTCTAGTCATGGCAGTGTTGATTTTACCTCTGGCTGTGAGTTGGAGTCCCAGCAAGTCACTAGCTGAGTTGCCAGGGCAGGCACAGACGAGCCAAGCGGCAAAAACAGCAGCAGAGCGGTTGTTGAATTTGGGTCTGAAGCAATACTCATTGGGCCTGCAGCAATACTCATTGGGCCTGCAGCAACACTCATTGGGCCTGCAGCAACTTGAAGCGGCTCTGCAATCTTGGCAACAGGCGTTAGGGTTCTATCGTCAACTTCAAGACCGTCAAGGTGAGGGAAGAGTCTTGGGGCTGCTCGGCGATGTCTACATGATTTTAGCTACCAATATAGACATCTACGACCAAGGCATTGACCATTACCAAAGAAGCTTAGCCATTGCTCGCGAGACCAAAGACCGTCAAGGCGAGGTCAAGGCTTTAATGCGGTTAGGGATGGTTGGCTATGGTAATTCGGGCAACTACAACGTAGCCATTGGATATTACGAACAAAGCTTAACGCTCGCTCGCGAGATCAAAGACCGCCAATCCGAGGTAGAGATCTTGTGGCAACTCGGTAGCAATTACGCAGGTCTAATTACTACCTCTAATTATCGGGGAGACCACAACAAACCCATTGAATATTACGAACAAAGCTTAACGCTCGCTCGCGAGATCAAAGACCGCCGAGGCGAGGGATGGGCTTTGTGGGCTTTAGCCGGTTCCTACAGTAGTGGACCAGACTACAACAAAGCCATTGAGTACTACGAACAAAGCTTAGCGATCACTCGCGAGCGCAAAGACCGCCAATTCGAGGTAGAGCTCTTGCGGAGCCTAGGTCACACTTATCAGGAGATGGGAGACGACGGCAAAGCTATGGACTATTACCAACAAAGCCTAGCGCTTGCTCGCGAGCGCAAAGACCGCCGAGCTGAGGGATCTGCTTTGGGGGCTCTAGGAGTTGTCTATGAGGGTTTAGGAGACTGTAACAAAGCCATTGAGTATTACGAACAAAGCTTAGCCATCGAGCGCGAGACCAAAGCTCATCTGGGCGGAGCGCCTGTTGTCTTTTATAGTGAACCTAGGAGTTGTCTATGAGGGCTTAGGAGACTGCAACAAAGCCATAAACCATCACCGAGTATCAAACATTTGTGCGATCGCTAAGATCCAGTACAGGCAGCGGATAGATGAAGCGTGGGGCGCAGTGATCGCATCATTTAATAAGTGAGAATTTGAGAATTTGGAAAAATCCGAAACAAACTATTCAAATTCTCGCAACTTTAATACTGAAACCCCTTACACAGTGGGCATGTGAGAGCTGACAGAGATTGAATCTTCGTCGTTTCCTGGCTGAAACTCATTGAGTTTTGTAAGTCGAACAACGACGGAATAGGTAGTTCAACTATGAATAATTCGCCAACAGTGTCTATGCTACCTTACCCCAGCAAGGCTGCACTGTTTTGCTAGTGATATACGACAATCAAATTCTGGATATTGCCGATCGCATTGTGTATATGAAGGATGGCAGGTTAAAAACCAATACAGTAACGGCAGCGATCGCTAAATAAAAGTATCCTCAACCCGTAAATCAAATGACTTTTCCAATGGTTCAACGCCTGCTCATTCCGTGCCTTTTGCTCTTCGTCGTTAGCTGCAACACGGTGGTTCCTCTTGAATCCACGACCCCTCCTGAATCGACAACCTCTTCCAATTCTACTTTTTCCACCTCCCCTACCACTCCCGTCCCATCAACGGCAGTAGACTCTACCTCCGATAGCATCAGTCCATCGACTCAGCAAAGTACCACTAGCTTGGCGCTGAGCGCAGAGGGTTTGCAACTTGTTAAGCAGGACACTGGTTCGACTCGATTACTCCCATTTGGTGCAGAGCACGAGCAGGTAGTCGCAGCCGTTAGTAAGGTGCGTGGAGAACCAGCCAAGCAAGGCACAAGCGCCGATTGTGAGCTTGGATCCACGGCGTGGGCAGATGGACTTATTTTATCTAGTTTAGACGGACGCTTCGTTGGCTGGCATATGAATGCTCAAAGCTTAAAGGCAGCTAAGACGTATACGACAATGGCTAATATCGGTATCGGTTCTACACGTGCGGAACTGGAGGAAGCTTATAGCACTGTTGTCAAACAAACATCACTTGGCAGCGAGTTCTCGGCAGGGAATCTCTTCGGAATTCTAGATGGTACTGGAGCAGACGCAAAAGTGACGGACCTCT
Organism: Trichocoleus desertorum AS-A10; assembly: GCF_039962155.1. NCBI lineage: Bacteria > Bacillati > Cyanobacteriota > Cyanophyceae > Leptolyngbyales > Trichocoleusaceae > Trichocoleus > Trichocoleus desertorum. The sequence goes on along the minus strand of NZ_JAMPKN010000085.1, from coordinate 556 downwards.
GGGCTGGAAGAATATGCATCTTTCGATGAGCTCTCGCCAATTTGAAGCTGCGGGAAACGTTGAAGAACCAGAGTATTCGAGATCCACTCACGGGGCTATTCAACCGTTTTCATTGTTTTCATGTTCTAAAAACACCCGGAATTGCGTTTGTAGCATGGGTGTTTTTGCATTTTTTAGGCCAAAATTAGTCCAGCTCGTTGTAGTACAGGTAGATTGAGCCTGTTTCAAACTTTTCTATAAATGGATGAAAGGGGGAGTAGGCAAGGCAGCGATCGCTCTCTTAGTTTGTTACAGATGGCTGGAAGGTCTATCCCAGATTCATTGAGGTAGGGGACCAGACCCTCAGCAAAACCTCTATGACTCGGGGGGAGGGAGAGAACACTCGCTGCTCCACTCTTTGAGGTATCGAATGGTGCTGCTGCCAGCTTAACTTCGTTCATTACCGTTTCAGCAACGCCATGTTTAGGTGATGCGTAAACGTTCAATGTCTTTAATCGGCGGCGCACCAAACAGGCGAGAATATTCACGGCTGAACTGTGAAGGGCTTTCATAACCA
>NZ_JAMPKN010000084.1:0-10867 GCF_039962155.1 Trichocoleus desertorum AS-A10 | reverse complement strand
ATTTCAGGCAGAAAGTGCCGCCACTTAAACAGAGCAGGAGTAGACATCACAGGGTAAGAAGGGAAGTTTGAGTCCGCTTACTTTACCATTGACTGGTTTTTTGCGACACAACCCGTGGAAGCCGCTCACCCAAGTCCTGATTGGCAGGTTCTGGATGTGGGCTGTGGTGCGGGTCACACTGCCTTTGCCTTGGCTCCGTTCGTGCAGCAAGTAATAGGCATCGATCTCAGCGCTGGCATGTTAGCAGAAGCAGAGCGCAACTTGGGCGATCGCGGACTGACGAATGTTCGGTTTCAATCTGCGATCGCCACCGCCCTCCCGTTTGCGGATCAGCAATTTGATTTAGTCACCTGCCGCTTTGTCGCCCATCACTTCTCGGCGATCGAACCCGCATTGGCAGAAATTCACCGAGTCCTGAAGCCCCAGGGGCAGTTTTTAGCCGTGGATGTGATTTTGCCCGAGGATCATGAGTTGGCTCACTTCATCAACCGCATTGAACAGTTGCGCGATCCCTCTCACTACTGGGAGTGGCAACTCTCTCAATGGCATACCGCGATCGCTTCAGTCGGGATGAATTTTGAGGTGCTCCAACAGTGGCGGTTGCCCATTGACTTTGCGGATTGGGTGAGGCGGCAACAAACACCGCCTATGGCTGTAACCCAACTGGAGGAGTGCTTAGACGGCGCACCGCTGGTGGTTCAGCAATCCCTCGTAATGACACGAGCACCACAACGGACGTTTCAACTTTGGGCCGCACTGATGCGAGGAGTGCCTGTCCCTGCCAGTTCTCCTGTCTAGTCAGCATTGATATCCTCTTTTGTCTCTCTCCAGTGCCATCCTCCCAATTTGTCCAGGGGAAGTTGCAGCGCGATCGCCTCTGGTCACGCAGGTTGACACTCCATAAACTGCGATCGCCTCCCGCTCGCATTACGAGTGAAATCGTGAGGGTTCACGCCTCTCCTTTCTCTTGTCTCCCCCCAAGTTTTCAGTCGACGTTGGCTCATCGTCAGGCACGACTTTGTTATGTGAAGTCCTGAACCAGGCGCTTTCCCAGCCTCAGCAAAATCGCTGATTACTGCAATTTTTAGGAAATCAGAGCCTTGAGTTTGTTGCTCTACATTAGTTGCCATCACTCAGCTCCACCTTTGATGAAATCACTTAAACAGATCACTTATTTGTCGCTGGGCATTGCTGTTTGGCTTAGTCTGAGCGGTTGTGCCTGGCATGCTGTCGCTCTAAAACCTTTACCCAGTGCTTCAGGGAGCAATTTTGAAGTACCTCAGCTGCGTGAGGAGCTACAGGTGGCGTCTAGTCCCTCTAGTCCCGATGTTGTTGGGAGCGCTCCAGCTTCTGCGGGACTGAGTGAAGCGCAAAAAACATCTTTAAGCGAGTTAAGCATTCCAGTCGTCATTCCAGCTTATGTGCCAGGGGGCTTCCAACTGTCTGAAGCGATCGCAAACTCTTGTACGGCTGGATCTCCCCAAACGAGTCTTTGCCGAGAAGGCCCCAATTATACCTTGGTCTATCGCAATGCGCAGAACACCTGTTTTCTAGTGAGGGCAGTCGGAGGTGGCGTGGGGGGCGGAGCCAGGGAGTTTGAGTTTCAGACTCGTACCACCTTACTCGGAGATGTGAGTATCTTGTTTGGCGAGCCTTCTGGAGAGAATCAACACCCCACCGCCGAGCAATTGCAAGTCCTGCAACCCAATCTCTCTAGCTTCCCAACTGCTTTACAGTCGCCACCAAGTTCCTCTCGCTTTCCCTACTATTGGGTGAGTGCGGGTGATGATACCTATGATCAAGAGACGTACGCTTGCCAACAAAATGCCAACCTGACTCCGCTTGAACTGGAAAAAATTGTTCAATCTTTGGTCTTGCTCGAGTGAGCGATCGCCCGCTGAGGCGAAGGATAGCTTGTAGCGTCTTGTCGGACTTCCTGGAAACCTTTCCCCGGCTGGCATGTTCTGAATTCAACTGACCTATCCTAAAATTCCCGATAGCAAGAACTGCCCGTTGGAACGCTGCACTGCATTTGAAAAATATGACGGTACTGATCTTTATTGGGTTTGGGAAGCTCAACTGGGATGGTACGCGGGCATTTCTGGTTTTAGGACCGCTCTCAAGTTGCTCTTGATAGACTGTAACGGCGACTCCACACTTTGCAGCTAACCGTAGAGCGATCGCGCATAATGAATACGACAAATTGAGTTAGGGCAGTAAAGTATGACGGCTCCTTACAGTGGGGGATGTCAGTGCGGGCAAATTCGATACGAGATTCGGGCTGAACCTCTGACGCTTTATGCGTGTCACTGCAAAGAATGTCAAAAGCAATCCTCCAGTGCCTTTGGCCTGTCAATGCCTGTTCCTCGTGCCGCAGTTGTCATTCTTCAAGGGCAACCGAAACAATGGCAGCGAGTCTCGGATAGCGGGCGTGAAGTAAGTTGCTTATTTTGTGGAGAATGCGGAACCAGGCTGTTCCATAACCCGGCTCGAAACGCCAAAATCACCAATGTAAAAGCTGGAACCTTAGATGATACAAGTTGGCTCAAGCCCGTTGGCAACTTGTGGACTCAGAGTTCGCAAAAGTGGGTCATTCTGAGTGACGAGATATTAAACTACGAGGCGCAACCCAGCGACTTTAGCCCACTGTTTGAGCGCTTTGAGATTGAGTAGTCTAGAAAGAATTCAGCTTGACCATCAGCGACTGGCGCAAGTTTGGAGCGGTGCGGTCGTTAAATTGCTTACAGTAGGCTTTGCACAGAGGTACTGCCTTGTAGTGTCATCTTGCCCTTTTTGACGACCTGCTGACTTTGACAATCTGGGCAAGCACGATTGCAGTTCGATCCAGGCGATTGAATTGAGATTGTGCAATCCGATCTTGAAGAACGGTACGCGAAGCGACAAAATAGGAGCCAGCGATCGCCTCAAGGCCAGTGATGCTAGATTTGCTGCAACGGTTTCAAGAGCTATCAGGACTCTGTTGTGCGACTGTAAATGAGAAATATTCAGGCAATTATACTTGCCAGAGCGATGATCCTGACTTTTTAATTCCTCTGCCTTGTTTCGATATCCAGCTTTTGTTGCGGCGGCTTGAGGTTGGACCCTCAATCTTAGTAATTGAGCAAGCCAATCAAATTTTGCGAGTTTGGGCGGATGAGCATAACACTCCTGGCGATCGCTCGCTTCAGGAGCGAAGCGAGACATGGATTGAGCCAACGGTGATTGGTGAACAAGTGTGGGCTTATCCCAGTGCCCATGCCGTGATGCGAATTCCCGTTGAGCTGGGGGAGTTCGGGCGATGGGAAATCGCTCAGCCTTTTTATGTCCAAGAGGTTGAGGGTGAGGGGTTTGAGACGGGTGACTACGCGCGAGCAGTAACGACCTATGCATTAGCGGCAAAGCTGGTATTGCAGCATCCTGTGCTGAGGGAACAGATAGAGCGGCTCTGCTGCAAGTAGCGCTCTTTCGCTAATTGGGGACTGCTGTTAGTGCGAGGATCTGGCTCAATGCTACTACTTGACGGCTTGGAGATCCGCTTCTTGCTATCAGCACTTTGCTCCTCGCCCAATGACTTCTCATAACCAGGGATACAAGATTATCTAAATCTGCATAGTTGAGCTGTCAAGAGATTATAGGCAGGAGAAATGGGTAAACAATAATCTGCAGTCGGATCAATAATGACATATTGTTGTTGCTGACTAGTGGGATTAGATACGGCTAGAATATTTTTCTGATTCAAGCTCAAAATTTTAATTCCTCTTTGAGATAGGTGTTGAAATAAATAAGCAGACTGAATTTTGAGCAATTGACGTTGCGGATCAGGATCGAGAGAACGATGCAGGGCGAACTGGGGTTGGCAAAGAATTTCCTTCAAACTAGGAATGTTGAATATCTGACAAAATTCAGGACTAAATCCAGTTTCTGTTTTTCCTAACGGAGTCCCCTCAATTCGTGGCATGAAGAGGACTCGCTTAAAGAGGGCGCTCCTAAACTCGGTTTGGAAATACAAGTAAACAGGACAGATTTGGAGCAGTGCTTTTTCTTGCTCGTTTAACTTGGTTTTAAACTCCCAGGCTAATTCTATACTTCTAAGGAATTGTTTTCTGGGGTCTTCTGCATTCCATTGCCCTTCGGAACATTTCAATGCCAAATTCGCCCTAGGCAAGAACTCTAATGCAAAATTGTTCCCACCTAAGATGTGAATGCCCCGATTAAATTTCTCACTGTAAGGATTAATGTTGTACTTCTGTTTACCGCTTTCTAGCATCCTGATAAAATCAGTTAACTGTTGTAGGAGGTCAGAAAATTTGATGGATTGCTGCTGCAATTTCTGATAAATGTCGGATTCTAAGTCGAGCGTGAGCTCTCCTTGAGAATAAGTTCGAATGCCAAAAGCTGAAGCGGCTCTGTTCATGATTAATTTCAGCTGAACTAAGGAGTTATATTTTGAGCTATTTACGAGCGGTATACCAGCGAATCAATAGCTTCTCTGCTTCAATCCAAACAAAGACGAGAGAACTAAACCCAATACAAATCAGCAACTCCAAACCACTTAGATAATGAGTGTTGAAAAAGCTTCGGAGGGGCTCAATATAAACGAGCAACAGTTGCAAGATACTCGTGATGGCCACGGAGAGGAGAACATAGGGATTCGAGAGCGGAGAGACTTCCACCGTTAATCGCGTATTGGAGCGAATGGCCACCGCGTGTCCCATTTGGGCTAAACAGAGGGTTGTAAACACCATAGTTTGCCAGCGATCGCGGTCTAGCAACTGACTCTGTACCTGCTCGGTATAACCGTATGCCCAGACCATCATCAAGATCGTGATCACGGCGAGGATAATCCCAATCCGAATCATGTAAGAGCCTAAGCCTCTGGCAAAAATGCTCTCTGTGGGGTCTTTCGGGGGTTGCTGCATGACGATCGCTCGACCGGGTTCGACGGCGAGCGCTAATGCCGGCAGTCCATCGGTGACTAAGTTCATCCAGAGAATTTGCAGAGGCGAGAGTGGCACACCCCCCAAGCCCAATAGAGGTGCGGCGGCGATCGTCAAAACCTCGCCAATATTGCTGCCGAGGATATAGCGAATGAAACGGCGAATATTGATGTAAACCACTCGACCTTCTTCTACCGCCGAGACGATGGTGGCAAAGTTGTCATCTAGCAGCACTATGTCACTGGCTTCTTTACTGACATCGGTGCCTGTGATGCCCATTGCGACTCCAATATCAGCTTGTTTCAAGGCTGGGGCATCATTGACGCCATCCCCCGTCATCGCCACAATCTGTCCCTGTTGCTGAAGTGCCTGGACAATGCGTAACTTGTGCTCAGGGGCAACGCGGGCATAGACGCTGACGTGATGAACTTCGGCTTCCAGTTCTGGCTGGGACAGCTTCTGGAGTTCTTGCCCCGTCAGGCAGCGATCGCCCACGCTTGCAATGCCCAGGTCTTGCGCGATCGCTTGAGCCGTGAGTTGGTGATCGCCCGTAATCATCACCGGACGAATCCCTGCGGCACGGCATTTGGCCACTGCATCGCGCACCTCTGGACGAGGAGCATCCAGCATTCCCACTAATCCCAACCAGGTCAAGTTGGTTTCAGCCTGATCTTCTGAATCCTGGCCTGACAATAGTGTTAGGTTCTTGCTAGCAAACCCTAAGACGCGCAACCCTCGACTGGCAAGCTGATTGTTCTGCTCTAAAATTTGCTGTCGTTGTTTGTTAGTAATGGGTTGAGCCTGATTGTCTTGCTGAATATGGGTGCAACGTTCCAGCACCAGTTCGGGTGAGCCTTTGGTAAACATGACAAAGGGACTGGTTCCCAGTTGGCTGGAGACATCCTGCACCACCACGCTCATTCGCTTGCGTTCAGAGGAAAACGGAAACTCAGCCACGCGAGGTAAGTGCTGCTCTTCCTGGTCTTTACGAAGTCCTCCTTTTCCGGCGGCTGCCAACAGTGCTCCTTCGGTTGGGTCGCCCAAAATTGCCCAGTCTCCATTCTCTTTCTGCAAGACGGCATCATTGGACAGCACACAGGCCATCAGCACCGATCGCAATTCTGGCGCTGATTCGACCGAGATTGCTTGGGGCGATTTTGAACTCATTTGCTGATAAAACTGACCTTCAGGGCTGTACCCCTCACCCGTTACTTGTGCAGCGTAGCGATGGGTATGGACTGCCTGCACCACCATCTTGTTCTGGGTCAGGGTTCCGGTTTTGTCAGAGCAGATCGTGGTTACAGAACCAAGGGTTTCCACCGCAGGCAATTTGCGGATCAGAGCGTTGCGCTTCACCATGCGTTGCGTGCCCAATGCTAAGGTCACGGTGATCACGGCGGGTAAGCCTTCCGGAACCACTGCAACCGCCATACTGAGAGAGACTTTGACCAATTCTTCAAACAGTGCGGGGTTAAATAGCGTGCCTCCAGCAATCACGATCGCCACTAAGATGAGCGAGCCCATGACCAATGTGTTACCCAGTTGGGTCATGCGTTTCTGCAAAGGGGTGGGCTCGGTTTCAACCGATTGCAGTGCGGTGGCGATCTTACCTAATTCCGTCTGCATTCCAGTGCTCGTGACCAGTACGGTAGCTCGACCCTGCACGACCTCCGTACCCGAGAAGACGAGATTGATGCGATCGCCTAAGGGGGCGTCCTCTGGGAATAGGGCATTGGCTTGCTTTTCAACGGCGTGAGCTTCTCCGGTGAGGGCGGCTTCTCGCACTTGCAAATTGGCTGCTTCCAAAATGCGCCCGTCTGCTGCCACCTTTACCCCTGCCTCCAGCAGCATGATGTCGCCCGGAACCAGTTCCTGAGATTCCACCTCCACCGCTTTCCCATCCCGGATCAGCCGCACCTTGGAGGATGCCATGTTTTTCAGGGCTGCCAGGGCTTTTTCGGCTCCACTCTCCTGAAGATAGCCCAGTAGCCCATTCAGCAGTACCACTGCAAAGATCGCGGCTGCGTCTTTGGGAAAGATGAATTGTCCTCTCACTAGGGATTCGCGCACATCTAGAATCGTCGAGATAATTGCCACGGCGATCAGCATCAGCAACATGATGTTCTTAAACTGATCCCAGAGGATTTCGAGGGGCGATCGCCCTTTCATCTCGATCAGTTCGTTGGGACCGTATTGCTGCAAACTCTGGTCAACCTGGTTCTGGGTTAAACCTTGGACGCGATCGCTCTTCAGCAGCCAAAGGGCCTTTTCCGCTGCGATTGTGTGCCAGGATTGGCTTGTAGAGGGTTGAAAAATTTTAGGGCGCGAGGAGGTGGCAGACATGGGTCAACTCGGTTGCACTATAAAATAGTTCTATTAATCTAGCCTTGTACTAAAAAATAGTGTAAGGATCAGTGCATCGAGATTTCTTTTGAAGTGGTAAGGAAAAAGTCAATGGTTTCTCGGAAGGTTGGCTCAAGGGTGAGGACAATTGGTTGATCATGATGAACGATACGTTTAAGCCGCAGGGATTGATTGGCAGGCAGGCTGAGCTAGAGCAAATCTGTGCAATTTTGGCGGCTGACCAAGATTTGATGCTGACGGGTGTGACTGGCAGTGGAAGACGATCGCTCATCCGTTACGCCGCCCATCAAGGTGGAGCCAAAGTTTTGGAGATCGACTGTCTGCGAGCCACCCATTCTTCTCGCTTTTTAGAGTTACTTGCAGAGGGGATGTTCCACATCTTTGCCACCCCCGAAGAACGAAAGTTGATTGAACAGTGGGCTGCTCACTATCCTTTGCACTTAGAGCAGCTGAGTGCACATCAAACCCGCTTGATTTGGCAGGTTCCCCTCAATAATGAATGGCTCATCCTGCAAGCCTTGCTGCAGCTCCCTCAGATGATGGCAGAACAGCTCCGGTACCGAGTCGTGTTTGTCTTTCAGAATTTTCCCCATATTCGCTCCTGGGATCGAGCCGGTCGGTGGGAAGCCCATTTAAAGCAGGAAATTCAACAGCAAAACCGCGTCAGCTACGTGGTTCTTGCCACGACTCCAGAAGATTGGGTAGAAAACAGCCAGATTCAACTAGTCTCTCTGTTACCACTGCAACGCCAGGAAATAGAAACGTGGGTGGTTGAAGCAATGGCAGCAATCGGCTTCAAGTTTGAAGGGGATGCCTTGGAATTATTTTTAGATTACACCCAAGGGCATGGAGGGGATGCGATTGCCCTGGCGCGACGAATTTGGAGCGACCATCATGGCTTCTACCGAGATGAAGAAGTCGGGGTTGCCGCGTCATCCCCCCTCAAGCTCATCCAACTTCATCATGTCCATTGCAGCACCTTAAGATTAGTCGAGGATCTGTCCATCACTTTTGAATCTCTCCTCCTGCTCCTGCCTCCGATTCAGGCCCGGGTACTAGAGAGCTTAGCGATCGACCCGACCGATAGTCCTCATTCACGTGTTTATCTTCAGAAACACCAGTTTTCCAGAGGGGGGAGTTTTCAGGGCGCGCTGACCGGATTGGAACAAAAAGGATTAATTTATGGAGCGACAGGAGGCTATCGAGTCGCCATGCCCCTGTTATCTTTTTGGCTGAAACATCGTATTTTATAGTTCGAGCGGTATTGTATTTCAGAAAGCGGCTGAGCCAGAAGTATGCCAGAGAGCACTGAAAAAGCAGGTTCGGATTTCTGACATCCTTCCGATGCTGATGCTTTGCATACAGCGCGGGGTTCCCCTTTCATCCAGCCGACTTGTCCAAACCAATTGCTAGAAGGGCGATCGCCTACAGCTCATTGGCTGCTCATAACGGCCCCTGTTCTCAAACAGCAGTCATCGGGAATCTTGTAATCTAGCCCTCACAATTTTTGATCATGAGCAGACTTCTGACCCTAGCTCGCTCACTCCTGGCACCCTTGCTGCCTCAACCAACCAGTGCTCCCCCCACTCCTACAATCAGTAGCTATGGGCAGAACGAGTGTGGTGTTCCGATGGAAGCAATGCAACCCATCATGGAGTGGGTGTTTGCAAGTCTTTTGAATGCTGGGTACTCCGGCACCTCTCACATCATTTGGTACAACGATGCGGCCCCTGACCCCAAGCTAGAAAAAGCAGTCAAGGACGGCATCAGAAGCGATGAACCCACCCTGCTTTACCGCTGTGGATCACGAGTGCAACCACCCCCCAATGGCTACTACTGGCGGTTAATGGCAGAACACCCCTCCAACCGGATCTATCAGCTAGAAGTGAAGGAAGAGGATTGAGTGGGAATGACTGAGCCAAGCGTTAGACGTAAGCTACCAGAGTGCGATCGCTGCCTTTTCTATGCCCATGATCCTCATCTAGTCTGCACGAATCATCCCAGTGGTGTGAGCAGTGATGCTTGCTTAGGGTTTCAGTGTGACCCTATGGCAGAACCTGAGGTACTGTGGGAGCCAGAGAGGGCTAGCTACTACAACGGTGAGTTGATCATGACGCCAGAACAGCGGTGGTCATGCTTGGGGAAGTTGGCAATACTTGACTTACACCCCATGTTCACAGGCCGATGTCCCCAATGTGAGGCTGGCATTGCTTGCGAAAAAGCAGGAGTGCATTGGGATTGTGGGCACTGTGGCTGGAAAGATGATTCAGTGTAGATAGAGATCTCATTGATTGAACTGGAAGCTTCCTCTAGAGCAGGCAGGCGCTCCATTCTGAAGTAAAGTCTTCACTTCAAGAGACATCTCCTTGAATAAGCCATACCATTTGTCAGAGAAAGTAACTGTCTGGTACTGCGCCTATGGCTTACCAATCTAAAAATTGCTGTGTTTGCCGCTGTGAAATGACTGACAGCGTCATACCAATTTAAATTAGGCAGAGGGCAGACAAGCTAGGCTGAGAGGCGTTGTTTCGTCTGCTCTGCTGATGGCTGGTGTCATCCTTCTTTTGTTACTACGGTGAGAGGAAACTGATCAGTTGCACTCAAGCCACTTTGAGTTCTGCCACTTCCAGCTCTGAGCTTGGCAACAGGCGAAAGGTATCCATCCAATCCATTAACTGCTCAAACCCCTGTCTCAGTTCAGGAATGGGGAAGACCTGTAACCAAGACTCTAACCACCCCCAACAGCAATACGGTTGCAGCAGAAGTCGCAAATTGTTCAAAGCACTCTTCCAGGTCATCCCCAACTCCGAGTCGGGATGCTGACTAAACGGCAACAGAGGGGAAGAAGAAACTGCAGCATTCTCACCCTTGAGTTGTGGAGCATGCTTAAAGCCCTCAGCATGCAGACTAATAAGCAAATAGGCGCTAAAAATCAACTCCCACCAGCATTCAATACTGCTGTAATCCGTTAAGCGATAATCGTGCCACCCTAGTTCATTCTTGACCTGCTTGAATCCATACTCAATCCAAGCTCTAAGGGTGTATTGGCTACCAACACTTAAGAGGATATCTCCGGCTAGGCTAGTCATGATAAACCAACTGTCTGCCTGGTCTGGATGATCAGTGCTGCCTTTGGTGATTTGGTAGTAGCGGATAGCTCGCCGCTGGCCAAAGATGATTTCGCGGATATAACGACGTTGCGTGGGATGTTCAGCTAGAGGTTGGTCATAGGCATGCCAACGGTTATAGCGCACCCGTTGTCCCTGGGGCATCAGCACACCATGTACGCCTTTGGCGGAGCGAAGCTCTATGGAGCGAATCGCCACAATGTAGGGAAGTTGGAACTGACGCAAGATGCCGATGACATCTCCACTCTCACCATATAGGCTATCAGCTAAGACTCGCTCAATCACAGGTAGTGCTCAAGATGTAATGATAGAAGAGTAAAGTTCATGGTAGTGCTACACAGGTAATGATGCATTGTAGTGATGGATGAAGTACCAAATCGCACTAATGTGATTCTCCAGTGACTTGGAAAAGGATAAGCTTTTGCGCACTAATCGAGA
>NZ_JAMPKN010000083.1:0-10893 GCF_039962155.1 Trichocoleus desertorum AS-A10 | reverse complement strand
GGATGGATTTAGCCACCGATTGGGTAGAGTCTTGGATACAGCTCAGTGGCAATAAGCAATCCTATCTTCAGCAAGGTTTACACTCTACTTTCCGCCTCCAGTCTTTGTTCTAGCCTTCTTGTTACCCCCTGAGGGGGTTTGGGTGAAGAACACGCTAAATGCACTCAAGGCTGCATCTTCCATCCCATAGCGGGTGTTCTTGCCAGTACGTTTGTCTGGTAGCGAGGACAAGCGCTGGCGAAAAGCACCGACTATTGTGTCAAACAATTCCCGTTCCTTCAACGGTTCTGGCTCTCTTGGGTTTCTCAGATGTCAGTACAATAGCGGCATTGCTAGGGCTTGAACAGCTTTTTGCCAAAATGAGAATTGCTGCAAACTCCTTAAACCAGGAGATTTGGCAATCCCTTTCGTCTCGTCAATCCAGCGAGCGAAAAGTGCTGAACTCAATCTGCATCAGTCATCATTGCTAAGTTGCTCGTGGGCTAGTTTCACAAGCAGGGCGATCGAGAGGATCGCTTCAGTGACAGGCTGATCATCCCATTGTAATGTCGTTGATTTTTGAGTCAGTGCGGTTGCCAGTTGCTGAATGGGTTTGAGTAACCGCACAAAACCGAGGGCTGCCCCCAGGCGATCGAGTTCTTGCCAGTAACGAATCGTTTGCGCGTCTACTCGTTGCAGCCCAATCAGAAGTAGTTCGCCTAAGGCAGGGGTGAGTTGTTGCAGATAATGGTGGTGGGGCGGTGAGAGAGTAGGAGAGTGGGAGCACAAGGGGGCAGGAGAAACGGAAGGTGAGGGAGCCAGGGAATCAACCCACGGTTGCAGCATCATCCTGCCGCTAGATTGCTGAAAGATGAGAGAAATTGGCGCAATGACTAGACCCTGACTACTAAGGCGAACTTGACCCGCGACAAATTGTAAAGTTTCGGGATGTTGACTAAGAGCCGTGAGTAGGTTTTCTGTACCGTTTCGTCCCCGTGCGGTGTAAGGATGAATGAGGGAAATCAAGTTGCCCTGGCGATCGCGCAAAACTGCTTGCACGATTTGTTCTGCGGTGTTGAAGATGGCAACCTCTACAGCCGCAACTTTGCAGACATAGAAGTTTTCAGTTAGGCGTCGGGGACGCAAAGAAGCAGGCAGAAGTGTACTAAGGCGATGAGAAAGTTCGGTAAAATCTTCGACCAGAGTCGGCGATCGCAACGATTCCCACTGATACGCCTGCGGATTAAAGCTGATCGGAGTCCGGCCTGGTAGAAACTGGTAGCTGGGAGTTCGTTTACCGCCTTTGGCTAGCAGTTGACCAGTGCCTAACTTCAAGAAACTCACGCCTTTAATGGCTGGAGTTTGAGCCAGCTGGTGAAAGTCTTTTGGGGGTTCATTGGAGTCTTCCGGTGGGTCAGGAAAGTTCCGACAAAGGGCAACGACCGTGCCGGAATCAACATCCTGACAGTAAACGGTTAATTCCGCACTGTGTTGTTTGGGTTGCACACCACAGCCTAATGCCACGAGACGAGCAGCACCTACCTCTATCACACGATCGGCTTCTGATCCACGAATAAAGAGTTGAGGCACAGCACCTGTATCATTACGAATGGCATCACTGCGAATGCAAAGTTCTCCGATTAGCGCAACCACATGATTGGGTGAGAAGCGAGCATCGTGATTCACGTAGCAAACATATTCCTGCACCAGTTCTGCCAAAATCTCAGCCAACCAAATTAAGCCCTGCTCGCGGCAGCGGAGTTCCAAACGACGGAGGCGATCGCCCACCGCCTGAGACGCTCCTGATATACCCACTTGAGCCAATTGTTGAAGCTGCTGCTCAATCTCATCCAACAACGCAGTGGGAACTGAGTATGGCGTTTGGCGAGTGGCAACGATGCCGCTCGATTGAGTAGTTTCCAATAGACGGAATGCCCACACCACTAAGGGCACATGACTACAAGGGGCAGATTCCGCGCAATCGCAGTGAGTGTAACGGATATCGTCTGCAACTAAGAAGCGAATCGTGCAGGATAAGGTATGAATATGGGCGATCGGTTTACTGCTCCGAGTAAGGCTGATGACATGACCTTCATCGAATTGACCTTTGAGCCTGCCAAGAGACGTTTTCTTAAAAAACTGAGCCAGGGTGGTGTCAGGAATGTCACCAGGATTCCAGGATGTAGAAGAGACAGAGGCAGGAGCATTAGAGGAGGGGGAAGTATTTTCTTTGCTCTGATGTTCTATTTTCTCCGTTCTCCCTGGCTCTGTCATCTTGCATTGCTGATAGACAAGAACGGATCGAATGAGATGTCTACAGAGGGTCGTAGCAGGGCAGGTGCATTGGCTATTGCTGAGGGTGCGATCGCTTGGCAATCTGCACTCAACATCATCTGACCAACGGACACTGACATTACCCTTGTCATCTTCGTTTAACTCATAGGACAATTGACCAGACTGCACTTCCTGCTGCGATCGCTTAACGATGCCGCGATTACTCAGCGTGATCAAATCATCAACCGTCAGAGCCAGTAAATCTTGACGCATGATTATTGCACCTTTTGAGCCACCCATTCGGCTAGCTCACCAGGCGTCATGGCAGCAACGTGAGCGCCAAGATTTACCATGCGTTGGGCGATCGCGCGATCGTAATTTGGCTCTGCTTGTTCATCCAGGGCCGCCAGCCCCAAGAGCGTTACGCCACTTTCAATCAGTTGCTTCGTGACTGCAAAGAGTCGGTCGATCGGCGCGCCCTCATAAAAGTCAGTAATTAGAACGACGATCGTCCGGCGAGGATTATCGACTAGAGTTGCGGCATAGGAAAGTGCCTGTCCAATATCGGTACCGCCACCGAGTTGCACTTTCATCAAGGTTTCAACCGGATCGGTGCAATCCTGAGTAACATCCACCACGGAGGTGTCAAACAGGCACAGATGGGTACGGAGAGCTTTAATACCAAAGAAGACAGATGCTGTCACTGCCGAGTGAATCACACTGTCCAACATACTGCCTGACTCATCGACAAGAATAATAATTTGCCAGCGATCGACCTGTCGCCGCATGCGCGAATAAAAATAAGGCGTTTGGATGTAGAGTTTGCCCGTTCCTGGGTCGTAGTGCTTCAGGTTGCGGCGAATGGTGGTTTTGGCATCAAAGTTCTTGGCAATTTTGAGGAACGATCGCCGTTGGCGATTCACGGTTCCGGTAAAGGGAGATTGAATCTGACGCGCTAGTTTTTCCATTAGTTGCTCGATCGCCTTCCATACCAGTTGCCGTGCCATTGCTAGCACTTCTTGATTCATCAAATGTTTGGTGCGCAACACGGCTTTCAGCAAAGTTTGGCTGGGTTGGGCACGACTCAACAAATCTGGATTGGTCACCATCTCCTCTAGGTGATAACGCTCCAGAGCATCCTTCTCTAACCGCTCAATCGTTTTGCGCGGAAATAGCTCATGCACCGCATTGATCCAATCGGGTACGGTGAGTTGTGACGGATCAAGCGACCCTTTGCGCTCTCCTCCCTCGTCCCCCTCATTCCCTCTCCCCCCCTGCCGTACATTGCGACCTGCTCCATACTCACGATTGTAGAGAAATCCCATTGCGGCATCGCGATCGCACCACTCATTGGGTAATCCACCAAGGACATCTTCAGTTCCAGTACCCAATACGAGTCGCCACCGAATTTTACGAATGTGCTGTTCGCTGTCCCTAGGCTGTTCATTACTCATCAATCGCCTCCTCGGAGCCCGTAGCGACGCACTGCCTGAAACAACCTTGTTTCAAAGGCGAGTACTTGCGCTGCCAGGCCTACGCTCACCTCAAGATCAACTAGTGGAGCGGCTTCCTTCACTTGCCCTGCATCTTGAGCTTGTAATAGAGTTCGAGCCATATAGTGCTTTTCTCGTGGCGTGAAATAGGAAAAGGCTAAACGGAGGGCGGGCAGCGCTTCCAGGAACGATTCATCGTCATACGCCATCAACAGGTCATCAATCTTGTGGACCAGATCTGGATGCCGCTGCACTGTTTCTCGCGCTAAATAAAAAAGACCCGTCAGGAAATCGCCTAAATGGTCGGGATTTGCAGAGTATATTAAGTCAGCAATGACCTGTTCCATCGCTGCTTGCTTCAGGGTCCACAATGCCCCTATGGTCGCTCCTCGCAGGAGTGGAGTTTGATGAAAGTCTGTACTCACCCGTTGCAAGACTTGCACAAAATGATCAGCATTCAATTCCAGTGTGGAGGAACAACATTCAAATGTTTCTAATACGGTGCGGAGTCCATGCAATAAGTCTTGATCCATGCCCTGCACTTGCCCTAGTCCTTCCAATAACCAAAGGCTCCGTTGGAAGATCTCCACTAACAACGTCCCAATATGCGATCGCCCCTTTGTACCCAGCACTTCGTCATAGCGATAGAGATATAGGAGATGCCCCAATGCTTTGGTGATGGTAAAAAAGTTATTGTCCTGTCGAATTAATTCGACCAATCGTTGACGCAGCCCATCACTAATGTCATATAAACCCATCAAACAAGCATCTAGCAGCAGAATTGCCGTTTTTTCTGCATCACGTTCAATGGCTGCGGCTAAATCCAATACCCTTGCCGTTGCAGCATCAACCAGTGTGGCTCCATAGATTGCCGCTTCAATGCAGCTGGCATCAAACTCAGGAGTCCATTGAATTGTCCATTGCTCCCAAATTCGCACTAAATCTTTCCGTCCAATCAAATCGCTACCGTCCATATGACGAAACCCACTGATTGATAGAATGCGAAGACGATGGAGAAGTTGGCTTTTTTGAAGCGAGGGCGGAAGAGTGCTGAGGGCTGTCGCTTGCTTCTGCGTAGCAATGGGTTGATTGCCAAGAGTAGTTTCTGTTTCCTCTACGGGTCTTATTAGATCCAGCTCAACTATTCGCTGCTGAGTGGTGGGCTCTAGATCTTGGTTGTGAAGTTGCTGTTGAATGTCTTGAACGAGGGGTGGAAGGGTTGTCCCTGTAGTCAATCTGCCGCGATCTTGTCCTCGAAAAATGTGATACACCGCTTGCAGAAATGGATGAGTCAACCCGCCTTCTATTTCTTCTTTGACGAGTGCACCAACAATGCCATCAACCAAATCTTGTCGCCAAACTTCAGCATGCCCTCGCAGTGTTGCCAGTCCCCGTGCCATCGTTTCAACAGCAATCAAATCAGCACAACTGACGGTTTGTTCTCGCTGTCGTAATTCTCTGGCAACTTGAGCGAGCAGCGATCGATAAATGGTTTGATTACCAATGAATCGATTTTGCCAAACTGCATGGTAGAAGCCCGGATTGGGCATTCCTGACTCATATCCTGTCAAATTATCGAGACGTTGATAAGAATAGGGCGTGAGGGCAATGCCGCGATCGCTAGTAGAATTTTGAGTTTCAAGTTCTAAGTTTTGAATTGAAGCATCTACTTCAGGAGTTAAACTGAATGATTCAGCACATTCTGGATGGAGTTGCTCGTACAAGGGGTAACTATGAAATCCACCTGTGACCACCAAAATTTTGCCAAAATACTGTCTTCTTGCCTGTTGAATTGCTTCAACCATGAATGCTTCCCGACGTAGATCAGCTTTGGAAATATGGGTTTCTGTAGAACGGATATGAAAACAGAATTGATGACAGCGTTCCAAATATTGAGTCAGTGTCAGTTCTGGATCAATTTCAAATAAAGTATCCCAGAGCGTGTCGAAGTTTTCTACACCGATTTTTTGGCATAAGGTTGTCACGTAATCGCTTTGTCTCAGTTCGGCATCTGCATAGCGATGAATTGGGGCGTTCTCAGTTGCCACTTCTGCCCAGGGCAAATCAATAAATTGAGCCGGAATACCCAGTTCTTGAGCCACTTGAAGTGCTTGCCACTCTGGGGAATAAATACAGAAGGGATAAAATGCGCCACGGCGTTTGCCATCGGGAAGACGAACATAACTGTAAATTGCGATCGGCAATTGGTGAGGCAGGGTGAGTTCGGGCAAGCGATCGTTAAAATCAGAGGGGCCTTCAATCAAAATTACAGAGGGTCGGATCTCGAATGCCAGTTGCCGCACTAGCCGCCCACAAGCTGGACTGTGATGCCGAACTGGAAAAAAGACAATTGGTGCCTTGGTTTGGCAAATAGCAGTGTCAAACTCCATTGCAACCTCACGTCCTTCCTAAAGCAAATGCCGCCGTGCTTCGTAATATTGTTTCCAGCGATCGCCTTTGCGCTCTCTGACGACTTGATTAAAGTAGTGATTAAGTTTTTTCAGATCTTCTGGTGTGTCTTTGATAGCAGAACCAAGCAGGCTCTGCACGAGATGATCGGGTGCTAGCTTGCCTTGATTGTAGTAATAGGCATGGATTCCCGCTGCATAACCGACAGAAACCGCTTCTGCCGTACTCATGACAGTGCTGAGAGGCTCTAGCGCTTTACCATCGGATGTTTTTCCGGTTCTGAGTTCGTGAAAAGTTGTCACGAGCAGTTCGGTGAGCTCGGGTTGGAGCGACAGGGGAATGCCTGCGTGGTTCAAGAGCTTGTCGGTTTCGCGCTGCACCAGTTCCATCTCCTGGCGCAAATCGTTGATCGGTGGAATGGTTTCAAAGTTGAAGCGGCGCTTGAGGGCAGCACTCATTTCATTCACCCCGCGATCGCGCGTATTCGCCGTAGCAATCACGTTAAACCCGACTTTGGCATAGAGCGTGCGGCTCTCATCACCAAGTTCAGGAATGGTCATGACGCGATCGCTGAGAATCGACAGCAGCGTATCCTGAATTTCTAGGGGACAGCGGGTAATCTCTTCAAAGCGTACCAGTTTGCCAGATTGCAGGCCGCGATAGAGTGGGGCAGGAACGAGCGATCGCTCCGTCGCACCCTCCGCTAATAAGAGCGCATAGTTCCAGGAATATTTAATCGTATCTTCTGTGGTACCAGCACTACCCTGAATCGTGAGCGTAGAGTCATTGCTAATAGAGGCTGCCAATAGTTCACTCAGGTAGCTTTTGGCGGTGCCCGGTTCCCCAATTAGCATGAGTCCCCGATTGGTTGCCAGCGCCACAATACAGCGCTCTAGTAAACTGCGACTCCCGACAAATTTGGGGGAGATCTTAAGGTCGGCATCCCCCAAAATAAACTTCAGTACCGAAAGTGGTGTGAGTTGCCAATTACCAGGACGTGGGAGATTAGCATCTTGTTCTGCTAATCGCTTGAGTTCATCTGCATACAGCACTTCTGCCGCTGGACGCTGGAGGTCTTGAAGAGGCAGGTTTGGAGTAGGAAGAACAGTCGCTTTTTTAGCTCGACTTGCCATAATTTTGTTTAAGCAATTGAAATTTATTGGGCTTTTGTGGCAACCGTGATTAGATCTTTCAAGACTTCGCTGATGATCACAGGATTGACTTCACCCAGAGGGATGAGTTGTGCACTGAGATCCTGACTCCAGGATTGAACTGGGTAGTCATAGAGATGATTGTGCCAGCCTCGGAGGAAGCAACAGCGGTTGATGTCTTCTGTTCCTGCACCAATCATCACACTCAAGTCCACAAACACTTCTTGGTACTCCCCTACGACAGCCGTAATATCTGCGGAGGAAAAGTATTTAAAGTGTAAGGAATAATCGCCATGATCATGCAGTTCGCCCCGCTGCCAACCCAAATTCTCTAACGTTCTCACTAGGGCAACAATTGGAATTTCCAGGTTTTGGAAGCGGGTAATTTCTAAAGCGGTTTCTTCTCCAGGCTCCAAGCTGTGCAGCGATCGCCCCAGTTGCAGAAAAGGTTGCACGATCTCGTAGTCACTCAACAGTTCTCCCCAGAGCGATTGTACCTCTGGCGTGAGGTGCAGCGGGTGGACAATCCCAATTTCCTGTGGCTCTGTCGCTCCGGGATTCAAATTAAAGGTTTCATCATTGCTATCCGCATACGTCTGGTCTTCAGTAACCCGAAAGGTGGCGGTCAGCGTGCCAGCAGCATTGTAACAACCCCAAATCAGACGTTGGGTTAAGTGCGTCATCAGAGGATGTTGCACCAGCAGCAGTTCAAATTCATTCGCTGGCCAACGTCGTTCCGTCACCATTGCTTGCTCTAGACGTGGAGTTTGGATCTTGACAACTTCACTGACTTGCTTCTTAAGCAACTTCCAGTGGGCGATCGCCGCCTCTGCTTTCTCTTTGTCATCCTTCGCTCCAGGTTTGGGGAGATCAGGTTTCACCTTGCTATCGGTATCTTTCACCATCGGTTTCAGGTCGGCACCTAAGACAAAGCGAAACTGGCGGGAACCAAAGTCAAAGAGGCAAGAGCCGTGTTCATCTAAATCGCAATCGGGCACAATTCGATCTTCCAGTTGCTCACGAGACATGCCTCGTTCCTGAGCGATCGCCTCCATGCATTCCTGGGCGCGTTGCTTGATCCCCTTGAACTTTACTTTTTGGGCGATGCCATTGATTTGCATCAAGGCTGTGTCGGTACCGATCGAGCGCAAACATTCCAGCCCCAAAACGGCTCGCTGGTGTTGGCTTTCTCCAGGCCACACTCGAATGAGTGGAGCCAACTTCAAAGCAGATGGATCTGAGCCCAGCAGACCCACTGCCATCATGGCCCAGTTCTCTTTAGAAGGTGCGCCCTCTAGTAACCATGCTTCAAATAATTTCCAGGCAAATGCATTTAATTCGGGGCGATCGGCATGAGCCTTCACTGCCACAACCAAGGCGTGAGTAGTGTCTAATTTGCTCTGTCTCAGCGCACTGAGCAGCGCTGCTACTTGGGAATCATTAAAGCGATAATTGCCAATGGTGATCGGCGGTAAATCGTCAGGAGAAATAGACCAGTTTATCTTTTGAGTGGATTTAATGGAAAGCGTAGCAAGGCTCTCCTGCAACCATTTGGGGGTTGTCTGCTCATCAAACGGAATATACTCTTTCTCTTCTACTTCCAATACAGACGCCCGTATCTTTTCAGCAACCCCTGCTGACTCGTGGTCAATGCAGCTTTGAATATAGGCTCGATATCCCTTGCGTTTCATCGTGCGTAGCCAGTCGATCGCGGCATCTGCTAAGCGTCCTCGCCCTCCTGCAACTGGAATTAGTCCGGCGATCGCAGGTTCTGGATTCTCCTCTAACCACTGCCGTGCAACTTGGGGAGCCTTAGATGACAGCATCAATTCCAGCATCATAGAAGCCGCTTCTGGAGCCTGTACGCAACCCGCAATTTCTTTGAGTAACGCTTCAGCATCTCTCTTATTAGCTGCTTCTAAAATCGTGCTGCTGACATGATCCAGTGCAGATAGCTCGGTATGGGCTAACCATGCACGCAAATATGTTGCAGATGTAGAGTGCTGCTCTGGAAAGTATAGAGACAACTTGAGTCGTCGCATGTGAGTTTCTACAAGCTCAGCACTTTCTAATCCAAAAATAATTTCTTGAGGACGGTGGTAGTGATCATGCCGCCAACCAAGGGGTTGGTTGTAGGAATCGTCATTCCAACCTTCTACTAAGGTACGCAAGGCAGGACAACCCAAATAAGCTGCCAGATGAAATGTTGGTGATGGAGTTGCATAGTAGTCGATAGGCCATTGTCCTAAATCTAATTTCCCTTCAACCGTCCGTCTGAGCTCTACAATTTCAGGACTCGTTAAGTATGGCAGTACATACTTCTGAAACGCTCGTATCAAATGTTTTTGCAGCTCTTGAAGTCTTCTTGCCTTATTTGCCTTGTGTTGCGACATGGCTATGATTTGCTGCTCTATGAAAAAGACAAGCTCAACCAGTTGCGCCGTTGAGAAAAGATTAATTAAAGGCAAACAGCTTTCCGGAGTGAATTGCTGAGCAACAATTCGATAAGACGTCTCTGTATTCACTGGATTGAGAAGAGTTTCACAGAATATTTCAAAAGAGACATCCCCTGTGAATGTCTGTGCTGCCAGCTGCTCAGCAAGTTGCTTTGGTTTGACTTGGTTGTCTGCTTGGGTCATTGCCGTCAACCAAAAGTGAGCCTCTTC
Organism: Trichocoleus desertorum AS-A10; assembly: GCF_039962155.1. Lineage (NCBI taxonomy): Bacteria > Bacillati > Cyanobacteriota > Cyanophyceae > Leptolyngbyales > Trichocoleusaceae > Trichocoleus > Trichocoleus desertorum. The sequence continues at coordinate 921 of NZ_JAMPKN010000083.1, read as the reverse complement.
TGATGAAAGGAATGCAGAGATCTCTGCCTTTGACCAATCCCATTCCCAACCTTGAACGGATGTTGTGACCTTGATGAATCTTGCTTGGGCCTCCTTGAGATTAAAGGGTTGAGGTCTAGGACGCTGTAGAGGCGGCAGGTCACGCCATGAAGCCCAAAACCAATCTTCAGGATCGAGATTAATCATTTGATTGAGAGGTTCATGGGTTAGAGGGCGATCGCTTTGAGGAGACGGAGCGGTCGTCGCAGCCTCTTGAAGCTCTGATGGGGTTAGAGTGCTGGCGGCAGAAGGATGGGGTGTCGCGATCGCTTGCTCAACGTCTGGTGTTGCAACGGCAGCGATAGATTGTAGATGCGTCTGCTCCTCTGTCTCCACGTATCCTTTCGCCATCTTTTCGCGAATCAGCTTTTCGTAAGACTGTCGTGCCTTCTCTGCGGTGGGAAACTCCTTGGTCTGCTGCTGCCCTTGTGTTCCCATTCGTCCATAGCGAACGGTGTGTTGATTACCCTCCAGCGAGATGATCCAGAATTTGTCGGATTTGTCATCGCTGTAGTGGAACGATTGCGTTTCAACAGAAGGTGGGTTCATAGGTTTCGTGAGCAATGAGTTTCGTTGAAATATTTAGCATTTCCTTGATTGGCTCTTGGCAGCGATCGTCATCAAATCTCCTAACACCTCACTCAGCACAATCGGATCAACCTTACTCAGGAGAAGGGCAGCTTCATCATTGGCACCGCCTTGAGCATACCCACTTGCCCGCACAAACAAACATCTTTGAACAGATATCGGTTCTGCATACATCAAGGCACAGGGCAAACGCATCTTATTGAGCAAAGACTTTAGCCAGATAATCATTATCCCAGCCTGCTTTGAGGCGCTTGGCCTTCATTCCCCCCTTGGCAGTCTTCTCTTGGCTCAACA
>NZ_JAMPKN010000082.1:0-10902 GCF_039962155.1 Trichocoleus desertorum AS-A10 | reverse complement strand
GGAGAATCTGACGTTATTACATCAGCACTGCCACGACCAAGTTCATTCAGGTGTGCATGACAAGCACCCAGTTGTTGAGGAGCCGTGTGAGGCGACAAGTCTCATGCACGGTTCTGCAGACCAGCGGAGTGGGTGACTGCTCCGCTGAGTTTAACTCAATGCCTAACTAAAGCGATCACAAGAAGCCTTGATTTGTAAGGTTCTTAGCCTTAACGACCAAAAATTTTCCGTTGCTAAAACTAAGCCGACTTAGGATTGATATGTTAGTTCTGACTTCTGCTGCGTCGTAAGCATCTGTGGTGAGCATTGAGCAAGCCTCAGTGATGTGGCATCCAGTGTAGAGGCAGATGCCAGAGAGGGCACGATCGCTCAGACAAGGAAAGTGCACCGACCCAGAGCTTGTGAACTGTTTCAATCAGAGCGCAAAGGTCCTCTAGAAGAGCGTCCTAGTACAGCTACATAGGGCCATACTAATTAGCTTTTACTGTAATGATTGAGGTAGAAAAACGGTGAATCTGGTCCAGTTATTTTCGCTTGTCAGCGAAATGCTACCCTGCAGCAGTTCTACCAATTTTTTGCTCAGTGCCAATCCGAGCCCGGTGCCACCACGCTTCCAGGGATCATGATTGGGAATGCGATAGAACTTGTCGAAAACCTGATCGCGCAAATCTGTAGGAATTTCAATCCCGGAATTGCTTACACTGATTTTTATTCCTTCTAGATGCTCTATTGCAGTCACTTCAATGGTTTCCATGGATGGCGTATATTTGCAGGCATTGTGTATTAGTTCCATAACAATGCGCTCCAAGCTCGGGAGATCAGTGATAAGTGGCGGCAGGTAGGAGGAAACTTGAATTTGCAATTGTAGCTGTTGCTGATTCATGCGCTCAGCAAAGGATTGGGCAGTCAATGGAAGCCACTCTTGTAGGTGAACTTCCATCGGTGACAACGTCTCCGTCCGTGCATCCAATCGAGCAAGGTCCAACAAATCATCAATGAGTTGAGCTTCTCTTTGACATTCGTAATTGAGAATCTTCACGTAGTGAGTGACTTTCGCGATTTGTCCCGATGAAAGCACCATTTCGTCAGGGGTAACAGTAAGCTGCTTGGTCTGGGACAGATTAAAAGCAACTTCAAGCATTTTAGCCACCATCTTGATCGTGGCCATGGGGGAGCGTAATTCATGGGAAACCGTGCTGAGAAACTCATCTTTGAGTTGACTGAGTTGCTCTAATGCTATCACTTGAGCTTGGGCAGCCTGATACAGCCGAGACTGCCTCAAACCGATCGCACATTGATTCGCTACCTGCTGCACTAAACGAATCTCCAACTCGCTAAAGCTCTGATCCGCTGCTTTGATCAACCAGATGTCACCTAACACCCCCTGATCATCTACGAGTGGGCAAACCAGAACCGTGTAGAAGGTGTGCCGTTGGCATCCTGGCGTTTGTAATGCCAAGCAACAGTGAACATATTTACCCCGCAACAATTGTGTGTAGACGAAGGCATGTTCCTCCATCTGCGACATCTCTCCTTGTGTAACCCTTAGCTCACAGCACCCATGCCCATAACGGATTGTGGAAGTCCGTTGTTCTAAGTCATAAAGCGCGGTATTGCAACTATAGATATCCAGCTTGTTAGTCAGTTCTTGCACCACTGTCTGCAAAATCTGCATTTCATCCAGGGAATCACGCACTTTATCGGTAATGCGTTTTAGCGTCGATTCGTGACTTAAGGAGGTTACCAACTGGGTCGTTCTTTCCTGCACCCGTTGTTCTAGTTGCGTATACAGACGTACATTTTGTAGAGCGATCGCAGCCGCATCAGCCAACGTTTGTAATAGATTGACTTCCTCTGTAGTTGGCAAATGCTCGGTTGCCCAATAAACACCGATCGCCCCGATCGGCTCAACAGAATGAATCGGCAGCATTGCCAGACTTCTGACAAACGTAGGCCGATAATATTCTTGAGGAATGCGGTCATCAGAAAAGATATCCGGAATCACCGCGGGCATTCGATTGAGCATCACCCAACCCGAAATGCAGTTCTTAACCGGAAATCGCTGTCCCCGCCAGAGCGGGGCGATCGCCTCTTCATCGGCGTAATAGCAAAACTCTCCCTCTCGTAGAACAAAGGCCGAGCCATCTGCACCAACTAACCGTCTTGCGGCACTACGAACTGCTGCCGTAATTGCCTGTAAATCACGGGCAGAAGCCAATTGTTGAATCGCCTGAACGAGTTGCCGCAACCGCTGGTTGAGATGCAACACCTCCGTCTCTGCCTGCTGGCGTTCTCCTTCTAAACGTTTCTGTTGGGTGATATCCAGAATCGTTGCAATCCGGTAAAGAGTCTGGCCTTGGTCATCTTTGACCGCTGTAACATTCAACAGAATAGGAAACTGCGAGCTATCACGACGCACATGGACAGACTCAAAAGTTAAATTTCCAACTTGTTCTGATTGTTGGAGACTACGAATGCCATCCACCTGATGAGTGGATGGAAATAGCTCCAGAATGGGTTTACCAATCATTTCTTCCACAGCATAGCCATGCATCCGAGCAAAAGCAGGGTTGGCTAATTGAATCTGTGTGCCTTGGCCAACCGCTAAACCATGTTCTGTAAACTGAAAAATGTCTTTATACTGTTGCAGGGCAGTGAGATATTCATCTTTGAGAGCATTCAATCGTTCGGCTTCCTGACGGGCTAATTGCTCCTGTGCCAACAATCGCTCCCGTTCTTGCTCAGCCAGTTTGCGGTCAGTGATGTCCATTAGAACACCCATCATCCGCCTCGGTTGCCCCAATGAATCATAGATGGCTTGCCCCCTGCCCGACACCCAGTGGATGCTGCCATCGGGGTAACAGACTCGGTACTCTGCCTCGTAGCTGGTCTGAGTTGCTAGAGCGCTACGAACTAAGGCTTCGACCCACCCTACATCTTCAGGATGCACCCGCTCACGCCAAGTGTCATAGGCAACCGTCGATACACCCGGATTCAGACCCAGCAGGAAAAAGTGAATTTCGTTCCATTCCACCTGGTTGGCAGACAAATCCCAACTCCAGCTACCTATCTGAGCAAGGTCTAAGGCTAACCGTAATTGCTCTTCTTTGGCTTGTAACGTTGCATCCGCTTGTCTGCGTTCGTTTTCGACATGCTTGCGGTCGTCAATGTTATGACAATAAATCTCTAACCCTTGGAGTGATGGATAGGCATGAATTTCATCCCATTGCTGTCTAGGCTCATAAAAAAAATCAAAGTGGACGGGGACTTGTTCAGCGATCGCCTGCCGATACTTCTGTTCACAAATTGTTCCAACCAAGGCTGGCCAAACATCCCACAGAGACCGACCCACGAGGTCTTGGGGTAAGACCTGGTTCGCTCGTGCGGTTGCCTGATTGACGTGGGTGATGCGCCAATCTGGATCTAGGGCAATGAAAGCATCAGTCATCTTCTCCAGAATTGCTGCAGCGGGTTGCTGGAGAGCACTAACTTTAGTATTCGTGGTAGAAGACGCGAAGATGCCCATCTAAAAGTTCCTAAGTAGAAAAAAATTGACGAGATCGTCAGCCACAAAAGAATGGAAGCCCTACCATTACTCTCCTTCAGTTTGACCATCGCTTGATTGTTTTGCAACTTTTTATGGTTCGTTTGATAACTTTATTTAGACTGGTTCAAAAATCTTCTTAACGCTCGACTCATTATGGGACACGGTGTGCTGAGAGATGAGTAACTTCATGCTGTGAAACTCTGTAATATTCACACAGCATGATTTCTGACTGACAAATAGGTTGGATATTTCTATTCAGATTGACTGTGTGGGAGGCGACGACTCACAAAGTTCGGTGTTGCTGATTGATTGGAGGATTTTGCTTTATCTTGAATGAGATTTCAGTCTTTACAGCCATTGCTTCATCCTACGATTCAGCAACGCCCAAAGTTTTAGGTCGGTTCAGAGATCGATTCTCACTCAGCTCGACTGAAAGAACGTGTAAACGTAATCCTCATCAAAGGCAACTGAGAAGATGAGGGCTGCGATTGCCTCCCCAGTTGCAGCTCCAACACTTCCATTCGCGATCGTTAACGACGGACTCTGCCACTCTTCTAAGATACAAGGGGTATAAATTGACGAGGCTGAAACGACCTTAAATCAGGGTGGGAGTTGTGAGTAAAAGCTCTATCAAAAAACGGTCCCTTTTTGATATGTTGGCAGCATGACTATTCGAGCTGCTCTCTACTTCTTGCGAGTCTTTACCACTGACAAGGGACAAGAGACTAATAATCAACTACTGCAACTGCAAGAATTTTGCGATCGCCAAGGTTGGCAGATTGCCAACATCTACCTAGACCGCGAATCTGGCCGCAAGGGTAAGCGCGAGCGTGGCGACTTCAGCCGCATGTGTGATGATGCAGCTAAGCGAAAGTTTGACGATAAAACAATGTTCGTTTTGCTGCACACTCCCCAAGATCTGAAGTTTCACATACTACCCTTTGAAAATGGGTATTTACCTGGCTTGCTTATGGCTTTCTTTGCGATGACTGTTGTGAACAGTCCCACGATGTGGATTTTCGGCATATTCGGCATAGTGTTTTTTCACGTAATTACGATCAGCCGAATTGTCACCTGTACGATTGATCAGATACTAGGAAAGGTCATCATCGAATGACGACTAATAGGAATAGGCAGTTCTCAAAGGTTGGAATATCCACTCGAAGACGTTGTAGGGGTTGAAGTCGAGCAATGGGAACCCTGGAGGCAGGAAAGAGACCCGATAATATGGGGCGTAACTCTGACTAGTGGACGGGACGTAACTCTGGAGCGCGTCAATTTAATTCTTAGATCAGGCCATCGCGTTTCCCTCGGTAAAGATGTTGGCCAATTTCCCTGGGGAAAGGAAAAATATCACATTTCATTCGCCAGGTTCTGAATGTTTGAAATAAAGCTGGGGGAATTCCCCGGTTTAGTCATTTTCCTAACTTCAAAACTGTTGTGGAGTAAGTCTTTCGGCCATTTCTGTGTCAATTCGCTGAGGAAAAGATGTCCTTCCTAATTCTTAAGACATCAAACAAATGGAAATGAAGGACACGAAACCATGCCTTACGAAAGGTTAAACCTCTCTGCTTCCAAGCCTGTTCTCTCTTGGGCAAACCATCAATTGGGTCAGGATGAAACCAAAATGGCAAAGAACGTGGCATCCATACCCTTTGTCTTCAAGCACGTTGCCCTGATGCCCGATGTCCACTTAGGTAAGGGTCCTTTTTTGATAGCCTTGCTGCATGAAAAAAACAGTTTGTGCTCTCTACTTACGAGTCTCAACAACTGACAAAGGGCAGGACACCGATAACCAGCTTTTGCAACTGCAAGAATTTTGCGATCGTCAAGGTTGGCAGATTGCCAACATCTACCTAGACCGCGAATCTGGCCGCAAGGGTAAGCGTGAGCGTGGCGATTTTAGCCGCATGTTTGAGGATGCAGCGAAGCGAAAGTTTGATGTAAGTAGGTATGTGTAATTAAACTGAAGATGGTTTTCAGACTGTGTAAGGGTTTCAGGCGAAGCCATCTTATATTTAATTTGACCCACCTACTTATTGGTGTTTTGGTCACTCGAGCGCTTTAGTCGCGAAGGCATCCGCAAGACGATCGCTTACCTCCAGCAACTCAGCAGTCTAGGCTGTAGATTCAAGAGCTATACGGAGCCGCTGCTGGATACTGAGAATGAATTGGTGGCCCACATCGTTGTGGGAGTTCTAGCCTACCTCGCGCAACAAGAAGCAGTCCGAATTTCTGAGCGAACGCAGGCAGGACTCCAACGAGTGCAATCGCAAGGAAAGATTCAAGGTCGTCCAGATGGCTTTGAACAATGGAAAGACCAACTGGCCGAACTATAAGCAGCTGGGTACTCGCAAGGGCGGATAGCTCGTGAAATGGGTCCTTATAACACGGTAATAGAGCTATCTAGCGACTAAAGCTACCTCATCACTCCGTTCAGAGCTGAAATTCTGGCTTTCCTTGGAGCCTTTGAGTCATTGCCCAAGGGACGCAATGACTCAAAGGCGACTTTCTGTCCAGCCATACCGACAAACGCAATCAATGTTTGAAGAATCGGAGCTTAGCAAAGCAAAGACTCGAATTGTTTCAAATCACAACGTTGTTTATATTTCTCTTCGATTTATGACTCATCGAGTATCCCAGTAATTAGCCTTGTAGTATTTGCTTGCAATACCTGCAGGAGATCACAAAGTCCATATCACAACATTTGATAGGAGATACTATGAGCAGCGGAAACGGATGCCCATTTACGGGCGGCGGTCAGAAATCTGAGCCTCGTCATAGGCCGGCGAACCGAGACTGGTGGCCAAATTATTTGCATCTGAACGTTCTCCACCAGCACTCACCCCAAGCCAATCCTATGGGTGAGGAGTTCAACTACGCTGAGGAGTTCAAAAGCCTTGACTTAGCTGCCTTGAGGGCAGATATCTATGAACTAATGACCACCTCCCAGGATTGGTGGCCAGCCGATTACGGTCATTACGGGCCGCTCTTCATCCGGATGGCTTGGCACAGCGCTGGCACCTATCGGATTGGCGACGGTCGCGGCGGTGCAGGCTCGGGTAGCCAGCGGTTTGAGCCCCTCAACAGTTGGCCCGACAATGCGAATCTTGACAAGGCGCGCATGTTGCTTTGGCCCGTCAAGCAGAAATACGGCAAGAAAATTTCGTGGGCCGACCTGATGATCTTCGCGGGCAACTGTGCCTTGGAGTCAATGGGCTTCAAGACGATCGGCTTTGCCGGTGGGCGTGTGGACGTCTGGCAGCCAGAGGAAGACATCTACTGGGGTTCTGAGAAAGCCTGGCTCGGCAATGAGCGTTACGAAGAAGATCGCGTGCTGCTGAATCCGCTCGCCGCCGTGCAGATGGGCCTGATCTATGTGAACCCAGAAGGTCCAGACGGCGAGCCTGATCCGCTCGGCTCAGGGCGCGATATTCGCGAGACCTTCAAACGGATGGCGATGAACGACGAGGAGACAGTCGCGCTCACCGCTGGTGGGCATACCTTTGGCAAATGCCACGGTGCGGGCGAGGCATCGCACGTGGGGCCTGACCCTGGGGGTGCCACCGTCATCGATCAGGGCCTTGGCTGGAAGAACGCATTCAACACGGGAGTCGGCGTTGACGCGATCACTAGCGGGATCGAAGGCGCATGGACCCCCACGCCGACGCAGTGGGACAACAGCTATCTCGAAACCTTGTTCAAATATGACTGGGAGCTGACGAAGAGCCCCGCTGGCGCATGGCAGTGGAAGCCCAAGGGCGACGCGGGTGCGGGTACAGTGCCCGATGCACACGATCCGTCGAGACGGCACGCCCCCATGATGACTACGGCAGATATGTCCATGAAGATGGACCCCATCTACAACCAGATTGCACAGCGTTATCACGATAACCCGGATGAGTTCGCAGAGCAGTTTGCCAAGGCGTGGTTCAAGTTGACGCATCGCGATATGGGACCGCGATCGCGTTATCTCGGAGCAGAGGTTCCCCAGGAAGAGTTCTTGTGGCAAGATCCGCTCCCCGCCGTTGATCATGAATTGATTGATGAGCAGGACATCGCTGCTCTCAAAGCCAAGATTCTGACTTCGGGATTGTCTATCTCGCAATTGGTTTCGACCGCTTGGGCGTCGGCGTCTACGTTCCGTTGCTCCGACATGCGCGGTGGCGCGAACGGGGCACGTATTCGTCTCGTGCCGCAGAAAGACTGGGAAGTCAACCAGCCAGAGCAGTTGGCAACAGTGCTGCAAACCCTGGAGGGAATTCAACAGGAGTTCAACAGCTCGCAGTCTGGCGGAAAACGGGTTTCGATCGCTGATTTGATCGTTCTGGGTGGATGTGCAGGCATTGAGCAAGCGGCGAAGAACGCGGGTCACGTCGTGACGGTTCCCTTCAAGCCAGGACGTACGGATGCATTGCAAGAGAAAACGGATGTTGAGTCCTTTGCTCCACTGGAGCCGGTCGCAGACGGGTTTCGCAACTACACTAGTGGCAAACACAGCGAATCGCTCGAAGAGCTGCTGGTTGATCGAGCGCAGTTGCTGTCCCTGACAGCCCCTCAGATGACAGCTCTCGTGGGCGGCTTGCGCGTTTTGGGTGCGAACTGTGGCGGGTCCAAACATGGAGTCTTCACCGATCGCCCAGAGACGTTGACCAATGACTTCTTCGTGAACCTGCTCGACCTGGGCACGACATGGAAGGCGACCTCTGAGGAGGAATATGTGTTCGAGGGGAGCGATCGCAAAACCGACGAACCCAAGTGGACCGCTACCCGGGTTGACCTCATCTTTGGCTCAAATTCTCAGCTCCGAGCCCTCGCGGAAGTCTATGGCGCTGTGGACTCGCAGCAGAAATTTGTGAATGACTTTGCGGCGGCATGGGACAAGGTGATGAACCTCGATCGCTATGACCTTCGCTCAGTCCAAGCGAAAAGCTCTGCAAGGAGTTTCTAAGCGTAACTTCAACCGACCATCGTGTGAACAGAAGTTGAGGCTACGCTAACCTGCGGAGAACCTGAAAACGGGTGGAAGCCAGAGACAGACATAGAGGCGGCGTCTCAAGACCAATTGAAACGCCGCCCTAGTATTACAGTTGTAGATAGGTCAAACTACTGGATCTGACATTGCTGCCGTTATGCTCGCTTCTGAAAATTCATTTCTCCCAGGTGCGGCGCTAGAAGCGCTATCTGAATGGAGTCACGTGCTCAAAGCCTTCCAAACTCGCATGGGACGACATTTCTCTAGGTCGGCGGCCCGCAATAGTGCTGTTACTTATTTACAAGCCCTGCTGAGCCCAGCGGAGCGTAAGAATGGGTGGGAAATGGCAGAGCAGGTAGGACATAACAACCCTTATCGCTTTCAACATTTACTGGGACGGGCTCACTGGGATGCCGATGCCCTCACTCAGGACGTCTCCCAGTAAATAGTGGAACATTTGGGCATAGACCAAGCAATCCTAGCCGTTGATGAAACTGGATTTATCAAACAAGGAGAGCATTCAGTGGGAGTGCAGGTGCAGTACTGTGGGCTGACAGGACGCTTAAATAAACTGCCAAGTTGGGGTATTTCTGGCTTATATCCATCCTGCTGGGCAGACCTTGATTGACCGCCGCTTGTATCTCCAGTCTTGGACAAAAGATGCGAATAAACGATTAAAGTCTGCTGTTCCTAATGCAATTGAGTTTGCAACCAAACCACAGCTCGCCAAACAAATGCTGCAATCAGCGTTTGAATCAGGATTACGTCCCGCTTGAGTGGTTGCTGATGAAGTGTATGGTCACGATGGCAAGTTTTGGTGGTGGTTAGAGCAGCAACATCAACAACCCTATTTGTTAACCGTTGGCAGTCAACATTCCGTCTGCATCGGCTATCAAGAATATCGTGCCAAGAGTTTAGCTCAATCACTTCAATCTCAGCATTGGCAAAGGCTGAGTTGTGGTAATGGCACCAAAGGAGAGCGGATCTACGATTGGGCATTGATGGTCAACTCTGCCAGAGCACAGGGATTTAGCCGCTGGTTGCTGTTTCGTCGCAATTTGGAGAAGCCGGACGATCCTCACTCAATCACCTACTATCAAGTGTATGCGCCTGCCAATACAATGTTAGAAGAGATGGGTGCGGTTGCGGGTCAACGATGGTGGATTGAGGAATGTTTTACAGTTGCCAAAGACCAACTGGGATTGAGCGAATATGAAGTGCGGTCCTGGCAGGGTTGGCATCGACATGTGAGTTTGGTAATGGCAGCTCAAGCATTTCTCACGGTGTTGCGTCATCAGATTGAACCGTTGCCAGTCTCCCAAAAATTTCAACCACAGCGATCAGGCGCTCAGCAGTATGGCTGCCTTCAAAGCGGCACGAAGGTTCTTGTGCCATTGAGTATTCCAGAGCTGCAAAAACTCCTCTGGAAGCTTTTATTTCCAGTATTTGAAACGGTAGAGCAGGTTTTACATTGGTCTTTTTGGAGACGATCTCATCAAGCGACTGCTCACTTCTTCCACTACAAAAATCGTTTTCTTGCCTCATCTGCTTAAATACAACTGTAATACTTAGGACTAGAGGAGTTCATTAATCCAGACCGTGAGCGGACAGTCGCAGACCTAGAACCCGTTGCAGCCAAAGCTCGCGAACAATCTGCTTGCATTAAAAAGGTTTTGAATTTTGGGGTGCACGATAGGGTGAGTGATACCCAAATTGTTCACCAGTTACTAGAGCAGATGGGCCTCAAAGTCACCTTTAGGTGGCAACGGATTGAGGGAAAAAAGAAGCGGGTTTATCGGCTGGATACTGAGCGCTGGGAGAAATTAAAGGCCCTCCTAGCGCAGCGAGCTTGTAAACGCGATCGCCTAAAGCAAAGTGAATCTGAGTATGGATCACCCCCCTCTGTATATGACTACTCAGTAGGGGATGATCCATATAACGGAACTCCTGAAAACCAGATAGAGCAGGAGAGAAACAGCCTCAAACCTCAGCTAATGAAGGCTGTAGGGTCGGTGGTGACTCTCGCTGGGTCGATGGGTGGTTGAGGCGATCGCAGGCCAGACTGCAAAAGTGAAGCAGTTGAATGGTTGGGGTTTCGGCTGGTGGGGGAACAGAGTGGGTTTAAGGCAGATGTAGCAGAGGTGGAGGGACAATAGGCAAATAAAAAAAGGTCCCTGCTTGTTGAGAAGACCTTCCATAATCAAAATGCCTAAATTCTACCAAACTCATCTGCGCTCTTGCCTCAGTCTGGCTCAATTTCTCCTACCCCTGCTGGTAATTCAACTCCTACAAACCCTCAAAACCATCAAGCTCGAATCCCTTGCAGCGAATCTACCAATACCCATTCAAAGCGCCAGCCGTCTACGAAAGTTGAAACGCT
>NZ_JAMPKN010000081.1:0-11106 GCF_039962155.1 Trichocoleus desertorum AS-A10 | reverse complement strand
GAGGCGATGTGCGATCACAAGTAGAATTCGTGTCTCAAATTTTCGGACTTGTTGCTTAATCGGGTTGAGCTAGAGCCAATCCTTTGTTCTTCAATAGTTCTTGCGACACAACCGTTGCGATCGGGGTTTCAACTCGGTATGTACGCAAAGTACTGAGTGAAAAACGACAGGACATTACCGAAGAAAAAAATAGGAACTCAGATCCTATTTTTCAAAAGCTAAAGCTACTAGGAAGACTTGAAGCTGCGTTAGAAGAGCTGGCAGCATTGCCAGAGCCAGAACGGCTCACTCGCTTGGAGAAGACTTTATTTAAGGTTATCCCCACTTTCCTGAAAACTGTAAGAAACAATATCAACGAAACAAAAGTGGCAATAAAGAAGCTGAAGTAATCCTCACAAAACAACTTCTGTAGGATTGCATGCAATTGTGAGTGATACCTCTAACAAGGTACCAGCAAATTTTTATTCAAAAGTTAGATGATGGAAGCTACAAGCTTTTCGTGTTTCCATTCAATTGATTTCCCCAGCAAGTGGGGACTAGCACCGGGTAAAACCTGGTTCAAATCGGAACTGGGGATTTACATGTTTCCCTTCTTCACCCATTGCACTCCAGCTAATGTCTCAGATGATGCGGGATTGGTTGAAATGTTGAGGCTCAACATCGACTACTTCAAGTCAAAACCGGTCAATATTCCCAAGATTACCATCCTCCTAGACCACGGCTATCACATTGATTATCTGATTGAAGAATTGGAGAAGATTTATCCTCAGATCATGACAAAAATCAGGTTTGTAGCTTGCTTCCCGAAGGGTACTTTCGACCAAACCCTCGAAACAAGAGAAGGCAGCGCAAGGAAAATCTGGATTTGTCCCAGCAGTAGCGAGATGGGTTATCGAACGATCCAATGCTTGGATGGAGCGGTGTAAAAGTTTGGTGAAAAACTTTGAGCGAACTCTATCTTATGCAGAAACTAAAATTCACCTCTGCTTTGTCAGGCTAATGCTGAAGCGGCTTGCAGCCACTTCCTGAGATGTCAAATGGGTTCTACAGGGTCCTCTAAGCTGGCTGGCAAAATGTTCTAGAACGGTTGCAGCAGTTGATGGCATAGTCAGTTAAGAGTCTCTAGTAGAACCGTCTAATCCAGTATCTTACCCACTCTCTTGGCCCACTTTGGATGCGCTTGCCCTGAGTAAGAACTGAATCGAATTTTATATTTGTCAGTAATTTCTCGGTGGCTTAACTAAGGGCTTTATACTTTATTTAAATTTAAATTGTTTCCAGTTGTTACACGATATCTAGAGGCAAACTTTTCAGTTTGAGTTTGAAAAGATTCTCTGTTGCCGCTCTAGAGTGCTTGGCATTTTGTTTAAGTGAATACTGAACTGTCAGCTTGGCGTTCCTTTGAAATGATGCAGAAGCCTGTTTTTTTGCGTAATTAGTACAATCTTCAGCAGTAATTGAATGAAAAATGTGACTCTGCTTGAGCTTTACTTTCTTCCACCAATGGCAATGGCTCGCTTAGGAAATTCTGATACTCCATTGGAAGCGTTTGCTTGGGAAGAGGATGCACGTATTCACAGTGCTTGCCGGACGGTGATACGTCCACGCATTAGCTTTAGGGTGCGATCGGACGGTTCCCTAGAACCTTACTTACCAGAAGAAATTCAATTCAAGGATGACGGCAAAATTCGCCCTGCTGCTCCTTTTTTTGAATTATGGGCGGATGTTTTGGTTGACTCACAGGGTTTTCAACAAGTGCCAGTAACGCTTGATCTTCTAAACAGCCTGGGGGTTTCGCTAGAAAAACATCTTCTAATTCACGCCCATGCAGCAAATACCAAGGCTTCGCGTCGAGTGAAGGACCCATCCTGCAGTTTTGCTGCCAGAGTCACGATTCGAGGTGGCGATTTCTCTCAGCATCATCTTCTCGCTTCCAGTCCCTCTTTTCCAGAGCGAGAATCACTCGTTTATCACGATGCTCCGATTCCACTAGGGCATGTGCAACTCATTCGTCCTGTATCGGAGAATTCAATGGAACAGGATTTGAGTGTTGTGCGGGTCCGCTTTACCCCGGCCAAGGGTGAAGTTTACGGACCGGCCAACGCGAGCGCAGGCTCTGTCTCTCCGCTAGAACCGGGTCGTCAGCTTTCCTATGCCTCGATTGCCGCACGCACCCATGAAATCGTACCTGAGCAAAATCGAATTCTGAATCCAAATACGCCCTGGTCTCAATATGTGATGGATACTGGCAAGGCCGACGATCCCCAGCCTTCGGACAGTTATGATGGCGCAAATGTGGGCAACAGTATCTGTTGGGGTGTCGTAGATGATACCTGCGAAATCGTTTTGAAAGCCGAACTAACCGTGAAAGGGCAACGGTTTACTGCCTCAACGCGCGCATTTGTTGCGCCGCCAGATTATGCGCCTGATCGACGTCCTTTTTTCTCAATGGCAGATGAACTTGCCGATCGAGAACTGCCCCCGGTCGAAATCAATGACGCCACCGCAGAGGTGACAGCGGAGGAAATTCACGATCTGTTTAAGCGAATTTTTGAAACCACTAATTTGCTTAATCTGGATGCATCAAGAGATTACTTGATTCGAGAAAATCTCAAACGTGCCCCCCTCGATCAGTGGCAATCTGCTCCTCACATTGGTCGTGAGGGCATGACCCGTGCTGACAAACCCCTTGCCCGCCTTTCCTCTGACATTCTTAATGATGGGTTAAATGGAAAGCCAAATGTAGGACACAGTCGTTTGCCCTACACCGATTTGAGTGAACATGCCCACGGCTCATTTACCAGTCTTGATTACTTAATTTTGTTTATGAAGACTCGGGGCGATCGCCTGAAGCAAATGATTCGTCCGCCGTTTGGCAGTTTTGCTCAACTGCCTGTAGAGCCTTTAGCAGAGCCACATCCAGACTTTCGTGATCCAAGAGTGTTTCGTGACACTCTCCACGATATGAGGATGCCCCCCTATATGCGCGATTCCGATCGAGAACCTCTGTCGCTAACGCGACGACAATACACGATGCTGATGGATTACCTTACCTTTCTTCAGCAGCAGGAAGCATCCGTTCAATCCCATCAGTCAGACTCATGACATCCAAAAAAATCTTTCCCCGTAATCTCACGGCTCGTCTAGCTTATCAAGCCGCAGGCAACCCAGTCTCTAGCCGTTTAGAAGATGAGGTAGGTAACTGCTTTCCCGGTTTAGGCATTGATCTACGCAACCTGGATCGACGGTTCTTTCCAGGATTAGTCTTCAACTTTGCCGGACGTGAACACCGAGAACTCGATCCTGAAATTCCTGAACTGTACGGTGCCCGCTTAGCCTCGGTTGAGGATGAGTGTGATCCTGATTTGCATACGTCTGACCCAGCCGCGATCGCCCTATTAGCAGAGTTCCATAGTCCCCGGGGACGGGCGCTACGGGTTGGAGAATGGTTTATCGACACGATCGAACAGAGTGGTAAAGAAATTGCCCTGTACGATCGCAATTCCAGGGGAGAGCGCATTCCTATGGATGGCATGGCGGTTTGGCGCATTGTTCGCAGCCTACAGCCTGGTAGAGTGCAGCTAAAACTGGTGCGGCGCGACTATCAAGATGCAGCAGGACAACACCCCATTATTGAATTGGAAGGATGGCGACGACAGTTTGTTGATGCTAAAACAGGAACCCTTAACGAGGTGTATCAGCCAGGCGAGTTAGTGCAGAGTTTATGTTCACCGTGGCAGCATGATATGCGCGATTGTGCCTGCATGTATTGGGCAACCAACCGCCCAGATGTTGTCTTTGCCGAAGTCCCAGCGGAGTCTGAAGAAGAACTGTTGGCGTCAGATGACGCAAATCTGCGGCTAGATTGGCTCCGTAGCGATCGAGAAGCTACAGGACGAGTGTTTGCGCCCAATTCCTATCGGGAGTTACGCAAATATCAACTGGATAACCATGAAATCAATGCTCGTTGGGTAGAGCTAAATTTTGTGCTAGAGAGCCGCGAAATTCAAGAATCCTACCGCCCACCAGAGCCAGAAAACGGGAAATCCTAACGATCGTCGCTGCCTATTCTGCAACCAGTACTTGCGTGTAGTTTTAACAGGACTGCACAACCTCAACTAGATCATAAAAATCTTCGCCAGGTGGAGCTAAATTCTGTGCTAGAAAGTCGTGAAGTTCGAGAATCGTGCTCATCAGGCTTGAAGGACATACAACCCTATGCCAGCCCGTTAGAGGTCGCTCAAATACTGCGGGATGAACTGATCCCTCTAGAACTGACGCTCTCTTTGGAATACCTCTACGCCTATTTCTCAATTCAACATCCTGAAGACATTCTCACTCCAGACAAACGGTTTCCTACACTGATTGAGGATTTAAGTTTGGTGCGACGGTCACTCCTGCTGATTAGTGCCAGTGAGATGACCCATTACCGCTGGGCGCATCAACTCCTCTGGTCACTACATGCTGAGGGATTGGTGGACGATGCTTTTACTCCAGTGATTACATTGTCGCCGCAAATTCCCCGTCCTACTGCACACGGACCCGTTGAGCAAGGGTTCCGGGATCGTGCCCTCAGACCGTTTAGCCCCGATGTCTTAGCTGACTTGATCGCTGTTGAGCGTCCCAGTGGCTACATTGATGGAGCCTATGCCAGAGTAGTGAGAACGCTACGATCGCCAGAATATCCTGAGCGTCTGTACGAACTTGCTGCCAAAATTGATGCCGACGGTATGGGGCATTACAGCAAACTATTAGACATTAAACGAGTACTGGCAAAATATGTTCAATCAGATTCCATCAGCACCTATCTGCGAGATTTGAGATTAGGTACGACGAGTGAAACCCATGATGCCCTGGAAAGCTATAAAGCAATCCTGGTAGATGTTCAAAAAACCTATACATCTATGTACCGAGGTGAATTTCGTGCGGCTACAATTACCGTCGATCGTGCCCACGATTATATGACACTCCTGCAAGAGCAAGGTGAATGGCTGGCTCGTCAGGGGTTGGGCATTCCTTTCTTTGGGGATGCGAACGAACCAGACACGCACCTATCGGACAGTAACCTGCTTGAATATCTCGATCGAGTAGACCGACGCTAGATGACCTGTCTACCTTCTCATTTGATCCAACTCCGTTATCCGGCATTCCCAATGAGCATTCTTCCAATTGATCTGATTAGTGAAGTTGAGACGTTATACCGTGCGTCCGCTCCGCAGCTTCCTCAAGTGCATTTCTTTGAAACAGATTACGGGCTGCATACCCTGGTGGCTGATGGTTCTCAAGTATACGCGGTTACGCCTGAGCTACGACAAGAGATTGAAATTGCTGCCCAAACAACTCCCGAATTTGTCAATCAACTGCTTGCTGAGTGTGGATTGACTACTAGACCCTTTATAGAGGGGCAACCATTAGAAAATCCTCCCTTGCGATCGCTGTCTCTTGCAGTTGCCCAAAAATGTAATCTGGGTTGCACTTACTGTTATGCCCAGGAGGGTGGGTTTGGGGAAGCCGCCAAAAGTATGTCATGGGAAATTGCTAAAGCGTCGGTAGAACGGTTGTTTGAGGATACTCAAGCGGGAGACCGAGTGAATCTCTCGTTCATGGGTGGCGAACCGTTAGTGAATCGCCAATTGATTCAAGCAGCAACTCAGTTAGCCGCAGAGTTTGCTACAGCCAAGCAAGTCAAAGTCGGGTTTGGCATTACAACAAACGGTACATTACTGACCCCTGATGATGCTGCTTTTTTTGAGCGCTATGGGTTTGCGGTAACAGTGAGTATGGATGGCGTTGGGGAAACGCACGATCGTCTGCGTCCCTTTAAAAGTGGTAACGGCAGCTTCGACCGGATTGTTGCTAATCTCAAACCCCTTCTAGCCAACCAGCACCGTATGCAAGTATCTGCACGAGTGACGGTAACGCCACAAAATCTAACCCTACGAGACACCCTGGACCAGTTGATCGATATGGGCTTTCATAGTGTTGGTTTCTCTCCTATGCTGAGTTCTCCAACGGGTAAAGCACAGATGGAAGTCACGGACCTCGATCTCATGCTGGAACAAATGATCGAGTGTGGTCGGGAGTTTGAGCGACAGACGATCGCAGGGCACCGCTATCCATTCTCTAACCTGACTTTAGCCATGCAGCAAATTCATCGTGGCACCCATCGCCCCTACCCCTGTGGAGCCGGAGCAGGCTACATGGGCGTTTCAGCAAATGGAAATCTTTGGGCTTGCCATCGATTTGTGAATGATGAAGTAGGATTGATGGGCGACCTCACCACAGGATTAAACCGGGAACGCCAGAATGAGTGGTTGGCTCAACGCCAAGTAGACCTTCAGGAACCGTGTAAGGGCTGCTGGGCAAGATATCTGTGTGGGGGGGGCTGCCATCATGAAGTGATCCATCGCGGTAGACCCGCTTGCGATTACATCCGAGGCTGGCTACATTTTTGCCTGCAAACTTACATTAATTTGATGGAGCAGTGCCCTGACTATTTCACATCTGTTCATTCTACGTCCGCAGTTTGATGGATT
Source organism: Trichocoleus desertorum AS-A10 (assembly GCF_039962155.1). Classification (NCBI taxonomy): domain Bacteria; kingdom Bacillati; phylum Cyanobacteriota; class Cyanophyceae; order Leptolyngbyales; family Trichocoleusaceae; genus Trichocoleus; species Trichocoleus desertorum. Next base: position 4,570 of record NZ_JAMPKN010000081.1, on the reverse strand, counting down.
CCTTGATTGAGGCAGAAGTTTGTGTTGTGGGAGGTGGACCGTCTGGGTCTACGATCGCCCGTAAGTTAGCGCTATTGGGACATCAGGTGTGCTTGCTTGAAAAAGCTACTTTCCCTCGTTCGCACATTGGTGAGTCGTTCCCACCCACTATCATGCAAGTGCTAGATTTGTTGGGTGTACGGCAGCAAGTTGAAGCAGCAGGATTTTTTAGACCTACACAGTCTCTAATTCGTTGGGCAACTCCTGAAGCTGCTGGGAAGACTCAACCCGGTGACGCAGGGTTGCAGGTCGATCGAGGTCAGTTTGATCAATTATTGCTAGAAGCAGCCCAGGCAGTTGGCGTACAAGTGCTACAGCCTGCTCATGCAGGTCGCCCATCTTCACACGGTAAGTATCAGTGGACTGTTCCGGTTTACTGGCGCGATCGCCCAATCACTATCAACGCTCAATTTCTGATTGATGCAACGGGTAAACATCGTTCTCCGGGTCGTCCAAAACAGCATCATCCAATTGCAACCCTTGCCCTGTATGGATACTGGCGGGATACTCCCTTTCGGGACTGTGGATCTCGCGTCGAGGCGGGCAGCGAGGAATGGTTCTGGGGTGCGCCCTTGCCAGATGGTCGATTTAATGCAGCAGTTTTTCTGGATGCAGAACGGTACACTAAGACCAAAGTAGGACGCAAGCAGTGGTATCGGGAGCTTCTCTCGAAGACAACTTTATTGAGAGACTGTTTACAAGGGCAGCTAGACGGTCCAGTTCAAGTTTGTGATGCTTCTGGCTATCTCAATCAAAATCCAATTGGACTGGATTGGATCAACGTTGGCGATGCCGCATTTGCGATCGATCCCCTATCTTCTCAGGGGGTGCAGATGGCGATGATGTCTGCATTTCAGGGAAGCATTGTTGTCCATACGCTACTTGCAGAACCAGCATCCGCCGATGCCGCAATCGCCTTCTACCGCAACAAGCTGCAAGAAACCGTAACACGATCGCAACGAACAGCCGCTCAAATTTATGCGACCCAATCGCTCTACCCAATGACTCCCTTCTGGGAGCAGCGCTCCCAACTAATCCCCGACCTAGAATCAGTTCAGTGGGAGCGAAACACAGCCATCTTTAACATTGATTCCCCAATTCGCCTGTCGCAAGCCGCGAAGCTGATGCAAACGCCAGTCATACAACACGATTCTGTTCGCTGGCTTAATGCACTACACCATCCTAGTTTGGACAACCCTGTCGCTTACTTGGGAGACTTGGCGATCGCGCCACTACTCAATGAACTTACGGCAGAACAAACCGTTGTAGAGTTGATGCAGCGATGGTCTAACCAGCATAACCTGTCAACCTGTTGGCAACTACTACAGTGGTTTTGGTCTAACCATATTATTCTGAATAGTTGTCCCTAAGAATAAAAGATATTTATGAAGGAGACGCCGATGGCAGAAGATTCTGAGGCACAATCAGCCAGAACACAACGCAAGCGGGAATTAAGACTTCAGATCTGGGGGTGGTTTCTGTTTATTGCATCAGCAAGTTTTTATACGGTATCAAGCCTGCGTAGTGGAGATATATTAAGTTTGCTTGGTAGTTTATTTTTTCTCGCAGCTTGCCTCATATCTGCCACGCCCGTAATCAGTCAGCAACTTAAATCAACCAGAAAGAATTAAGTGAAGATTAAATCTTAAAGAATTGCAGGCTACAACCAAGGTTGATTTAGTTGAAAAAGAAATCATTCTTGGGATTACTGCTTACAACTTAGTTTGTTCCATTCGTCCGGTTTGTTGTCTGGCAATACCATTGGTTCTCTCTAATCGTTGGGTCTTGCCCTTGCCAATGTAATGCACGATTTCCCCGGGTAATACTCGCTCGTAACCACCCTATAGAGCTTCGCTCAGCCAAAGGCGTACATCACTATTAAACCGTGGACAGGCTGTTTTTCTCCCACTACTGACCATCAGTGCCACTCTCCAGTGTCGGATGAAGGCAGTCCACTTCATCTACTTCAGGAAATCCCTGTTGTTTGTTATCAGGCTAATGTCATTAATGGAAGATCAGGAGGAGTAGCATTCCCTCAGAAAAGTTCTGAAGAACCATCGCGCTTTTCCTACCGATGAGTCGGCGATGAAGGTGGCTTACCTGACAATTCATAATATTGCCAAGAAGCGGACCATGCCTATTCGCGATTGGAAACTTGCTCTTGACTGATTTGCAATCGATTCTGGGGATCGCCTCCCCGTACAGCATTCTTCTCTTAACACAATCTATTTGACATACTCTCTGAACGTTCGACCACCTTTAGCTGGAGCGGCTCATCGTGATGGTGGTTCTGAATGGCCACGCTTCCACCAGTTCATAGCCTTGTCAGTTTTATCTCGGCTAGTGAGCTGACTGTAGGTGCGATCACCCTCTCTCACAGAATGTCCCATCATCTCTGCTAAAGCCTCATCTTGCTCACGATTGCCATACTTGCGTTGCCAAGTAATCGCAATTCGGCGGAAATCGTGAGGAGTTGTGCGTTTGGGCTCACCAAACAGATGCCCTGTTGCTGTGTACATAGTTTGAGATACGAGCTCTCCAATTCTAGAATCATCGTAGGGCTGACCAAAGCTCTTCGGTTCACGAGTATTCAGTTTGAGAAACAGCCGGTTATGATCGGTCAGCACCTTGGGCCGCCAGACATTCAACCACTCATCCAGATCATCAGTCAGGATTGAAGGTAAGCAAAATTCCCGCTCTTTGCCAGTTTTACTGCCTGTTTTGCGATCTTCTGGGCGGAGTTTGATCACGTAACCATCTGGCTCTCGGAACAGGGTACGCCCTAGCTCCAACTCCCTGAGTTCACGCTGTCGAATAGGACAATAAGTCAGCTCATTCGTGGAGATTTTTCTTGGCAGATTGCTATAGTCAAGTCAAAGCTAAAAATTCCTTCAAAGCAGCTACACCTTGACTTGTCTAGCTCATAGCGTAACGCAGTCGAAGACACCATGCCAAAGGTTGGGAAACAAAATACAGAACACTTAAATGTCAGGCTGCCTCAGGCTGAAATGGAGATCCTTAGGCAGTATTGCAAACATCAACACTGCACTCAATCAGAAGTGATTCGCTCCTTCATTCGCAGCCTACAGGAGCAGGTCACTTCCCTAGAAACCCTGCAGCCTTAGCTACCAGATCGACTCAGCTTGTAGACGCACTGATGCAAATTCTCGTGTAGCAATATCAGAGCTAAAAGTGAGGCGATCGCTCTGCCTCCACTTGAAGAACACTTGATTCTCTGGAAATCTCAGGCAAGAATTCTGCGCTAGTTGCGATCGCCCTCCACATCCTGCTGCATCTCAGACAGTAATACATTGGATGGGTTGGCAGCTGTTTCCAGAAGGGACATGGTCATAAACAACTTTACTGTTGTTTATTCCAAACATATTGCTTGCAAGTCTTGTAGGCTTCCCTCGCAATGTCACCTTCAGACTTCACTAAACTGGGATGATACTGCAATCGTTTGCAGGTGGTCTCAAGCAAGCTCTGCCATGAAACATCCCATAGCCGCACCGTCTTGTCACTACTCCCACTGACCACCATCTTGCCATCTGGACTGAAGGCGGCGGAAGAGACCTCAGCCTCATGCCCTTTGAGAGGTTGACCAATAGGAACCCTCGTCTTGGCATCCCATAGCCGCACCGTCTTGTCCCAACCCCCACTGACCACCATCTTGCCATCAGGACTGAAGGCCACAGAAATGATGGCAGCCTCATGCCCTTTGAGAGGTTGACCGATAGGAACCCTCGTCCTGGCATCCCATAGCCGCACCGTCTTGTCCCAACTCCCACTGACTATCATGTTGCTATCCGGACTGAAGGCCGCAGAAATGATGGCATCCTCATGCCCTTTGAGAGGTTGACCAATAGGAACCCTCGTCCTGGCATCCCATAGCCGCATGGTCTTATCACTACTACCACTGACCACCATCTTGCCATCTGGACTGAAGGCCACAGAAATGACCGCATCCTCATGCCCTTTGAGAGGTTGACCAATAGGAACCCTCGTCCTGGCATCCCATAGCCGCACCGTCTTGTCCCAACTCCCACTGACCACCATCTTGCCATCCGGACTGAAGGCGGCGGAAGAGACCTCATCCTCATGCCCTTTGAGAGGTTGACCAATAGGAACCCTCGTCTTGGCATTCCATAGCCGCACCGTCTTGTCCCGACTACCACTGACCACCATCTTGCCATCCGGACTGAAGGCCACAGAAATAACCTCAGCCTCATGCCCTTTGAGAGGTTGGCCAATAGGAACCCTCGTCTTGGCATTCCATAGCCGCACCGTCTTGTCCCGACTACCACTGACTATCATGTTGCTATCCGGACTGAAGGCGGCGGAAGAGACCTCAGCCTCATGCCCTTTGAGAGGTTGGCCAATAGGAACCCTCGTCTTGGCATTCCATAGCCGCACCGTCTGGTTGTGTCGCAAGAACTATTGAAGAACAAAGGATTGGCTCTAGCTCAACCCGATTAAGCAACAAGTCCGAAAATTTGAGACACGAATTCTACTTGTGATCGCACATCGCCTC